>WVWW01000087.1:5243-7251 GCA_011773795.1 Acidobacteriota bacterium
ACATCTCGACGCTGCGCGACCGCGCGATGCTGCCGCTGTTGCACGAGACCGGCACGCCCGTCGTGCTGATGCACATGCGCGGTGAACCGCGCACGATGCAACGCAAGACGCGCTACGAGGACATTGTCGCCGAGGTCGGCGGTTTTCTACGCGACTGCGCGGATACGGCGGCCGCCGCAGGGCTGCCGGATGGTAAGATTCTCATCGACCCCGGTATCGGCTTCGGCAAGTCCGCGGCGGGCAACATGACGCTACTCAACGAATTGCCCGCACTGGCTGGCATCGGACGGCCGATCATGATCGGAGCGTCGCGCAAGTCGTTCATCGGGGCCGTTCTGGACCTCCCCGTGGAGGACCGATTGGAGGGAAGCTTGGCGATCGCCGCCTTCGCCGCGGCTCAGGGGGCGCACATGGTGCGCGCCCACGACGTTCGTGCCACATTACGGGTGGTGCGGATGATCGACGCCATTCGCAGCACCCAGCGCGCCGGCTGACCTTAGACGTCAAATGCTCGAACGCCTTTACACAGCCCTGCACTTACAAGAGTTGACGCTCGGGGCGGTGTTCGACATCCTCATCCTGGCGCTGCTGATCTACCAACTGCTGCTGCTGATCCGCGGTACGCGGTCGGTCAACATCCTGCTGGCCATGGCCGTCCTGGTGTTGCTCTACGTGATGACCGGCCCCGGCCTGATCGAACTCAACGCGGTCCACAGCGTGCTGGGCAACCTGCTGTTGTACATCCCGCTGGCGGTGTTGATCCTGTTCCAGCAGCAGATCCGGCAGGCGCTGGCGAGTTTGGGAACGAACCCGTTCAGCGCGTTCCTCCCCAAACGCGTCGAGCACCGGTTGATCGACGAGGTCACGCTGGCCTCCGCGGCGCTGGCCAGCAAGCGCGTCGGCGCGCTGATCGTCATCGCCCGCGACATGGGCCTGCGCACGATCTGCGAGACCGGTATCGCACTCGATGCGCTCGTGTCGTACGACCTCATGATGAACATCTTCATCCGCCGCTCGGCGCTTCACGACGGCGCCGTGGTGATCGAGAANNGCCGCCATCGGCATCACCGAAGAGTCGGACGCGCTGGCCGTGATCGTCTCCGAGGAAACGGGGGGGATCGCGCTGGCCGTCGGCGGCGAGATCATCGAAGGGCTCAACGCGCAGACGCTGCGAGACCACCTCGAGGAGGAACTGGCCTCTCAAATGGAAGAGAAGAAGTCCACCCCGGCGCTGGTGGCGCGCGAGGCCGGCGATGCTTGACCGCGTTCTGGTCAACTGGCCGCTCAAACTCCTGGCCCTGTCGCTGGCGTTCGCGATCTGGGTCTTCGTTTCCGGCGAGAAGCGGATCGTCCAGGACTTCGACGTGCCTCTGGACGTGAAGGTTCCCGAGAGTCTCGCGCTGCTCGAGGCCCCGCGGCCCACGGTGTCCGTGCGGCTGCGCGGTCCCGAGAGCGTGATGCGGCGCGTCAATCCCGTGGGCATGGAGTTGGCCGTCGAGTTGGCCGACCTCCCGCCCGGCGACCAAAAAGTCCAATTGGCCAAAACCGATCTTTCAGGCGTTCCGCGCGGCGTCGAAGTGGACTACATCGATCCGTCCAGCGTGAACCTGCAACTCGACGACCGCGGCAAGCTCGAGTTCCCGATCGAGGTGACGTTCCTGGGCCAACCGCCTCAGGGGTACGCGTTCTACGGCGCACGGGTCGCCCCGGACAAGTTGACGCTCGAAGGACCGCGCAGCCAACTCGCGTTGGTCCGGTCGTTGAGCACGCAACCGGTGCGGCTGGACCAACGCACGGAGCCGTTCACCGCGACGGTCTCCGCCGTGCCCGGGCACGTGTCGCTGCGCGTGGTTGAAACCACGCCGGTCAAGGTCAGCGTCGACGTCGACGTCGCCCCGGTCGAGCGCACGTTCGGCGAAGTGCCGATCGAGGCCATCGGCCAGGTCTACGAAACCACGGTGACTCCGGCGCAAACGGCCGTGACGTTGACCGGGCCCCCGGCCTTGCT
>WVWW01000087.1:7295-7528 GCA_011773795.1 Acidobacteriota bacterium
GTCGATGTGGCGATCGAGGAGATGTCCCGCATTTCGATGAAGACGGTCGGCCGTCGAGAAGTTTCCGTGCTCGTATCGGAGCGGAGACTGCGGTGAGCAAGCGTCTGTTCGGGACCGACGGGATCCGCTCGGTTGCGGGTCAAGCACCCCTCGATCCACCGACCGTCCGCCGTTTCGGCCTCGCGCTGGCCCGCCGGCTGATCCGCGAACCCGGCGCGGCGCGCGTGGTGCTG
>WVWW01000115.1:0-960 GCA_011773795.1 Acidobacteriota bacterium
GCTCTCCGGTGCAGCCGGAGTCGAGGACCAGAAACGGGCGCTCGCCGCAGGTGCCAACGCCTACCTCGACAAGTCGGATCTGCGCGAGGGCGCCCTCGCCGCCACACTCCAACACCTCGTCGCCAAGGCGGCCCGTCGCCGGGCGACGCCTGCCTGAGGCCACGCCCGGCGGCCACTCCTGTCGAAACCACACGCCTGTAGTTCCGCTTCTCGAGCCATGGGTATCATCGTGGGATGCCCGAATCCGGTCTCCTCGAGGAGCTGAACCCTGCCCAGCGCGAGGCTGTGGCGTCGATCGAAGGGCCGCTCCTGGTCGTCGCCGGAGCGGGCTCCGGCAAGACACGCGTGCTGACCCGCCGGGTCGCCCACCTGATTCGCGATCGCGGCGTTTCGCCGTTCGAGATCCTCGCCATCACCTTCACCAACAAGGCCGCATCGGAGATGAAGGAGCGAGTCGCCGAACTCGTCGGACGGGTCGCCTACGACATGTGGGTGGCCACCTTCCACAGCGCCTGCTCCCGGATCCTGCGTCGCGAAGCGCACCGGCTGGGCTACCGATCGGCCTTCTCGATCTACGACGAGGCGGACTCACTGCGGCTCATCACCCTCTGTGTGCGCGATCTCGACATGGACCCCAAGCGGTTCCCGCCGCGCCAGATCAAGGCTGCCATCTCGAACGCCAAGAACGAGCTCATCGACTTCGAGACGTTCCAGCAGAACGGGTCGGGGTTCTATCACGAGAAGGTGTCGGACGTCTATCGCCTCTACCAGCAGCGTCTCGTCGAGGCCTCCGCCGTCGACTTCGACGACATCATCATGTTGACCGTCGAGCTCTTCCAGGCCTTTCCGGCGGTCCTGGAGCACTATCAACAGCGGTTCCGCTACGTCCTCGTCGACGAGTACCAGGACACGAACCACGCGCAGTACATGCTGCTGAAGCTGCTCACCGCCGACCACCGC
>WVWW01000115.1:1039-2056 GCA_011773795.1 Acidobacteriota bacterium
CCAACGCCGTCATCGCCAACAACTCGACTCGCAAGCCGAAGCGGCTGTGGACGGACGCAGGCGAGGGTGAGCTCGTGCAGCTCTTCGAGGCCGAGGACGAGCACGACGAGGCCGCCTTCGTCGCCGAGGAGATCACGTCGCTCGAGAAGGGCGGCCTGCAGCTCAGCGACATCGCCGTCTTCTATCGCACGAACGCACAGAGCCGCGTGATCGAGGAGCTGTTCGTCAAGTTCGGGATTCCGTACCAGGTGATCGGCGGAATGAAGTTCTACGACCGGCGCGAGGTCAAGGACATTCTCGCCTACCTCAAAGTCGTCGTGAACCCCGATGACACCGTATCGATGCGTCGCATCATCAACACGCCGAAGCGGGCCATCGGCGACACGAGCGTCGGTCACGTCGACCGGTACGCCGAATCGCATGGGATCGGCTTTCTAGAGGCGCTCCGTATGGCCGATGACAACAGCCGTCTCACCAGCCGGGCGCAGAAGGCGATCGCCGAGTTCGTCACCCTCATCGATTTCCTCCAGGAGAAGGGCGTCGACGGGCCACGGGCGGTCCTCGAGGCGATCCTCGACGTGACCGGATACATGGACATGGTCCGCAGCGAGCGCACCATCGAGGCGCTGGGCCGCGAGGAGAACCTCAAGGAGCTCGTGTCCGCCGCTTCCGAGTTCGAGGAGACGGGTCCCGTCAGCTACGGCGAGGCGGATTGGGCCGAGCTCGGCGGGCTCGCCCGCATCGAGGAATTCCTCGGCGCCGTCTCGCTGGTCGCCGACATCGACGGGCTCGAGGACGAACAGCATTCAGTGACCCTCATGACGCTGCACAACGCCAAGGGACTCGAGTTCCCCGTCGTGTTCATGACCGGCTGCGAGGACGGGGTGTTCCCACACATGCGCTCGCTCGGGGATCCCAAAGAGCTCGAGGAGGAACGACGGCTCTGTTACGTCGGGATCACTCGCGCGATGGAACGGCTCTACATGACGAGGGCGTGGAGCCGCAATCTGTGGGGCG
>WVWW01000115.1:2095-5188 GCA_011773795.1 Acidobacteriota bacterium
GTGCTCGAGTCGACGTCGCTGGCCAAGGAGGCGCTCGATGCCGACGGGCTGGGGCCCGGGGACCGGGTCAGGCACGCCCACTGGGGTGATGGCGTGATCCAGCGGGTCGAGGGCGCAGGCGACCACGCCGAGGCATACGTCGCCTTCGACGGCCCCGGGGTGAAGCGGCTGCTGTTGGCCTGGGCGCCCCTCGAAAAGGTCTGAACTCCGGCTGCGGCGTGACGCAGCCGGTGGGTGTTCGACCGTTCGGGTGACGTCGTCGGCGATGCGGCGGACCACGGAGTCATCCCGTAACCTCGCGGACGATGCCGACCCGGATTCTCATCGCCAAGCCAGGGCTCGACGGTCACGATCGTGGGGCCAAGGTGGTGGCGCGGGCGTTGCGCGACGCCGGGTACGAGGTCATCTACTCCGGCCTCCATCGGACCCCGGAGCAGATCGCCGATCTCGCCGCCGCCGAGGACGTTGCCGCCGTCGGCCTGTCCTCGCTCTCTGGGGCTCACATGACGCTCTTTCCCCGGGTCGCCGAGCTGGTGCGTGCGCAGGGCCGTGACGTGGTGGTGTTCGGCGGCGGCATCATCCCGGAGCACGACGAGGAGGCCCTCATGGAGGCGGGGATCGCGGCCATCTTCACGCCCGGGACGCCGCTGCACGAGATCACCGCTTGGGTGGACGGGGTCTTCGAGGGGGAGTGAACACCGCCGGAGGGCCGGTTCGTCGTCGTCGCCCGATTCTGGTGGAATGTCGACGGCGTCGATCTGCGGAGGAAGCGTGAAGATCCACGAGTACCAGGCCAAAGAACTGATGGCCGCCCGAGGCATCCCGGTACCCCTGGGTCGTGTCGCCACGACCGTCGACGAGGCAGTGGCCGCGGTACGCCCGCTCATCGAGGAGTCCGGCAACCCGGTGGTGGTCGTGAAGTCTCAGATCCATGCCGGTGGCCGCGGCAAGGGCCGGTTCAAGGAGCATCCCGACGTCGGCGGCGTCAACGTCGTGACGGCCGGGATCGAGGGTGGCATCGAGGCCGCCGAGGAGGCGGTGCGGCATCTGGCCCATCAGATGCTCCATTCGACGCTCGTCACCGTGCAGACCGGCCCCGAGGGCAAGCAGGTCAATCGCCTCTACATCGAGCAGGGCATCGACATCGCCCGCGAGCTGTACCTGTCCGTGCTGCTCGACCGGGCGGTCTGGCGCAACATCGTCATGGCCTCGACCGAAGGGGGCACCGAGATCGAGATCGTCGCCGAGGAGACCCCGGAGAAGATCCTTCGCGTCGAGATCGACCCTGCCTTCGGTCTGCTCGACTTCCAGGCGGCGGAACTCGCCGATGGACTCGGCCTCGAAGGGCAGGCCGAGCGGAACGGGAAGAAGTTCTTCGCAGCACTGGCAGAAGCGGCCGTCGAGCTCGACACCGACCTCGTCGAGATCAACCCGCTCGTGGTCACGACGGACGGCCAGGTCATGGCACTCGACGGCAAGATCAGCTTCGAGCCGAACGCACTGTTCCGCCATCCCGACGTCGCCGAGCTGCGTGATCACTCCGAAGAGGAAGATGCCGAGATGGCGGCCAGCGAGCACGGCCTCAGCTTCATCAAGCTCGACGGCACCATCGGCTGCATGGTGAACGGTGCCGGCCTCGCCATGGCCACCATGGACATCATCAAGCACTTCGGGGCGGAGCCCGCCAACTTCCTCGACGTCGGCGGCGGCGCCACCGCCGACAAGGTCACCGAGGCGTTCAAGATCATCACCGCCGATCCCAACGTCAAGGGCATCTTCGTCAACATCTTCGGCGGCATCATGAAGTGCGACACGATCGCCGAAGGCGTCGTCGAGGCCGTGAAGGAGGTGGGGCTCGAGGTGCCGCTCGTGGTGCGCCTCGAAGGGACCAACGTCGAGCTGGGCAAGCAGATCATCGACCGATCGGGGCTCAACGTCGTCAGCGCCTCCGACATGAAGGACGGGGCGCAGAAGATCGTGGAGGCAGTGGCGTGAGCGTGCTCATCGACAAGGACACCAGGGTCCTCGTGCAGGGGCTCGGCAGAACCGGCACCTTTCACACCGACAAGGCCATCGCCTACGGGACGCAGATGGTGGCGGCGGTCCACCCGACGAAGAAGGACACGACCGAGGTCTTCACCGGTGAGACCGACCACTCGGGTGTGCCCGGCCGAGACGACACCTACGAGGTCGAGCTGCCGATCTTCGGTTCGGTGGCGGATGCGGTCGCTGCGACCGGGGCCGACGCCAGCGTCGTGTATGTGCCGCCCCCGTTCGCGGCCGACGCCATCATGGAGGCGGCGGACGCCGGCATCGAGCTGGTGGTCTGCATCACCGAAGGCATCCCGGTCGCCGACATGGTCGTCGTCAAGCGCTATCTGCAGGACCGGCCCACGCGTCTCGTGGGTCCGAACTGCCCGGGTGTCATCACGCCGGCACAGTGCAAGATCGGCATCATGCCGGGGTACATCCACACCCCCGGGCGGATCGGTGTGGTGAGCCGCTCCGGCACGCTCACCTACGAGGCCGTGCATCAGCTCACCCAGATAGGGCTCGGGCAGACCACCGCCATCGGCATCGGGGGCGATCCGGTCAACGGCACCAACTTCGTCGATGCGCTGCGGCTCTTCAACGACGACCCGGAGACCGAGGGCGTGATCATGATCGGCGAGATCGGGGGCACCGCCGAGGAGGAGGCCGCCGCCTGCATCGCCGAGCACATGACCAAGCCGGTCGCCGGCTTCATCGCCGGGACGACGGCGCCGCCCGGCAAGCGGATGGGTCACGCCGGCGCCATCATCTCGGGCGGCAAGGGCACGGCCGAGGCCAAGATCGCAGCCCTGCGAGAGGCCGGCGTCGTGGTCGCCCCGACCCCGACGGACATGGGCACGGCGATGATGGAGGCGCTGGGCGGCTGAGCCGGCGTAATCGCCGCGCCCCGCCACAATGCGCTCATGCCGCGTCTCCTGCTGATCGCCTTCTGCATGGTCGTGACCGCGTGCTCGGGGGCCACGACGGGCCCGGAGCCGACCGTGTCGTCGACCACGACGACGGTCATCACCTCCACCCCCACGTCGACGATCCCGCCCACGA
>WVWW01000228.1:0-1059 GCA_011773795.1 Acidobacteriota bacterium
AAGGTCGCTCGAGGTCCCAGCCCGCAGGCTGAGACCCTGTCATTCCGTCGGGAGAACCGGCGGACGAACAAAAGGAAAGGAAACCCACCGATATGACGACACGACGCTCGAGGATCGTTGCGTTCCTCGCCGTCTTCGCCATGATCGTCGCCGCATGTGGCGGGGACGATGCCGAGACGACGACGACGGCAGCATCCGGCGGCGACACGCCGACGACCGCAGCAACAGGCGGTGACGAGACCTTCGAGGTCTACGCACTGCTCCCGCAGGGCAACGACCAGCCCTATGGCACCACGTACCTGCCGCCCTTCGAGGCCAAGGCCGCCGAGCTCGGTCTCAACCTCACGATCACGAACTCGCAGTACGACGCCGACAAGCAGGCGAGCGAGTGCGAGGTGGCGGTTGCCGCCCAGCCGGATCTCATCATCCTGTGGCCCGCCGTCGGTGACACCGTTCGACCCTGCCTCGAGGCCGCCCACGCCGCCGGCATCCCGGTCACGGTGACGAACTCCGACGTCAACCCCGAGGACCAGGCGCTCACGGCTGCCTACTCGGGGCCGGACACGTACGGTCAGGGAGCGGCTTCGGCCGAGCTCATGTGTGAGTTCGCCGGTGGCGAGGAGATCGGCATCATCATGGTGAACGGCCTGACCGGCAACTCGACGGCGATCGACCGCGAGAACGGCTTCGAGGAGACCATCAACGAGCAGTGCCCGAACGTCACGATCCTCGCCCGCCAGCCGGGCAACTGGAACAAGGACGAGTCGCAGCTCGCGGCGTCCGAGATGATCACGGCCGTCGGCGCCGAGAACATCCAGGGCGTGTACGCCGCCGACGACACGATGGTCGCCGGCGTCATCGACGCGCTGAAGGCCCGTGACATCGATCCGGCCGACCTGATCATCACGTCGATCGGCAACACGTTCCTCGGCAACCCGCTCGTGATGAACGGCGAGCTCGACGGAACCGTGTTCCAGTCGTCGTCGTGGGACGGCGAGAACGCTGCTGCCGTGGCGTACCAGGTGCTGACGGAGAATCCGTCCGACCGAATCGTGCTGT
>WVWW01000228.1:1102-1296 GCA_011773795.1 Acidobacteriota bacterium
CACCCGAGTGGTAAGCCGGCGATAGCAACGTGCATCGAGGCCGAACGGTGGTCCGGGACATGCCCCCGGACCACCGGATCGGCGTGACGGGGCCGGCGCCGCGAGGTGCCGGCCTCTGTCGTGGAACGACGACGCGGGCCCCGCGTCGTCGAGGGAAGAGGAGGAGAACGATGGGAATCATGAGCGGACGCTCC
>WVWW01000305.1:0-3844 GCA_011773795.1 Acidobacteriota bacterium
GTCATCCAGGAACCGTTGCTCCCGGTCGAGCCATTGCGGGTAGCACCTCTTGAGCAAAGCGTTGGTTGGTTCGCCGGTCTCGAAGCACTGGTCTGGGCCCACATGAGCTGTATGAACCGATTCCGCTGCGAACGCAGGCAACACCAACATGGCAGGTGAGATGACAAGCCAGACGACCAGTTTCGCCATGTTGTTGACCCTCCTCTATGCGTGGTTACTCCGGAGGTGCAGAACACCATTGTATTATCGAGGCAACGACCGATCGGGGGTGAAGCGTGCGACTACCCAAATGGCTCCGTCGTCTGGCGCGATCCAAGGAGGCGGGAGCCGACGAACCGCGACCGGGCCTACTGGATGACCAGTTCATACGACTTCTCGAGAAGCAGCTGCCAACGGTTGCCGACCTTCCACGGTTGACCCTGGACGAATACCGTGCCTTCGTCGGGCAGTTGGCTCCGCCGAGCGAAGACCAGATCGACACCTTGGTCACGTTCGTCTCCGGGGCCAAGAGTTGGTACAAACACCTGCCGCTTTTGCCGCCGGGTGTGCCGTTTCTTTTCTTCATCGATCCATGTGCCGGTCTGGACAGGGTCGTGGATCAAGAGGGGAGGGCGACCTTCCTCCAACGAACCGACGAGACCCCGCAGTTCCATTACACCTGGATGACGACCGACGATTACCGGTCCAGGTACGGCCACCTCGTCTTCGCCTGTGAAGCCGGAACACAGTTCTACGTGCCGGTCTCCGCGCAGCTCGAGGATGGAAGGGAAGTAAGAGGCTCGCTCGCCAACAGCTCGAGCCGAGCCACGGTGAATCTCACCGAGGAGCGTGAGTTCCAGCTACCTCAGGAGGTGGTCGATGCCGGCACCGTCCGCCTGACGGGTGTGATCCACCGGCAGACATCCGTGCCGTGGCCGTGGGCGTCATACGTGAAGGAAGATGCGGAGACGTTCGGATGGCCCGAAGAGACCGGCGGTGCCGAGACGCTAGCCAGGATCATCGAGCGTTGCAGGAGCATCGCTGACGAGGTGGAGCGTTCCGATTCCGCGGACACGCAAGCGAGCTTGGACGAGGCCGACGAAGAACTCGAGAGATTGCTGGCGCCCGAGCGGGAGCGCCTGAGGGGAGAGATGAAGGCCGCAATCCGGAGAGTCGTCGATTTGGTGTACTCGGGCGAATCAAGCGCTTGATCGTCTTCCCGCAACTTCAAAGTCTGCCCTTGAGTTTGAATATGCTGGGGCACCGTGGATCGAGAAGAGCGAGTGGTCCCTCGGAGCAGTGCTATACTCCCGTGAGACGCGCATCGAGATGGACACATCACGGACGCCCCAGGTGGCCACACCTCGTCGGCGTTTGAGCGGGAATAGCTCAGTTGGTAGAGCATCAGCTTCCCAAGCTGAGGGTCGCGGGTTCGAGCCCCGTTTCCCGCTCCAAAGTCGCTTCGCTCCTTTGTCGCGTGAACCGTGTCTCGGTGTCTCACGCTTCGGCTTCGCCTCGCGTTTCGACGGCGAACCCCGTTTCCGGTAGGGTCAGTCGCTCTTCTGNNACGCTTCGGCTTCGCCTCGCGTTTCGACGGCGAACCCTTGGACTGTTCGGATTGGGTGCAACGGTGTGCAGCCCGTCAACTGGGAAAGGGACCAGCGATGACAAGACCTCACCCTGACGGCCGGCAACTGCGGCGCGACTACTCGCCCAGGTACCCCGGCTCTCGAGGCATCTTGCCGTCGATGCGGAGGACCTTGATCCCCTCGGGCACGTCGGAGAGAGCGACGACGGCGATCCCGCCCTCGATCACTCCCACCAGATCCACCGCCTCGTCGTTCGACACCACCACGCGCGGGCCCGAGGTGGCCTCTGCACGGAAGACCTTGGCGATCCAGTACTGCCGAAACTGGGCCTCGCTCATGCGATAGATACTCTCGAGCATCGCGGTGCGCTCGTCGGCGACCGGCGCCCGGACGATCAGCGTGATGCGCTGTCCCGAGGTCCAGAACTGGCGGTCGCCCAGCATGATCTTGCGTAGCTCCGCGAAGCTCAGCTCGTCGACCTCGACCCCGGGGTTGACCACGACCGCGAGCGCGGGCTCGTCGGCCCGCGGCGTGCCCAGTGCCGCCGCCGCGAGCAGCAGCAGCATCACGACGCGCGCCGCTCGGCCCGCGGCGCGCGAACTAGAAGGCGATGGCAACTTGCGCATAGGCTGAATCCACGTAGGGGTCCTGGTTAGTTCGTTGGTGCCGGTACTCCAGCTTGATGGCCGCGAACACGGACACGTCGATGCGGACGCCGGCGAGATAGCCTTCCCGGTTCGGCTGCGCGGTGAACACCGGATCCGCCAGATCGACGTCGATCTCCTCGAACCGTGCATACGGCTTGAGCTTCGAGCCCCAGAACGGCAACCGATAGGCGAACTGGACGTACCACGCGTCATGGTCGAACTCGGTTCCGGTGGTCGCTCCCTTGCGGTCGATGGTGGCGTACTCGGCGATGATCTCCGGATCCTCCCGGTTCCAGACGACGTACGCCGAGACCAGGTCCTCGTCGTACTCCTCGGGCAGCGTGCTGACGGTGATCTTGTCGCGGTAGAGCGACGCGCCTACCTCGAGCCCGTACGCTCGATCGGGCTTCGCGGCGACCTTCAAGAAGGTCGCTCGGTTGTTGTTGACGTCGCCGTCGTCACCGCCGCGGGCGATGTTCTCACCGCGGCCATTGCCCACGCCGGCCGCGTAGCGCAGCCCTGCGGCCCCGGACGGGATCGCTCCGTCGACGATCGCTCCGACGTAGTGCACGGGGATGAACTGGCCGCCGAACCGCGTCATCTCCGGACGGCTGACCGTCGTCTGCAACCACTGTCCGTGATGGAAGGCGGTGTTCCACCAGTTGATCGGGGTGTGGAAGCGGCCCACGGAGAAGCGGTAGTAGTCGCTGGCCTCGAACTTGACGATCGCCCGCTCGAGCTCGGTCTTGAACTCGCTGTCCGTGCCCGACAGGCTGACCTCGCCGAAGAAGTTGATGCGCTTGCTGAGCACGGAGACGAAGTGCAGGACGAACTGCCCCTCGTCGAAGCCGCTCGACGAATCGGCGCGGCTCTCATCCGAAGCGTAGTAGTTGAGGTCGATGAACCCGCCGATGTCGAGCTCGGGACGTGTGGGCTGATCGGCGTCGGAGGCCGCATCGCCGTCGTGGGCAGACGTGGCCGCGCCCATCGTCGCGAGCAGAGCAGCACTGATGAGAATGTGGCGCACCCCCCGCATGCCCGTCCGATGCTACGGCCAGCGGACGCCGGACACAAGCGAAACCTCGGGACGGGAGAATAAAACCTCAATCCCCCGTGGGGAACAGCACCTGGTTGTCCGCCCCGACCACCGCGTTCGTCGCTTCCTCGAGCCAGTTCTTCAGCCCGGCGACGCTGCGCGGCAGCGGGTCCTGCCAGATGCGCAGGGTGCCGTCGAGTCCGCCCGAGACCAGGCGCCCATCGGGCGCGAAGGCGACCGCCTTGACGCCCACGCCATGTCCCTCGAGCGCGCGCCCCTCGCCCATGCGCACGTCCCACAGGCGCACGGTGCCGTCCTGACCGGCGGTGGCCAGGCTCATCCCGTCGGGGGAGAACGCCAGCGACTCGACGCCTCCGACGTGGCCCAGGAGGGCGCGAGCGTCGCCGCCTTCGAGGTCCCAGATGCGCACGCCGCCGTCGTCGTCCGCGGAAGCCACCCACCGCCCGTCGGCGTGGATGGCGACCCGACTGACCCAGGCACCGTGCCCTTCCAGCGCGCGGCTGTCGCCGCTCTCCAGGTCCCAGATGCGCACGTCACCGTCGGCGCCCCCCGAGACCAGCAATCGTCCGTCG
>WVWW01000305.1:3862-8686 GCA_011773795.1 Acidobacteriota bacterium
GGCCAGCACGTCGCCGTCGCCGCTCTCGAGGTCCCACAGGCGAATCGTCTCGTCCGCGCTTGCCGACGCGAGCCGGCGGCCGTCGGGCGAGAAGACGATCCGGGAGACCTTGCCGTCGTGCCCGCGGAGCACGCGAACACGGCCGTCGGGAAGCTCCCAGACGCGAACCGTCTTGTCCAGGCTCCCCGATGCCACCAGGTCGCCGCGCGGCGAGAACGCCACGTGCTCGACGCCGCCCTCGTGGCCGCTCAGCACGAGGCTCGAGCCGTCATCGAGGTTCCACACGCGCACCGTGGTGTCCAGGCCTCCCGAGACCACGCGGCTGCCGTCGGGAGAGACGGCGAGGGCGCGCACGCCGCCGTCGTGCCCTTCGAGAACCGCGGCCGATCCGCTCGCCGGATCCCACACCCGCACCGTGTTGTCGAAACCGCAGGAGACGAGCTGCGACCCGTCGGGCGTGAAGGCCGCGTCGAGCACACTGCGCCGGTGCCCGGTCAGCACGCTGTTGTGCGGCAGGTCGAGGTCCCACAGCCGGACGCCGCCGTCCGACCCGCCCGAGGCGAGATCGAGACCGTCGGGGGAGAAAGCCAGGTTGAGGATCCAGGCTTCGTCGTCGCCGCTCAGCTCCGTCGCCTGCCCGGTCTCCAGCTCCCACACGCGGATGGTTCCGTCGACGCCGCCCGACGCCAGACGCCGCCCGTCGGGGGAGAAGCGGAAGTGCAGGACCTCCGCCGTGTGGCCCTCGAGCAGGCGGGACTCGCCCGTGGCGGCATCCCACAGACGCACCGTGCGATCGTGGGCGGCCGACGCCAGCGTCTGCCCGTCGGGAGAGAAGGCAACGTGGGTCGGTATGCCCGTGTGGCCGCGCAGGACCCGCGCCTGCCCGTCCTCCCAGATGCGGACCGTGCCGTTCACGCTGACGGTCGCGAACCGGGTACCGTCCGGGGAGTAGGCCGCCATCGAGACCTCGTCGGCGTGCCCGGCGAGTGTCCGGCTGCTGCCGTCCGCGACGTTCCAGATACGCGCGGAGCCGTCCTGGCTCGAGGAGACCAGCGACTGTCCGTCCGGCGAGAAGGTGACGTGCCGGACCTTGTCCTCGTGGCCCACGAGCACCCGGCTCTCGCCGCTCTCGATATCCCACAGCCGCACGGTGCCATCCCACGAGGCGGAGGCCAGCAGCCCGCCCCGGGGAGAAAAATCGACGTGGGCGACGAAGTCCTTGTGGCCGTGCAGCGCCACGCCCTCTCCGTTGCCGAGGTCCCACAACCGCACCGTGCCGTCGCCACTGGCGCTGGCCAGCCGTTGTCCCGAAGGCGAGAAGGCGAGGCTGCGGACGATTCCCTCGTGACCGGCCAGCTCGAGGTGCGTCCCTGAGGTCCGATCCCAGACCTTCACAATCTGGTCGTCGCCGGTGGAAGCCAGCTTCGAGCCGTCCGGCGAAAAGACGACCTGCCACACGCGTCCGGCGTGGCGCTGGGACAGCCGGTAGACGCCGCGCGCCTGGGCGTCGGCGGCGATGATGCGGGCCGCGGTCCAGAAGCGGGAGTCGGGGGTCAACGCCTTGAGCCAGGCCAGCGAGGCGACCGGGTCGCGGTCGAGCCAGGTGCGCGCCTGCACGAGCGTGATCTCGTCAGCGCGATCGACGGCGCGCCCCTCCGCCTGGCGGGCCAGGTCCCGCGCCACCTGGGCGCGATCGCGCTCGGTGACGATCCGGCGCAGGCTGGCGCCGCCGATGACGAACAGCACGATCAGGGCCACCATACCGACGGCCACCGGGGCCCCGTTGCGTCGGACCCAGCGCAGGAAGAGCTCGGTGTTGGTATAGCTGTGCGCTCCGACGAGCTGCCCGGTCTGGAAGCGGCGCAGCTCCTCGGCCAGTTTTTTCGCGGAGGCGTAGCGATCCTGGGGCTCGCGCGCCATCGCCTTGCGCACGATCGCTGCCAGCTCGGCGCGAACTCCGGTCGTCTCCTCGACCGGCAGCGGCGCCTCGTTGCGCAGCTTCTCCACGGTCTTCTTCGAGTCGGACTCCCGGTAAGGCGCGCGGCCGGTCAGCACGAAGTAGAGCATCGCCCCGAGGGCGTAGATGTCCGAGGACTCGTCCGCGGGTTCGCCGTGCGCCTGCTCGGGCGACATGTACGCCGGCGTGCCCATCACCGAGCCCACGCGGGTCAGTTCCGCCCCGGTTTCCTGAGGAACCTCGTCCGAGGAGCTGTCGGAATCTTCCGGCCGGGACAGGTCCTTGGCCAGGCCCCAGTCGATGACCACGGTCTCGCCGAACGCGCCGACGAGCACGTTGTCCGGCTTCAGGTCGCGGTGGATGACCCTCTTGCCGTGGGCGTAGGCCAGCGCCTCGACCACGGCCAGCACGTTGGGGAGCAGCGCCAACCGGTCTTTCAGCTTGCGCGCGCTGGCGACGACCTCGCCGAGCGACCGTCCGGCGATCGCGTGCATCGTGTAGAACGGCTCGCCCGAGGGCCAGACTCCCGCCTCGTAAACGTTGACGATCGAGGGATGCTGCAGGCGCGCGGTGATCAGCGCCTCGCGCTCGAAGCGTTTGCGGTAGCGCGGATCGTGGCGGATCAGCTCCTTGATCGCCACCGGACGCCCCAGGCGTCGGTCCTCGGCGAACAGGATCCGGCCCATGCCGCCGCGCGCGAACTCCTCGCCGACGGAGTAGCAGGCCGGATCGACCGGAGGCAGCACCGACCGGTATTCGTCGGCGGGCCTACCCTCGGTGAACTCCGCCGACGTGACGGTCGGATTGGAAGAATCGTCGGCCCGGGACGGTCCGCCGGCCGCATCGGTGTTCCTATCCCCGGCCGCATTCGGGCGGCCCTTCCGTGCGAACCTCGGGTGAGCGTCCTCGGCCATCGGAAGAGTCTAACCGACTCCAGCCCTCCCGAACCGCCGGCGAAACAGACGGGGTCTCCGGAGGCTACAATGAGGCGGACCGCCGGAGGCCATCCGGGCCGCAATTGGCCCGGAAGCACGCTTTCCGGCCCGTCTGGCAGCGCCGGGGGGAGCAAGAAATGAACCTGTACCGACTGATCTACAAGAGCCGGGCGACGGTTCCCGTGGACGCGGAGACCGTGCTCTCGATCGCCACGGCGAGCCAGCGGCGCAACCGCGAGTTCGGGATCACCGGCATGCTGCTGGCCACGAACGCCCACTTCCTGCAGGTGCTCGAGGGCGAGCAGGAAGCGGTCAGCAAGGCGTACGAGCACATCGTCAAAGACTCCCGCCACAGCGGCCTGATCCTGGTGAGCTGCGGCGCGGTGAACGAGCGCCGGTTCCGGAAGTGGGCGATGAAGGGCGTCGGCCTGATGGGCTACGGAGCCGAGTTGAAGGATCTGCTGCGAAGGAAGTACGGCGTCGAGGACGGGGACGTGCGCTTTCCGGTCGAGGAATCGAGGGCGCTGGCGCTGTTCTACGACGTGGTGAGCTTCGAGGGTTAAGGGCGACGCCAGCGAGGTTCCCAGGGAATTCGTCTCCGAGGGCCGGAGTCGTCATCCGGCCAGACGGCAAGTACTGCCCAGCGCACGCCGCCGGGTGCCGTTCCCGCAGCTTTTGCGCTGCGGGATACCGGCAAAGGATCTCACCCACACCTGTGCGCGGTGACGCGAACCCTTAGTCGAGCCCTCCCGGTCCGACGCTGAACGTCGGGCTGAGCGTGTACTGGAAGTCGGGTCGACCGAAGATTTCTCCGGCTCCCGTTACCTTGAGCGTGCCCTTGTTGGGCAACGAGTTGTCCAGCGTGCAGGTGTAGCCGACGGTAATCGTCTCGTCGAACTCGACCGGGTCGCCGCTCTGGTACAGGTCGGTCGCACCGGGGAGGTCGGAGACGATGTTGTACTCGCAGCTGTAGCTGACGGTCGTCCCGTTGACGTCAAACGTGTCGGCAACCGAGTCCGCCGGCTCGAAGCTGCCCCGTCGCTTGAACTGGAAGTCGACTTCGTAATGCGACAGGAGTAAGGTCAGGCTCGCCGCGCCCGAACTCTGGTCGGTCATCACGAACTCCCCTGAGACCACGTCTCGAATGCCCGCGCCCGAGTCGGACAACGTGGCGCTGAGCGATTCGACCCTGGAACTCGTTTGTTCGCGGTCGAGATCGTCGTTGACGATCGTGCAGGTCTTGGCGTCCCCGATCGCGATCACGCCGGCGCAGTCCGCGGATAGCGTTGCCGCGTAAAAGTCCGCGTAGATCGGATTCTCCGTCACACCGTAGGCGCCCGGATCGAGTTCGATCGTCGTCCCGCCTGCATCGCCACGGAAGGAGGGTACCGCCGCACCGTTCACGGTCCCGGCGACATCGATGGTGAAGTCCTCGGGATCGAGGGTGCCGCCGTGGTCGTTGATCACCTGTTTGAACACCGTCACCGTGGGCTCGCAGGCATCGCCGATGTTGTCGCCGTCTGCGTCCGACTGATCGGGGTTGGATGCGGCGAGGCAGTTGTCGCCGGCATCGCACACGCCGTCGGCGTCCGCGTCGGGTCCGTCGTTGGCCGGGTCGTTGTCGGGCAGCGGCCCGAAGCCGTCGACGCCGACCGAGCAGTCGTCGCAGCCGTCGGCGTCGGCGTCGCCGCAGACGTTGGGGTTCAGAGCGTCGGGATCGGCCGCGTCGAGCACGCCGTCGTTGTCGTCGTCGGGATCGCCGACGTCGCAGAGCCCGTCACCGTCGAAGTCCGCGCCGTCGTTGGCCGGGTTGAACGTCCCGCTGGAGCAGTCGTCGCAGGTGTCGTCGTCGACGTCGCTGCAGACGTTGGGATTGTTGTCGTCGGAGTCGGCGGGGTCGAGCGCGCCGTCGTTGTCGTCGTCGGCATCGCC
>WVWW01000114.1 GCA_011773795.1 Acidobacteriota bacterium
CACGGCCGAGTTCTACCTCTCCCAAATCGTGTCGCACCATCAACTCGCCGCTGTGGAGGGCTTCATGGCCGAGGCCGAGCGCCGTGGCCTCGCCCTGCCGGGCGTTTTCGGCGTGTTCCTGTATCGGTCGGCCAATAAAGCCACGCTGCAGCGCCTGGCGCAGTTCTTCCCGGTTCCGGTCGAGGGAGTCTTGAGCGATTTCGCTTCGGGACTCTCGGCCGAGGAGATCTGTGTGCGGACCATCCTCGAACTGCGCCGACTCGGTGTCAGTCGGGTCTACGTGAGCAACCTGGGGTTCAAGCGTCCCGAACAGCGGTTTCGGGCATTGATGGAGATGATCCCGGGGGTGTAGCCCCCCGGCAGCCCCGTCACTCGTCGGCGAAGACCTGCTTTGCCACGTCGGTGCGACCGCGCGGCAGGCTCAGGTGCACCCCCTGCACGGCTGCACGGACGGCCCGAAGCATTTCGCGTGCGATGGCCACGCCCTCGGCAATCGCCGCGTCCGCGCCCCGCTCCTGCGCCCGCCGCATTCGCCCGATCACCGAGGACGGCACGTGTTGCCCCGGGACCTCGTTGGCGAGGAACTCGGCATTGCGGAGCGAGGTCAGCGGCCAGAGCCCGGCAATCACCGGGAGTCGGAATTCCTCGATGCGGCGCAGGAACTCCTCCAGCGCGCGCGGCTCGAACACCGGCTGGGTCACGATGAAGTCGGCACCGGCGTCGGCCTTCCAATACAGTCGCTTCAGCTCGCGGTCCACATCGACCGCGCTCTGGTTGGCTGCGACTCCAATGACGAATCGCGTCGGGTCGCCGAGCGGGTTGCCGCCCGGGTCGAGGCCGTGGTTGAGGCGGTACACCACGTTGGTGAGTCCGATGCTGTCGATGTCGAACACGGCCGTCGCGTCCGGGTAGGGCCCCAGACGCGGAGGGTCGCCGGTCACGAGCAACAGGTTGCGCAGCCCCGCCGCCGCGGCTCCCAGCATGTCGCTGATCATGCCGAGCATGTTGCGGTCACGGCAGGTGTAGTGCACGATCGTCTCGATCCCCGCGGAGTGTTCGATCACCGTGGCCGCAGGAATGGCGGCGACCGAGCTGCGGGCCCGAGCCCCGTCGAGCACGCTGACCGTGTCGACGCCGAGTTCCTTGAGGGCCTGCGCCTGCTGCACGAACACGTCGGGTCGCCACCCCTTCGCCGGTGGCAGCTCGACGTTGGTGACGAAGTGCCCACGAGCGAGCTTCGCGCCGAGCCCCGAGCGCTCGGCCAGCGAGACGGCTTCGATTCCGGGTGGTGGCGCGACCTGCGCGCGGGCGATCACGGCCGTCGCCTGCCGTGGCTGCGTCGTCGCCACGAGGTCGCGGATCTTCTTGATGTGCTCGTCGGTGGTGCCGCAGCAGCCTCCTACGAACCGGGCGCCCGCACGAATGAGGCGGGCGGCGTAGTTGGCCATGTACTCGGGGCTCGACAGATAGATCTTGCGGTCGCCCACCAGCCGGGGCAGGCCGGCGTTGGGCATCGCCGCGAGCGGCCGATCGGTCAATTCCGCCATGCGCTCGATCGCGTCGAGCATGACGGCCGGCCCGACCGAGCAGTTGAGCCCGGCGACGTCGACCTCCCACTCGGTCAGGGATCGGGCGATCTTCTCGGCGGATGTTCCATAGGCGGTGCTGCCGCTCTCGTCGACGGTCATCATGGCGAAAACCGGGAGGTCGGAGAGCGAGCGCGCTGCCGTGAGGGCTGCGTGCAGTTCCTCGAGGTCGCTGAAGGTCTCGAGAATGATGCCGTCGACCCCGCCCTCGAGGAGACCGTGGATCTGTCGAGTGAAGAATGCCACGGCCTCCTCGCGCGCCGTGGGTCCGAACGGTTCGATGCGGATGCCCAGAGGCCCGACGCTCCCGAGGACGTTGGCCCGATGACCGGCTGCGGCGCGGGCCAGCGCCGCCGCCGCGCGGTTGATCTCCTCGGTCCGCTCGTCGAGGCCGTATCCGGAGAGCTTCACCGGGTTGGCGCCGAACGTGTTGGTCTCGATCAGCTCCGCCCCCGCCCGGAGGTACATCTCGTGGACTGACCGTACGATGTCCGGCTGCGTGAGGGTGAGTTCGTCGTAGCACACGTTGACAAACATTCCCTTGGCGTAGAGCGCCGTCCCCATCGCGCCATCCATCACGTGCACGCGATCGTCGGCAATCCGTTCCCGCAGGGTCGCCGTCACGAGGGTCGCTTCCCTTCGTCTGGGTCGTACGCCAGGTTGGGCGCGAGCCATCGCTCGGCCGTCTCGATCGGGACACCCTTACGTCTGGCGAAGTCCTCCACCTGATCGCGCCCGATGTTGCCGAGCCCGAAGTAGAAGGACTCGGGGTGGGCGATGTACCATCCGCACACGGAAGCCGCCGGGTGAAGCGCGAAGGTCTCGCTCAACGTGATTCCCGTGTTCCCGGTGACGTCGAGCAGGTCGAACAGCTCCTGCTTCTGGCTGTGATCCGGGCAGGCGGGATATCCCGGTGCCGGACGGATCCCGACATATCGCTCGCGGATGAGATCGTCGTTGCCGAGTGCCTCGTGGTCAGCATAGCCCCACAACTCCCGGCGCACGCGCTCATGCATCCGCTCCGCGAGGGCTTCGGCCAAGCGGTCTGCCAATGCCTTGGCCATGATCCCGTGGTAGTCATCGGCGTCGCGCTCGAACCTTTCCGCGAGTTCGGCGCTCCGGAAGCCGGCGCTCACGGCAAAGGCGCCGATGTGATCGGCGAGCCCCGTGCCTCCCGGCGCGACGAAGTCCGCCAGGCAGAAGTTCGATCGGCCGGTCGGCTTCTCCATCTGTTGGCGCAACTGGGGAATGGTCATTCGGACCCTCGAGCGCTCCGAGTCGGCATAGACCACCACGTCGTCTCCGCGACTGTTGGCGGGAAACAGCCCGACGACCGCCCGCGCCGTCAGGAGACGGTGGGCCACGATGTCCGCCAGGAGTCTCTCGGCATCGGCATGCAGCGATCGCGCCTGCTCGCCGACGGTGGGGTCATCCAGGATCGCCGGGAACCNNCGATGTAGGTGGTCAACTCGGCCAGCGGATATGGAGCGAGGACGGTTATCCCCGGCCGGCGAGGGGCGACCGGACGGTAGGCGTCCCAATCGAACTCGATCTTGCGACGTCGAGCGTCGGCGAGCGGTAACAGCCGAGCGCCTGTGGCACGCTCGGCGTGCGCCACTCGCGCCCGCTCGTATTCCGCGTCCACCTCGTTCGTGAACGGCCCGCGCCGCTCCGGGTTGAGGAGACTGCTCACGACCGTGACGCTGCGTGACGCGTCGAGCACGTGCACCGCGAGACCGGAATAGCCAGGGGCGATCTTGACCGCGGTGTGGACCTTCGACGTGGTCGCACCGCCGATGAGGAGCGGCGTGTCGAAGCCCTGGCGCTCCATCTCCTTCGCCACGTGGACCATCTCGTCCAGCGATGGCGTGATGAGGCCGCTGAGCCCGATGATGTCCGCACCGACCTCGCGCGCGGTGTCGAGGATCTTGGCGGCGGGCACCATGACGCCGAGATCGATGACCTCGTAGTTGTTGCACTGGAGCACGACGCCGACGATGTTCTTGCCGATGTCGTGCACGTCACCCTTGACGGTGGCCAGTACCACGGTGCCGGCCGCCGACCGGATGCGCTCACCGGCGGTGTTCGCTTCTTCGATGAACGGGACGAGATAGGCGACCGCCTTTTTCATGACGCGGGCGCTCTTGACCACCTGCGGCAGGAACATTCGTCCGCTTCCGAACAGGTCACCGACCACCTTCATGCCGTCCATGAGTGGCCCTTCG
>WVWW01000079.1:0-969 GCA_011773795.1 Acidobacteriota bacterium
CGACAACGGCAAGCTGCTGCACAAGAAGAACACGTTCACCGACTTCATCGACTGCGGGCGACACCTCGTCGACACGAAGTACACGAACCCCGATCTGCTCGTGGCCCAGGGCGGCAGCGCCGGCGGCCTGCTGATCGGCGCGGTGGTCAACATGGCGCCCGAGCTGTTCGCTGCGGCGCACGCGGCGGTGCCGTTCGTCGACGTCGTCACCACGATGCTCGACGACAGCATCCCGCTGACCACCAGCGAGTACGACGAGTGGGGCGATCCCAAGGACAAGGAGTACTACGACTACATCAAGTCGTACTCGCCTTACGACAACGTCGCCGCGCAGAACTATCCCGCGTTGCTCGTCACCACCGGCCTGCACGATTCGCAGGTGCAGTACTTCGAGCCGGCCAAATGGGTCGCCAAGCTGCGCGCCACGAAGACCGGAGACGCCCCGTTGCTGCTCAAGACCGAGATGGAAGCCGGGCACGGCGGCTCGTCGGCGCGCACCAAACGCTACGAGGAAACCGCGTTCAACTACGCCTTCCTACTCGACCAGCTGGGCATCTCGGACTGACGACCGGCAGCGAGCGCGTAGATCCGCACGACGCGATCCCACTTGCGGGTGTCGCGCTCGTAGCGCAAGCCCGCTTTTTCAGCGACGCGGATCGACCCGACGTTGTCGGGCTCGATGATCGAAATGATGCGGGGCAGCCCCAGCGTCCGCAACGCGTAGTCGCGGCACGCGCGGGCCGCCTCGGTGGCCAGCCCGCGACCCCAGAACTCGGGCATCAGGCGATACCCCAACTCGATTTCGTCGGCACCGTCGACTTCCTGGGCCGCGAGACCGCAGAGTCCGGCGAACCTGTCGTCCTCGAGTTGCTCGACGACGAACGAATCCCAATTTCTTCGGTTCATCTCGTCCAGGACACGATCGAGCTTTCGACGCGTCTGTTCACGGTCGAGCATGCCGAGCGAAAA
>WVWW01000079.1:1095-1370 GCA_011773795.1 Acidobacteriota bacterium
AGCTTGTCCGAGCCCCGCACGTAGAGCAGGCCGTTGGCCAGGACCGGAGGATTCCACGCGGGGTAGGACACCAACGGTTCGGTTGCGCTGACTTCCGTGTAACGCCGGGGCGTCGCTTCGACGACGAACAGGCGGCCCCGCTCGCCGAGCACGATCAGGTGGCCTTGCACGTGGATCATCGTGGAGCGGCCGAGCCCCGGCTTGCTCCACAATACGTTGCCGTCGTGGAAGTTGATCGCGCGCAACTCGGCGTCCCCGCTGTGTCGCCCGCTGCA
>WVWW01000176.1 GCA_011773795.1 Acidobacteriota bacterium
CAGAAAGGGGCAGCGGCGACTGCTCGAAGCGGCGTCCGTCATCGCCGAGCAGGGCAGGGACGTGCGCGTGGTGCTCGTCGGAAAGGGCCGTCAGGAGCGCGCGCTGCGCCGCAAGGCCGCCGCGCTGGGGGTCGCCGTGGACTTCCACGTCGATGTTCCCTGGGCCGAGTTGCCGGAGCGCTACGCCGAGTTCGACGTGTTTGCCATGCCCTGCAAGAGCCGCTGGTTCGGGCTCGAGGTCGAGGGCCTCGGCATCGTCTTCCTCGAGGCCTCGGCGTCGGCGATCCCCGTCGTCGCCGGTGACAGCGGCGGGGCGCCCGAGACGGTCATCGAGGGCTCGACCGGCTTCGTCGTCCACGACACCGACGGTCTCGTCCGGGCGCTCGAGCGGCTGGCCGACGCCCCCGAGTTGAGAGCGTCGATGGGGGCCGCCGGGAGGGCGTTCGTCGAGTCGCAGTGGACCTGGGATCAGGTGGCCGCCCGTCTGTCGAGCGGTCTACACGAGGTGGTCGGATCCGGCTGATTCGGCGCCTGGGTGACGGTCGCCGGAAACGCTCAGACCTTGACAAGCAGCTCTGTCGTCCGATAGATATGCACGTCGTTCGATCCGTTCAGCCATGTGTTGGCGGGCCAGGAGTCAGTTCACGCCATGCCCAAACTCGTCATCGTCGAGTCGCCTGCCAAGGCCAAGACCATCGGCGGCTACCTCGGCGCCGACTACATCGTGGAGTCCTCGATCGGGCACATTCGCGACATCCCGGCGCGGGCCGCGGACGCGCCACCGAGCCTCCAGGACGAGTGGCGCCGTACCAAATACGGCGTCGACGTCGAGAACGACTTCAAGCCGCTGTACGTCGGTCCCGCCCGACAAGAAGAAGCAGGTCACGAAGCTGAAGAAGCTGCTCAAGGAGGCGGACGAGGTCTACCTCGCCACCGACGAAGACCGCGAGGGCGAAGCCATCGCGTGGCACCTCCTCGAGGTGCTGAACCCGAAGGTGCCGGTCCACCGGATGGTGTTCCACGAGATCACGAAGAAGGCGATCCAGGAGGCGGTCGACCATCCTCGTGAGCTCGACCGGCGGCTGGTCGATGCCCAGGAGGCGCGCCGCATCCTCGATCGGCTCTTCGGCTACGAGGTCTCGCCCGTGCTGTGGCGCAAGATCCGTCCCCGTCTGTCGGCGGGCCGGGTGCAGTCGCCCGCCATTCGCATCGTCGTCGAGCGGGAACGCGAGCGGATGGCCTTCGTCTCCGCCTCGTATTGGGACATCATCGGGGAGTTCTCCGTCACCGATGGTGAGGACGTGACGTTCCCCGCCACGCTCGTGTCCGTCGATGGTCGGAAGGTCGCCACCGGCAAGGACTTCGACGATGCCGGTGCGTCGAAGACCAAGGCGCTCGTTCTCGACGAGGAGGCGGCGACGTCGCTGACCACCGCACTCGCCGACGCCCCGTTCGAGGTCGCGTCCGTCGAGGCGAAGCCGTACACCCGGCGTCCCTACCCACCGTTCCGGACGTCCACGCTGCAGCAGGAGTCGAGCCGCAAGAACCGCTTCGGCGCCCGCCGCACGATGAGCGCGGCGCAGCGTCTCTACGAGGCCGGCTACATCACCTACATGCGCACCGACTCGACGACGCTGTCGAGCACGGCGCTCGAGGCGGCCCGCAGCCTCGTCGCCGATCGGTACGGCGCCGAGTTTCTCCCGGACTCGCCTCGCACATACGGCAAGATCGAGGGCGCCCAGGAGGCCCACGAGGCGATTCGGCCCTCAGGCGACACCTTCACCGACATCGAGGTCGTGAAGAAGGCCTTCGGCCCCACGTCGGACGAGGCCAGGGTGTACGAACTCATTTGGAAGCGCACCGTCGCCTCGCAGATGAAGGATGCCAAGGGCGAGAGCGTCCAGGTGCGGCTGGCGGCGACCGCCCGCTCCGACGAGCGAGTCCTGTTCGCCGCCTCCGGCAAGACGATCACGTTCCCCGGCTTCCTCCGCGCCTACGTCGAGGGCAGCGACGATCCCGATGCCGCCCTCGACGACCAGGAGACCCACCTTCCCCAGATGTCCGCAGGCGACGGCATCACGACGCACGAGCTCGAGGCCAAGGGCCACGAGACGAAGCCACCCGCCCGCTACACCGAGGCGTCGCTGGTGAAGCGGCTGGAGGAGCTCGGCATCGGCCGGCCCTCCACCTACGCCTCGATCATCGAGACGATCCAGTCCCGGGACTACGTCTACAAGAAGGGCACGGCGCTCGTCCCCACGTTCACCGCCTTCGCCACCGTGGCGCTGCTCGAGTCACACTTCACCGATCTCGTCGACTACGCGTTCACGGCGAAGATGGAGTCCGACCTCGACGCCATCGCCTCCGGCGACCGTGAGGCGATCCCGTGGCTCAAGGAGTTCTACTTCGGAAACGGTCATAGCGGTCTCAA
>WVWW01000259.1:0-190 GCA_011773795.1 Acidobacteriota bacterium
GCCTGCTCGAACAAGGTTTGCGGCGTCGTCGGGTCTGACATGTCGGCCTCGATGACGTCGACCTCGGCGCCGTGTCGAGCGGCAAGCTCGTCGGCCAGCGCGCGCAACCGTTCGCCGCGGCGCGCGATGAGAACGAGGTTCTTGCCGCCGGCCGCCAGCTGGCGCGCGAATTCGCTGCCGAGCCCAGCCG
>WVWW01000259.1:316-508 GCA_011773795.1 Acidobacteriota bacterium
GGCCTCCAGCGACCGGAGGAGGGTGCAAGCTCCGGGGCCGAACCTGCTGAATATCACCCCGGAGTCGCCAACCGAAAGGAGCAGGCTGCGAGCCCGCGCCGAGTAGGCCTGGCCGGCTGGCTCACGATACGGGCGGCGGACTGAAAGCCCCAGGGCCTGGTCCACGAGGCGGTGAGCGATAGCGCGCCGCGA
>WVWW01000259.1:583-1253 GCA_011773795.1 Acidobacteriota bacterium
AAGTGCAGGGCCGCTACAACGGCCCGCAGCTCGAGCAGGAGGTGCTGGCGTTCTGGGCCGAGCACGATGTTTTTGCGAAGACGCTCGAAGCAACGCGCGACGGCCCGCAGTTCAGTTTCAACGAGGGGCCGCCGACCGCCAACGGCAAGCCGGGCATTCATCACGTGCTCGCGCGCAGCTTCAAGGACATCTTCCCGCGCTACAAGACCATGCGCGGCTACCACGTGCCGCGCAAAGCCGGCTGGGATACGCACGGCCTGCCGGTCGAGCACGAGGTCGAGAAGGAGCTCGGCATCTTCGACAAGAAGGAAATCGAAGCGAAGGTCGGCATCGCGGAATTCACGCGGCGCTGTCGCGAGTCGGTCATGCGCTACATCGGCGACTGGGAGAAGATGACCGAGCGCATGGGCTTCTGGGTGAATCTCGACGAGGCCTATTACACGCTCGACAACAGCTACATCGAATCGGTCTGGAACCTGCTGAAGAAGATCTGGGACAAGGACCTGATCTATCGCGGCTACAAGGTTGTGCCTTACGACCCGCGTATCGGCGCCACGCTCTCGTCGCACGAGCTGGCGCTCGGCTACAAGGAGGTCGAGGACCCGTCGATCACCGTGCGCTTCAAGGTCGCCGACGCCGAGGACACCTACTTCCTCGTCTGGACCACGAC
>WVWW01000034.1 GCA_011773795.1 Acidobacteriota bacterium
TGAAAACGGCTTGGTGGCGACGCGCGCCAGAAGCCCCTTGTCGAGCACACGCCACAGCGCTCGCGGCGCATGGTACGGACCCCACTCGAAGACGTAACCGTAGTTCGACTCGACCGGCGCAGCGGCTACAGGCGCGGGTGGCGTGTAGGCACCGCCGACAACATTGGCGCGGTAATTCCTGCCCGCGAGCGGCGCGAAATCGAGGCCAAAAGCCGGCGGCAGCGTCCAGGTCGATACGTCGTAGAACGTCTCGTCCTCGAACTCCGTCAGCGTCTCGAAGATGCTGCGGATCAGTCGGTATTGTGCCTGTGTGGTCGGGACCACCAGTGCTTCAGCAGCGCTGAACGTCGTTCCGTCGACCGTAATGTCGCGCGCCAGCCTGTGTGTATCTATCCGGTGGTAATTGAGCAGGTCGGCGAAGAAGTGCACGCGCGCGGGGTCGCCAGGCGCCGCGAACACCCAGGCCTTGGTCGGGTTTCTCGCCGCTTCGCTCAGCGCACTCGTATAGAACTCTTTCTGGTAGTCGAGGTACTCACGTCGCAGGTTGGCTCCGGCCGTGATGCTCGCAATGCTCGTACGGAAGTGCTTGCGGATGTTCTCGCGGAAGGTTCGGAGCCCGTTCGAGGTATCGAGTTCGCGACCAAGCGCGGCGCCGGCTTCGTAGAGCACGCCGACGCCGCCGTTCACGAGCGGGAACGTCGAACCCTTGCCGATGTAGAAGTTGTCGAAGCGCTCGCCGCTGAAATAGAGCCGGCCTTCGCCGTCGAGGAAATCCTCGGACGTGCGCACGGTCTCGGCCAAGAGCTCTTCCGCCCTGTCGAGCGCGAGCGGGTTCGTGCGTGTGGCGACACCGGGGTGGGAATAATAAGTCTGCTGACCACTCATCTCGTGGTAGTCGACCGTCAGGTTGGGGCGCCAGTCATGCCACTTGCGCATCCATGCGCGTGGCTCGGGCTGCGTCAGCAGCAACCACTGCCGGTTGAGGTCGAACCAGTAGTGATTGGTGCGTGCGAAGGTCCAGCTGCCCTGGTGCTCGATGTGCGCGGGGTCGCCCACTCTCTGTACCCCGCCAAATGCGTCGTACCAGGCGACGCGCTGGTTGTGCCCGTCCGGGTTGAAGATCGCGGTGACGAGGACGACGCTGTTGTCGAGCACGCGCTCGATCTCCTCGCCCTGCGCTGCCGCAAGGTGATAGACGAACGGCAGCGACGCATCCATGCCGCTGGCCTCGGCGCCGTGCACGCCGTAGTTGATCCACGTGACGATCGGCATGTCGTCGGTAACAGGCTGGTTGCCGCCGACCTCGGACAAGGCGATGTGCTGCGCCCTGATGTCATCGAGCCGGGCGTGGTTGTCGGGCGAGGTCGCCACGAGGAACAGGATCGGGCGGCGCTCGTGCGTGTAGCCGATCACCTCGAGCGTCAGGCGCTCGCTCATGCCGGCGACTTTCGTGATGTAGTCGACGAGCTGGTGATGCCGCACCGGCTCGTGCCCGAGCTTAAAGCCCAGGTAGTCGGCCGGCGTCGGGATGGCCGGATCGTAACTGACGTCGGCCGGGAACATCTCGGCATCGGCATCGCGTACGTCGACCTGGGCCGGCGCAGCTCCTGCCGCAACCAGGAATACGAGACCGGCTAAGGCCGCAAACCACTTACGCATGATGTCTCCTGGAAAGTCCGTCGGGGCACAAGACCCTCAGCGACTCAGTTTACCTGCTCGAACGAGGCCGAGCGCAAGATGCGGCCCGGCCGTGCGTCCGTTGGTTGCGCATCGAGAAGCACTGCCTGCCCGGCAACGAAGACGTGCTGCACGCCTTCTGCGTACTGGTGCGGGTCCGCGAACGTCGCACGGTCAACGATCGTCTCGGGGTCGAACACCACGATGTCCGCGACTGCGCCCGCCTCGACGCGGCCGCGGTCGGCAAGACCGACGCGGTCGGCCGGCATGCGCGACATCTTGTGAATCGCCGTGTGCAGCGGCAGCACCTGCTGTTCCCGGACGTAGCGTCCCAGGATGCGCGCAAACGTGCCGTAGTTGCGCGGATGCGGGTGGGCGTTACCCGGCACCTCGATGCCGCCGTCGGCAGCGATCATCGTGCGCGGGTGCTGCAGGATCGCGGCAACGTCTTCCGGATGCATCGCGTGATAGATCGCCTGGCAGCCACCGGCCTCCTGCAATTCGATGATCAGCGTGGCCGCATTCTCGATCGTCACCTCGCGGCCTTTTGATTCGAGAAGCTCCGCGAGATTCATCCCATCCAGCGAGTGATCGAAATTGCAATACGCCAGTTGCACGTTGGCAGGATTATTGCGGCCACGAACCTCGGTAAGCTCGTAGACGAGCGTCTCGTGAATGCGCGCCCGCATTTCCGGATCCTCGAGGCGTTTTGCGAGTTCACCGTCGCCGCCGTCGCGGCTCCAGCGCGGGAACTGAACCGTGAGACCCGTCGAGCCCGCCGGGTACGGGTACTGGTCGAGCGAGATGTCGACGCCGCGCGCGAGCGCTTCATCAACGAGCGCCAGCAGGTCTTTCGAACGGCCCGGCAGGCCAGCGGTCTCCGCAACGTGGATAAGTTCGCGCACGGCATCGAGTACCTGGAGTGCCTCGTTGCGCATGTGGCTGATGTAGATGCCGCCGTGCTGGCCGGCGACCTCGGCCAGCGCGACGATCTCGTCCGTCTCGGCAAAGCTGCCCGGAATGTAAACGAGACCCGACGACAGCCCGAACGCCCCTTCGCGCATCGCACGAGCGACTTCGTCGCGCATACGCTGCAGTTCATCGTCGCTCGGCGGACGATCCTCGAGCCCCATGACCTTCTGGCGCACCGCCCCGTGTCCGACAAAGGAACCGTAGTTGATCGCCACACCCTGCGCGGCGACCCGGCTGAAACTGCCTTCAAGCGGGAGCGGCGACCAGCCGTCCGGCCCACCGATGACCGTGGTTACGCCCTGCCGCAGCAGGTTCTCGGCATCGGGCCAGCGGTACAGTCCGCTGCGTTCGTCGTTCTCGCGCACGACGTGCGAATGCAGGTCGATGAACCCGGGCACGACCGCCAGGCCGCTGACGTCCATCGTGTTGTCGGCGGAGACGCCAGCGACATCTCCGACGCCGAGAATCCGGTCGCCCTGCAACCAGACATCGGCGACAACCGGTTTAACGTCGTCACCCGAGAAAACGGTGCCACCCTTGAGCAGCGTGACGGGCTCGCCCGGCACCTCGTTACCGCCACAGGCGGCAAGCAGGAGGGTGAGCGAGAGGAGGCTGGCAAGTAATCGAGTCGTACGCATGCCCGGATACTACAAGGAGCCTGCCGCGATGCTCCAATAGCTAATCTTCCGGGGCCTATAGCGCCCGGCTATTCCACGAGCAGCGCTGCCGCCGGCGTCATCTCGGCGTTCGAGTGCGTGGCGCCCGCAACTTCCTGCAGTCGCCAGTTGAACGCGACGCCGAGATCCTCGGCGCGCGCCCTGGCGACGCGATAGAAGGTATGGCCGCGTTCGTAGCGGTGCCTGCCCTGCAGCTCGGACTCGGGTGTTTTGCGCAGATCCTCATCCTCTCTGTTGGTGTCCGCGTCGCCAAGCAGCACGATGAGATCACGCGCGAAATAACTCTCGAGGACGTCCTCCGGGACGTCCGAACCACCGAGGCCATACGGGTATTCGACGCCGTACTCGGGCATCGTGTACCAGCCCGCGTTGGCGGCGATCGCCCGCGAAACCCGCGCCTCGGGCACGTAATAGAGGAAGCGATGCAGGAACTGCGAACCGGCCGAGTGGCCGAACAGCGTGTAGTGCGCCTGCTTCCCGCCGATCCTCGCAACGAGCGCGTCGAACAGGGGCTCGATCGCGGAGAACGTCCAGAGCTCGCGCGGGCGTTGCTCGTGCGTGTCCGGGTCGAAGACGTGGCCGAGGTTGTAACGCGCCGAACCCGGGAAATCTTCCTTGCTGAAGTAAGGCACCGCGACAATGAAGCCATGCTCCGCCGCGGCAGCGCGCCAGTCCCCGAAATAGCGCGGCAGGTCGCGACTGGCGCCGTGCATGACGATGACGATCGAGGTGTCGTCGGCCGCTCCCTCCGGCACGTAGACGCTCACGGGAACAGTCGGCCCGGCCCAGTCATCGAATTCGAACCTGAATTCCCGGGGCGATCCCGAGACGGCAACGTTCGCACCGGACTTCGATGACAGG
>WVWW01000289.1:0-242 GCA_011773795.1 Acidobacteriota bacterium
GAGCCGACGAGCCCGTCGTGTGTCGATCCGCATAGGTCACCCACCCGTACTCCTCAGACGCCCACAGGATCATCTCCTCGGCGAGCCGGCTGCAGTGCGTCATCGCCTGGGCGCAGCAGAACACATACTCGGAGACGAGGTCACGTGAGCCCACGGCATCCATCGAGTTGCCGAACGTCGAGGACATGCCGAGCAGAGCCGCGGTGATCTTGGGCTCGAGCGGCAGTGACGTGCCGCCCGAG
>WVWW01000289.1:247-588 GCA_011773795.1 Acidobacteriota bacterium
AAGCGCTCACCATCGCGCTTGAGCATCCATGCGTAGGCGAGGAGATGATGCGCCAGGGGCACCGCCTGGGCCTGTTGATGATGCGTGTACGAGGCGACGACCGTGTCTCCGACCCGCTCGGCCGCGTCGACGAGGACCCCGACGAGACCGGCGAGTTGAGCGATCCGGCCCGTCGCCTGGCGACGCAGATACAGCCGGATGTCGAGTGCGATCTGATCGTTGCGTGAGCGCCCAGTGTGGAGCTTGCCGGCGAGATCCCCGACCAGCTCGCCCAGCCGCCGCTCGACGGCGCTGTGCACGTCCTCGTCGCCATCGTGGAACTCGAACCCACCGGCACGTGC
>WVWW01000289.1:598-3236 GCA_011773795.1 Acidobacteriota bacterium
TCGATCCGGCTTCCTCCGACGTGAGGATGCCCACCTCACCGAGCATCGTGACGTGCGCGATGGATCCTTCGATGTCGACCTCGAGCAGGCGGCGATCGATCGGGTCCGCCGTGAACTCCCAGAGCACGTCGTCGGGGCGCTCCTCGAACCGCCCTCCCCAGAGCGTCATTCGCCCTCACCGAGTCGCTTCTCGGCGAACGTCCGCAGCCGCAGCGATTGGAGACGGATGAAGCCCGTGGCGTCGGCCTGGTCGTAGACGTCGTCCTCCTCGAACGTCACGGTCTTCTCGTCGTAGAGCGAATCATCGGAGCGTCTGCCCTCGACGATCACGTTGCCCTTGTAGAGGAGGAGCCGCGCTTCTCCGGTCACGCGCTCCTGGATGCGGTCCATGAAGGCCTGGAGCGCCTCACGCTCGGGGGCGTACCAGAAGCCGTTGTACACCATCTCGGCATAGCGCGGCGCGAGCTCGTCGCGCAGATGAGCGACCTCGCGATCGAGCGTGATCGACTCCACCGCCCGGTGGGCGTGGTGCAGGATCGTGCCGCCGGGCGTCTCGTACACCCCGCGGGACTTCATGCCGACGAACCGGTTCTCCACGATGTCGATGCGCCCGACTCCGTTCCGTCCGCCGACCTCGTTGAGCCGCTGGAGGAGGGCAGCCGGCTCGAGGTGCACCCCGTTCACCGACACCGGAGTGCCCTTTTCGAATCCGATGGTGAGTGTCTCCTGCATGTCCGGCGCTTCCCACGGATCCACGGTCATCTTGAACATGCCCTTGGGCGGAGCCACCCACGGGTCCTCGAGGACACCGCCCTCGTAGGAGATGTGCAGCAGGTTGGCGTCCATCGAGTACGGCTTCTCGGGCGTGACCGGGACCGGGATCCCGTGGCGCTCGGCGTACGCGACGCAATCGGCACGTCCCTTGAGGTCCCACTCCCGCCAGGGAGCGATCACCTTGATGTCCGGCTTGAGGGCGAACGCGGCGAGCTCGAAGCGCACTTGATCGTTGCCCTTCCCCGTCGCCCCGTGGGCGATGGCGTCGGCACCGACCCGTTCGGCCGTCTCGACGAGACCCTTCCCGATGACCGGCCGGGCCAGCGACGTCCCGAGCAGGTAGTAGCCCTCGTAGACGGCGTTGGCGCGCAGGGCCGGGAAGACGAAGTCGGCGACGAACTCGTCCGTGAGATCGTCGGTGATCGCCTCGACGGCCCCGGTGGCGAGCGCCTTCTCGACGGCCTCCTCGACCTCGTCACCCTGGCCGACGTCGGCCGTGTAGGCGACGACCTCGGCCCCGTACTCCTCGATGATCCAGCGGAGGATCACCGACGTGTCGAGACCACCGCTGTAGGCGAGCACCACCTTGTCGATGCCGCGCTTTCCCATCATCCCGCTCCTATCAGTTCGAATGTGCGTTGCACCGCGGCGCCGCCTCGTGCGGTGGCGGTGACCACGAAGATCGTGTCGTCCCCGGCGACCGTCCCGAGGACGCCGTCGACGCCGGCGCCATCGATGCCACTGGCCACGAGATGGGCCGCACCGGGGCTGGTGTGGATCACGACGATGTTGCCCGAGTGGGCGATCTCCTCGACGAACTGAGAGAAGCCCGCCGTGAGACGCTCCNNTGAGACGCTCCATGGCGTCGCCGGCCGCAAACCGATCCTGATCGTCGATCGTGTACTGCGTTCCCACATCGTCTCGGGTCTTCACCGCCCCGATCGCCGCGAGGTCGCGCGACACCGTGGCCTGGGTGACGTGATGCCCCTCGGCACCGAGCAGCTCCACGAGCTGCTGCTGGGACTCGATGCGTCCCTTCATGACGAAGCGCCGGATGGCGCGGCGACGTGTCGCCGTCTGCGATGTCATCCGCCCGGCCCCTGCGTCACCATCGTGCCGATGCCCTCGGGGGTGAAGATCTCGAGCAGGAGNNCTCGGGGGTGAAGATCTCGAGCAGGAGGGCGTGCTGCACCCGCCCATCGAGGATGTGGACCCGATCCACCCCGTTGGTCATCGCCGTGATCGCAGACTCCAGCTTCGGCAGCATCCCCGCCGAGATGCCCCCGCCATCGATGAGCTCCCTGAGCTCGGGCAGCGTGATCTGCGACACGAGACTGTCGGCATCGCCGAGATCGAGATAGAGGCCCTCGACGTCGGTGAGATACACGAGCTTCGCCGCACCGAGGGCACTGGCGAGGGCGCCGGCGGCGGTATCCGCATTGAGGTTGTAGGCGTGCCCGTCCTCGCCCCTGGCCAGGGGTGCCACGACGGGCACGTAGCCCTGGTCCTGCAGAGACAGCAGCAGCGCCGGGTTGACGGCTGCGACGTCCCCGACGAACCCGAGCCGGTCGTCGCGTGGCGTCGCCACGAAGAGGTTGCCGTCGAGCCCGTTGATGCCTGCGGCCAATGACCCGTGGGCGTTGACGAGCCGAACGATGTCCGGATTCACCTCGCCGGCCAGCGTCGACTGGACCACCCGGATCGTCTCGGCATCCGTGATCCGCAGCCCGTCGATCCACTGTGGTTCGATCCCCCGCTGCCCCATCGCCCGCGAGATGTGTGGCCCGCCCCCGTGGACGATGACCGGCTTGATCCCCACGTAGTGCAGCATCGCGACGTCGTCGGCGAACGTGGAACGGAGCGC
>WVWW01000011.1 GCA_011773795.1 Acidobacteriota bacterium
GCCGCTGTCGAATTGACCGATTGTGAATCGGCAACGACGAGGGGCGGGGTCCACGACCCCGCCCCTCTCCTCGTCTGCGTCGATTCGCCCCGTCAGGCGTCGACCGTCGTGTTGATCGCCTCGAAGGCCTGAGCGAAGTCCTCACGGATGTCGTCGATGTGCTCGATGCCCACCGCCACGCGTACGAGATCGTCGGTGACGCCTGCGCTCGACTGCTCTTCGGCGCTCAGCTGCTGATGCGTCGTCGACGCCGGGTGGATCACCAGGGTCTTGGCGTCCNNCTGCTTGCCGGCTTCGTAGCCGCCGACGACACCGAAGCTGAGCACCGCCCCGTAGCCGTTGCGGAGGTACTTCTTGGCCAGCTCGTGTGACGGGTGGTCCGGAAGACCCGGGTAGTGCACCCACGCCACTTGGGGGTGCTCTGCGAGCCATGCCGCGATCTCGAGGGCATTGTCGACGTGGCGCTGCACCCGCAGCGACAGCGTCTCGAGGCCCTGGAGGAACAGGAACGAGTTGAAGGGCGCCTGTGCCGCACCCATGTCGCGGAGTCCCTCGACCCGCACCCGGATGGCGAACGCGATGTTGCCGAACGGCCCGTCCGGTCCGAAGACCTCGGCGAAGTTGAGGCCGTGATACCCCGGCGCCGGCTCGTTGAAGAGCGGGAACTTCTCGGACCGCCAGTCGAACTTGCCCGAGTCCACGATCACGCCGCCGATCGACGTCCCGTGGCCGCCGATCCACTTCGTGGCCGAAGCCACGACGATGTCGGCGCCGTGGTNNCCGTGGTCGATCGGGCGGGCGAGGTAACCGGCGGCACCGAAGGTGTTGTCCACGATGAGTGGGATGCCTGCATCGTGGGCGATCTGAGCGATGCGCTCGAAGTCGGGGACGTTGTACTGGGGATTGCCGATGGACTCCAGGTACACGGCCTTCGTGTCGTCGTCGATGAGCGAGGCGATCGAGTCGGGATCATCGCCCTCGGCGAACTTCACGTCGATGCCGAGCCGCGGCAGGGCCACCTTGAACTGGTTGTAGGTGCCGCCGTACAGGTAGCTGGCCGACACGATGTTGTCACCGCTCTGGGCGAGGGCCGTGATGGCGAGCAGCTGGGCGGCCTGGCCCGAGCTCGTCCCGACGGCGGCCACGCCGCCTTCGAGTGCGGCGACGCGCTTCTCGAACACGTCGGTCGTCGGGTTCATGATCCGCGTGTAGATGTTGCCGAACTCCTGGAGCCCGAAGAGGCTGGCGGCGTGCTCGGTGTCGTCGAACACGTAGGACGTCGTCTGGTAGATCGGTACCGCCCGGCTGTTGGTCGCCGGGTCCGGCTCTTGGCCGGCGTGTACCTGCAGTGTTTCGTATCGATAGTCGGACACGGATGTTCTCCTTCGTCGTCGTTGTGTGAGAGACAACGGCGG
>WVWW01000084.1:0-1098 GCA_011773795.1 Acidobacteriota bacterium
AGTGCGGTGATCTACGTGTTGCGGTTGCTGCTCGACCGGCCCTTGCCGTTGAACGAAGGACTGCTCGACGCGATCACGCTGCGGATCCCTCGCGGGATCCTCGATCCCGGCTTCGAGGCGGACCCGCGGGCCTGCCCCGCAGTCGTCGGCGGCAACGTCGAAACGAGCCAGCGGATCGTCGACACGCTGATCCGCGCGCTGGAGCTCGCCGCCTGCAGCCAGGGCACCATGAACAACTTGATTTTCGGCAACGCAGACTACGGCTACTACGAGACGATCGGCGGGGGTGCGGGTGCGGCCTCGCGTGCCGCCGGCGCCTCGGGCGTCCACACGCACATGACCAACACGCGCATCACCGACCCCGAGGTGCTCGAGAACCGCTACCCGGTGCGGCTCGAGCGCTTCGCGCTGCGCCGCGGCTCGGGAGGAGACGGGCTCCATACGGGCGGCGATGGTCTGATACGCGAGTTGACGTTTCTCGCCGACGCATCCCTCTCGATGCTCGCCCAGCATCGTGACGAGGCTCCGTTCGGGATGGCCGGCGGCAAACCCGGCGCGGTGGGTTCGCAATCGATCGTCCGTTCCGACGGTCGGGTGGAGAGGCTCGGCGGGATCGATCGTGCCGAGCTCGAGGCCGGGGATCGGCTGATCGTCGAAACACCGGGCGGCGGAGGCTGGGGTGCGCGCTGATCGCATCGGGATCGATCTCGGCGGAACCAAGATCGAGGGCATCGTGCTCGGCTCGAACGGCGAGATCGTCGAGCGACTCCGGCGGCCGACCCCGCAGGACGACTACCACGGCATCCTCGATACCGTGGTCGGGTTGGTGACGGATCTCGAAAAGGATCGCGGCGCGTTACGCGTCGGGATCGGTACTCCGGGCGCCGTCTCCCCTGCGACGGGCCGGATCAAGAACGCGAACTCGACCGCCCTCAACGGGCAGCCGCTCCGTGAGGACCTCGAAACCCGGCTGGGGCGGTCGGTGAGGCTGGCCAACGACGCCAACTGCTTCGCCCTCTCGGAGGCGGTCGACGGCGCCGGCGCGGGTGCCCGCGTCGTGTTCGGCGTGATCCTCGGCACCGGCGTCGGCGGCGGTGT
>WVWW01000084.1:1131-4391 GCA_011773795.1 Acidobacteriota bacterium
ATGGCGAACGATCACGAGCGGACAACCGGTGTCGCGGCGACTGCGGAGGAGATCGCGTCCCTGGCGACGCCCGGCGCAAACCGGACGCTCGCGCGCTACGCCAACCGGCTGGCGCGCTCGCTCGCCGTGGTGATCAACGTGTTGGATCCCGATTGCATCGTGCTGGGCGGAGGGCTCTCGAACGTCCCGATGCTCTACGAACGCGTCCCCGAGTTGTGGGACGCCTGGGTGTTCTCCGATCGTGTGGACACCCCGCTCCTCCCGCCGGTCCACGGCGATTCGGGCGGCACGCGTGGCGCGGCGTGGCTGTGGCCCGATGAGTGACGGCGTGCGTATCGCGATGTGGTCGGGCCCGCGGAACATCTCCACGGCGCTGATGCGCTCGTGGGGCAATCGTGAGGATTGCTATGTCTGTGACGAACCGCTCTACGCGCACTACCTCCAGCACACGGGATTCGATCATCCCGACGCGGCGGAGATCGTGGCCCACCACGAGACCGACTGGCGCAAGGTGGTGGAGGGGCTGATCGGACCGATTCCGCAGAATCGAATCGTCTACTACCAGAAGCACATGGCGCATCACCTGCTGCCGCATATCGAACGGGACTGGTTGGACCGGTTGACCCACGTGTTCCTGATCCGCGATCCGGCGGCGATGATCTCGTCTTATCTCGTGCGCCGTCCGGAGATGACCGTGGAGGACAGTGGCCTCCCGCAACAGTGCGAGATCTTCGACCGGATCGCGGAGCGCATCGGGGCCGCACCTCCGGTGGTCGACTCGCGCGACGTGCTGAAAGACCCGCGGGCGATGCTGGAGGCGCTCTGCGATCGGCTCGAGGTGGCGTTTGACGAGCGCATGTTGCACTGGGAGCCCGGCCCCCGGGCCACGGACGGGATCTGGGCCAAGCGCTGGTACGACGTGGTGGAGGCTTCCACCGGCTTTCAGCCTTACAAACCGAAAGACGTCACGATTCCGGAGAAGTTCCGGCCCCTGGTCGACGAGTGCCGGGCGTTCTACGTGCACCTCCACGCCCACCGCCTCGAGCCGCCGGCCGCTTGACAAGGTTTCTTCCGAAACGGATCGTATTGCCATGCTCCAGGCCTTCGACGAACGCAACCGCGACATCCTGGTCAACATCAACGGCGAGCTGGTGCACCGCGACCGGGCCGGGATCAGCCCGTTCGATTCCGCCGTCCAGGGAGGCGACGCGGTCTGGGAAGGGCTGCGCGTTTACCGCGGAACGATCTTCCGCTTGACGGAGCACTTGGAGCGGCTTCGCAGCTCCGCCAAGGCACTCGCTTTCGCGGAGATTCCCTCCAACGAATCGCTGCGCGACGAGATCCGCCGCACGCTCGAAGCGAACCACATGGACGACAACGTTCACGTACGGCTGACCCTCACGCGCGGCGTCAAGATCACGTCGGGGATGGACCCGCGGCTGAACCGGTCGGGACCGACGCTGATCGTGCTCGCCGAGCACAAGCCGCCGGTCTACGACCGCCGCGGGCTGACGTTGATCACGAGCAGCGTGCGGCGGTTTCCCCCGGACTGCCTCGACCCGAAGATCCACCATGCCAACCTGATCCAGTCGATCCTGGCCAAGATCGAAGCCAACCGGGCCGGCGTCGACGACGCCCTGATGCTCGACAAGCAGGGCTTCGTGGCCGAGACGAACGCCACGCACCTGTTCATCGTCGAGTCCGGGAAGGTCTCGACGAGCCGCACGGTGGCCTGCCCCGAGGGCATCACGCGCGATTGCGTCCTCACGCTCTGCGCGGAGCACGGGATCGAGCACGAGGTGCGGGACTATTCGCTGACCGAGGTCTACCGCGCCGACGAGATGTTCTGCACCGGCACGATGGGCGAGCTGGCCGCGGTGATCGAGGTCGACGGCCGGACGATCGGCGACGGAGCTCCCGGCCCGGTCACGCAACGACTCTCCGACCTCTATTCGAGGATGACCACCACGCAGGGTGAGCGCATCGTGAAGTTTACCGAAGCGTGACCGACAAGAAGATCCTCGGAATCTCCGCCTTCTACCACGACAGCGCCGCCTGTCTCGTGGCCGACGGGCGGCTCGTCGCCGCGGCGCAGGAAGAACGCTTCACCCGCCGGAAACACGACGCGCGATTTCCCAAGCACGCCATCGACTACTGCCTTCGCGAGGGCGGGATCGACAGCCCCGAAGAGCTCGACCACGTCGTCTTCTACGACAAGCCGATGCTCACCTTCGAGCGGCTGTTCGAGACCTACGCGCGGTACGCGCCGAAAGGTTTTCGCTCGTTCGTCAAGGCCATGCCGGTGTGGCTCAAGGAAAAGCTCTGGATGCGCGAGCACATCAAGGACGAGCTGAATTGCGACGTCGACGTGCTGTTCACCGAGCACCACCAGTCGCACGCGGCGAGCGCGTTCTTCCCCTCGCCCTTCGAGGAGGCCGCGATCCTCACGATGGACGGCGTCGGCGAGTGGGCCACCGCGAGTCTCGGCCACGGCAAGGACAACCGTATCGAGATCCTGCGCGAAATTCACTTCCCGCACTCGCTGGGACTGCTCTACTCGGCGTTCACCTACTTCACCGGTTTCAAGGTGAACAGCGGTGAGTACAAGTTGATGGGCCTAGCGCCCTATGGGGAGCCGCGCTACGTCGACGTGATCCGCGACGAGCTGATCGACCTCAAAGAGGATGGCTCGTTCAAACTCAACATGCGCTACTTCGGTTATCCGGTCGGCCTGCGTATGACGAACGCTCGCTTCGCCAAGTTGTTCGGCGGGCCGCGCCGGTCGCCGGAATCCGAGCTGACCCAGCGTGAGATGGACCTCGCCGCATCCGTCCAGAAGGTCACCGAGGAGGCCGTGTTGCGGATGACGCGCTACGCCCAACGGGAGACGGGATCGGACAATCTGGTGCTTGCCGGTGGTGTCGCGCTGAACTGCGTGGGCAACGGTCGCGTGTTGCGCGAGGGCCCGTTCAAGGGCCTGTGGATCCAACCGGCCGCGGGGGATGCCGGCGGTGCGCTGGGAGCCGCGCTGTTCGTGCACCATCAATTGCTCGGCGGCGAACGGCAGGCAGACGGTCGTAACGACACCCAGCAGGCGTCCCTGCTGGGACCGTGTTTCGAGACACCGGCGCTACAGGCTTTCGTCGAACGGGAAGGCATCGACGCCGATCGCTTCGACGACGAGGGTGAGCTCGTGGATCGCGTGTCGACACACATGGCGGACGGCAAGGTCATCGGTTGGTACCAGGGCCGGATGGAGT
>WVWW01000173.1 GCA_011773795.1 Acidobacteriota bacterium
CCGTGTGTTGCGTCTCGGAGAATCCGACGAGGACCTGGTCGCCGAGGTCGACGAACCGGCGCAGTAACTCAAGCCGCGATCAACCGGTACTTGCCCGCCACATCCACGTCGTGGAAGCGACGCAGGACGATCAAGCGGTTGCGCGCGTCTGCGGGAAGGCCGTCGATGAACTGAACGGCGCCGCGCGCCGCTTGCCGGTAACGATCGGCGATGGCCGGATCGTCGTCGACATAATCACCCTTCTCGAACAGATGGTGCCGGAGCCAACTGCGCTCACGCGGGTCCAACCGGCCCCGGCCCGCGGCCAGGAAGTGGACCAGGACGAGGTGTTTCGTCACGTTGGNNTCGTCACGTTGGCCTGGAGCTCGAGCTCGAACAGGCTCACCTCGCGGCCCTGCCGCTTCCGCCACACGAGCAACAGCAGGTGGTCGAGCTCCTCGACCAGCGTGGAGAAAGCATCGACGTTCTCGTCGGCCAGGCCGCGTTGCGGGGGGTGACGTTCGAGGATCTCGATCAACTCGTCCGGGTAGTAGATGCACGCGCGTAGCGCGCCGGGGGTGTCGCGCACGAGCGTTCGGGCTTGCGCCGTCTCGGAGTGAACACTCGTCAGGGCTTCGCGACCCGCGTAGAAGCGCCGATAGCCGGCGTTACCGACGACGAACCGGCCCAGATCGTCGATCCCGCTCTCGAAACCGTAGGTGCGCTCGATGAGCCCGCGGAGTTGTTCGAGGAGGCTCATGCCTCGCGGTCCCGGTCGACGGGTGTGTAGGTGAAGCGATCGCCGTCGTAGCCGATCGACAGCGCCTCGTAGCCCGGCTGCATCCGCGCCAGTTCCATCACGCGTCGTCTCATCTGCTCTGCGTCGTAGGCTCGCTCCCCGGCACGAACCTCGCGAAGCCACTCGATCAACCGCGTACGATCCGCGTTGGATGCGCGGTCCTCGACCCGGATCTTCTTGGCGATCTCGACGTTGCAGACCGACTCGAGCGTGGCGGCGAGCCTGCGCGCGCCGTAGGCGTCGGAGAAACCGCGGCGGATCAGCTCCTCGCGGGCGTCGGGGTCGAGGTCCAGCCGCAATCCGTGGACCTCCTCGTAACGCCTGGCGATCCTGTCGAATTCGAGACCGAGGATGCGTTGGGCGCTCGCCAGCTTGAGGCGATCGAAGTGAATCAGCCGGACGCGGTTGACGAACTCCGGCTTGAGACGTCGGCGCAGCTCGCGACGCACGTCCTGGGCGGCGACCGTCTCGCGCTGATCGCCGTCGAGGAAGCCGACCATCGCGGCGTCCTGCTGGGCGTCGCTGTAGCCGAGGTTCGACGTGAAGAACATCATGCAGTTGGAGAAGTTCAGCACGTTGCCGCGGTTGTCCGTCGTCGTGCCGCGGTCGAGGATCGACAGGAAGAAAGTGACGAGCTGCGGGTGCGCCTTCTCCACCTCGTCGATCAACAGGATCGAGAGCGGCGCGCGCGACGACCTTTCGTGGAAGGCGGTCAGGATGCCCTCCTCGTCGGAGCGGATGAAGCCGCGGGTCGCGCCGCGCAGCTCGTTGATGTCGGAGGGGTAGGTGTAGTTCGGCCCCTCGATCGTCAGCGTCGGGATCTCGATCTTCCACAGTCCGGCGAGCGCCCGACCGAGCGATTCGACGAGGTGGTTCTTGCCGACACCGGTGGGACCGACCAGGAAGTACGCCGGCGGCCGGCGCAGGTCGCGCGTGCCCGCGGCGAACAGGCTGAACTCGTCGCACAGCGCCCGGACCGCCCCCGGCTGGTCGATGACGGTCGATTGCAGCGCGGAATCGAGCATGTCGAGATCGAGCGACGAGAACAGCAGGATCCGTTCGTAGGCCGACAGGAGCTGATCGCGTGTCAGGACGGCCTCGCCCTCGTGGGCGCCGCGGGCAGCCGCCTCGTACTGGGTGGCGTCGCGATCGCGCGCGGCCTGGATGTCCTGTCCGGCCGCCGCGGCGAGTTCGGTCGACGGCGGAACTCCCGGCCCCTGGAAAGAAACCAGCGAGAGCTCGGGGTCGGACGCGAAACCCGACTCGCTGTCCTTGAGAACCTCGGCGTAGACGCTGAACTTACGTGCGCACTGCCGCAGGAAGACGACCTCTTCCTCGATGGGCAACGCGGCGAGCCTGTTGTCGCGGAAGAAATCCCTCAACCGGCGGTCCTCGGCGAGCAACTCGAGCATCTCGCCCGCGGCCGTGTAGGCCCGTGCTCCGAGCTCGGCGAGGTCGTAGCCCTTGACCCGACGTCGACCCAGGAGTCCGTGATCGAACAACGCCTTGTCCGCCAAGCGGCGGACGTCATCCGGCAACCGCCGGATCAGGTAGCGCTCCTGCCCCTCGAGATCGGGTTGCTGATCCATGAAACGGCGGACCAGACGATCGACGAGACGGTCGGGCTCCATGATCCGCGCGATGCGCCGGTCGGTGTAGACGTCCTTCAGGAGGAGCGAGCATTCTTGGACGACCCGGACGAGGTGCCGTAGCTCGAGGTCGTCCATGACCCGGTCGGGCGAGACGCGGCCGGCCGCTTCGCGCAGGCGTGCCGCCAGCGCGTCGGGCTCCAGGCTCTCGATCTTGACCCCGGGGGGGCGTTCGTGACCCATCGGACCCTCCGTCCCGTTTCACGCTGAAGATGGGTCCGGACGGGCTCGTTTGCACGCCAAGCGGGGAGAGCCGAGCGGCCCGGCAGGAAAGTCCGGTCGCCAAAAAGGTCTGTCTTGCGGGTAAACTTTTTTGCGGGGCCCGCCTTGACACCTTTTTGAGCCGATCCTATAGTACTGGCACTCGGCGCCCAGGAGTGCCAGAGAATGTCCATAAATACTCACAAACAAAGGGTTTAAGCCCTACACTAGGAGACTCGAAATGAAGGTAAAGCCACTCTACGACCGTGTGCTCGTGAAGCGGATCGAAGAGAAGGAACAGCGTCGCGGCGGGATCATCATCCCGGACACGGCGAAGGAAAAGCCGATGGAAGGCAAGGTCGTCGCCGTCGGCGCCGGCCGCCTGAACAAGGACGGCAGCCGCGCTCCGCTGGAGGTCAAGGCCGGCGACCGCGTGCTGTTCGGCAAGTACGCCGGCCAGGAGATCAAGATCGACGACAAAGAGCACGTCATCATCAAAGAAGACGAAGTGCTCGGCATCATCAGCTAACCATCCCTTTCAACTTCAGCCAATAGCTGTTTAGGAGCATTTCAAATGGCAGCCAAAACGATCACGTACGCCGAAGATGCGCGGCAGAAAATGCTGCGCGGCGTCAACAAACTGGCCGATGCGGTCAAGATCACGCTGGGCCCCAAGGGCCGCAACGTGGTCCTCGAGAAGAAGTTCGGTTCCCCGCTCTCGACCAAGGACGGCGTGTCCGTGGCCAAGGAGATCGAGCTCGAAGACCCCACCGAGAACATGGGCGCCCAGCTCGTCCGCGAGGTCGCCAGCAAGACCTCGGACAT
>WVWW01000153.1:0-200 GCA_011773795.1 Acidobacteriota bacterium
GCTCGTTCAACTTCAAGGGGGCGGACCAGCAGAAGAAGGTCGGCAACCTGTCGGGCGGCGAGCGCAACCGCGTCCACCTCGCCAAGATGCTGCAGAGCGGGGCCAACCTGCTCCTGCTCGACGAGCCGACCAACGATCTCGACGTCGACACGCTGCGCGCCCTCGAAGATGCGCTTCTGGGCTTCGCGGGCTGCGCGGTC
>WVWW01000153.1:364-543 GCA_011773795.1 Acidobacteriota bacterium
CCCTGGCGACCGCCGCCCTGGGGCTGCTCGCGTTCTGGCGGCTCTGGTTCTGGAATCCCGCCCGCCGTCTGACCGATGTCGATGCGTGGCTCTTCCTTCCGGCCGATCCCATCCCCCAGTCCCTGTTCGCGATCGCCGCCGCGGTCGTCTACCGGAGGCGCGAGTCCGTGGTGGCGGCC
>WVWW01000153.1:691-832 GCA_011773795.1 Acidobacteriota bacterium
AAGCCTTCTACTCGCTGCGGCTCTGGACGGCATCACATACGTCTGCGTTGCTTCCGCTGGTGGGTTTTCCGGTTTTCCGACAAGGCAACATGATCTACGGCGACGACATCATCACGCAGGTCATCGACACCTGCAGCGGTC
>WVWW01000153.1:1012-1200 GCA_011773795.1 Acidobacteriota bacterium
CTTGGGGCAGTCGTCGGGTTGGTGCTGCTCGATCGGTTGCTCGCGAGGTTGTTTCCCACCCACCGGATGACGGACTCGGCTCCGACGGAAGAGTCGGCTCCCGGCGAGTCGAACGCGGAGATCCAAGAGCAGCCGGTGGGGGACTCGGTCGAGGCGAGCGCACCGGCGGTGCGGCCACCGCCCGTCGG
>WVWW01000090.1:0-2175 GCA_011773795.1 Acidobacteriota bacterium
TCGGGCTGGCCAGCACGCGCCGCGAGAGCAGCTCGAGGTGCAGCTGCTCCCGCACCACCTCGTCGAGGACACTCGCGAGGCCCAGATTCTGCACGTGAAGCAGGTCGTCGACGCGCTGGAACTCACCGCCGGACGGCTCCACGTCGAGCAGGCGGAACAGGCTCTCGCGGGGGTCGATCTCGAGCAGCAGCGTGTGCCTGCCACGGCGCGCCAGCAGCCGGCCCAGGGCGGCGGTCAACGTGCTCTTGCCCACGCCGCCCTTCCCGGTGACCACGATCAGCTCCAGACCGGCCAGCCGATCGAGCAGGTTCATGACTCACCTGCCTTGCCGATGAAGTCATCCATCGAGCGGTACACGCCGAACCCGCGCCCGACCAGACGATCGAACACCCGCGTCGGAAGCAGGCCGCGCAGCAGCGGCAACGTGTGCACGATGTGCGGCATGCGCACGAGGATCCGTCCTGCCTGGACCGCGCGAATGATCCGGTCGACCGCCGCATCCGGCTTCAGGATCGGGGCGAAGAGCGGCGCCTTCGCGCCGGCGAACATCCCGGTATCGATGTAGCCCGGACAGACGGTGGTCACGCGCAGACCGGCGCCGAGACTCTCGAGCTCGAGCCGCAGCGACTCGGACCAGCCCAGCACGGCCCACTTGCTCGCCGTGTAGACCGACATGTTGGGATGCGGGGTCAGGGCCACCGCGGACGCGATGTTGACCACGTGTCCGGCGCGGCGCTCGATCATCGCCGGAAGGAAAGCCCGCGCCACGTGCATGGCGCCCAGGACGTTGACCCGCACGCTGCGCTCGATCTCCGCGGTCGAGTGGAGGTCGAAGCGCTTGCCCACGACGACGCCCGCGTTGTTGAACAGCAGCTCGACGGGCCCGTCTCGATCGAGCGTCTCGCGCGCCGCCGCGGCGATCGCCTCGTGGCTGGACACGTCGACGACGGTGGTGCTTACGCTTGCCCCGGCCGCGCGCAGCTCCTCGGCCGTGGCGTGCAACGCGCGCTCATCGATGTCCCAGAGAACCAGGCGGCCCGCCTGTTCCCCGTGGCAACGCCGGGCGATGAGCTTGCCCATTCCGGCGGCGCCGCCCGTGATGAGGACCGTTTTGCCCTTGATGCGGGTCATCGACTGGCTCCCGTGGGGTCACGGTATCCCGGCAGTCCGGTCCATGCAACGCGGACCGGCTTTTCACCGCGGGCCGACGGGTGTAATTTCGTGATCAGGGGCCGGGGAGGCCCGGAAAGCGAGGATCGATCATGCCTGAACAAAAGATCGGCGTCATCACGCACTACTTCGGGAAGATCGGCGTTGCCGTCTTGGAACTCACGGAAGGTGAGCTGAGTGTCGGGGACACGATCCACGTCAAGGGACACACCTCCGACTTCACGCAAACCGTCGAATCCATGCAAGTCGAGCACCAGTCGCTTCAGGGCGCGCGCTCGGGCGACTCGGTCGGACTGAAGGTCGCGGAGCACGCGCGCGAGCACGACGAAGTCTTCAAGGTGACGGCGAGCTGACAACGAGGAACCTCGCCCGATGCGTGATCCCGACTGTGTCGAGTTCCTGCAGTGGGCCTTGCCGAGAATGCGCATGCGCTGGCCCGGCTTCCGTCGCGTACGACGTCAGGTGTGCAAGAGAATCGCGCGCCGTCTGCGCGAGCTCGGCTGCCGGGATCTCGATGATTACAGGGCGCTGCTGAACACCGACGCGGCTGAGTGGAGTCAGCTCGATTCCCTTTGCCGCATCACGATCTCCCGTTTCTACCGCGATCGTGCCGTGTGGGATCACATGGGCGACGTTGTGCTACCGGAGCTGACCGATCTCGCGCGGCGACGCGGCGACGCGGAGCTGCGGTGCTGGAGCGTGGGCTGCGGCTCCGGAGAGGAACCTTACACCGTGGCGATCGTCTGGCGGTCGAAAGCTCGAGCCGCGGAGCCGTTTCCGCTGAGCATCCTGGCCGTTGACGCGGATGCGAAGCTCCTTGGTCGGGCACGCCGCGGTGTGTACGACGAACCGAGCCTGCGAGACCTTCCCGACGAGCGGCGCGGCTGTTTCGTTGCAGAGGGCTCACGCTATCGCATCGATCGGGTGTACCGCGAGCCGGTCACGTTCGTACGGCAGGACGTCCGGGTCGAGCTTCCAAACGACAGGTTCCACTTGGTGCTATGT
>WVWW01000090.1:2202-2430 GCA_011773795.1 Acidobacteriota bacterium
TGGTGCTATGTCGCAATCTGGTCTTCACTTACTACGACGAGGCGCTGCAGCGTCTGCTGTTGGCTCAACTGGCGCGACGCCTGGTCCCCGGCGGGGCCCTGGTCATCGGGATCCACGAGAGCCTGCCGGCGCAACAGGCCTCAATGTTCGCTGGAAGCGCGTCGCTCGGTATCTACGTGCGGGAAACGGCAACCGCGGGCAAGACGTGACCCGACGACCACCTCGTGG
>WVWW01000090.1:2458-7909 GCA_011773795.1 Acidobacteriota bacterium
CATGCCGACAAGCCCAGGTCGACGCGGCCAATCCACTGCGGCACAGGGTTTTCGCCGGACGCGGCGAAAGACGACGACGATACGATCGCGGCCAGGACCAAGAACAGGCGCATGGGTTTGCCTCGCCAGACGATGTCACCCGTTCTTGCTGCGCTCAGAAGTTGGCGGTGTTGCACTGATTGTCTCGCCAGACGTTGCCGATTCCCGTGCCATCGTCGAACAGATCGAAGAGCGCACTCCCGAACACCACGTTGTCCTTCGCCAGATTGTCGTCGGTCGTATCCAAGGACCAGTACAACATGCCGATTCCGTATCGCCCGCTCAAGAAGACCCTATTGTCCACGACCAGGTTGCGATTCCCACGGATCGCGATCCCCTCTTCCCGACTGTCGTAGACGTCGTTGTCCTTGATCTCGTTGTCGTCACCAAGAATACGGATCCCGTCTTTCCACNNCTTTCCACCCCCAGTGAGTCAGACCACTCGCCATCACCTGATTGTCCTTGACCACGTTGTCATTGGCGAACACGGTGATTCCCATGCCGCCGCTGGCAGTCACGACGTTGCCCACGAGTTCGTTGCCGGCCGACGCCTCGACCAGGACGAGGCCGCTTGCAGTGCTATCGGTTATACGATTCTCCCGAACCTTGTTGTCGTTCGCGCCGACGAGCACGATGCCGGTGCCGCAGAGGGATATTGTGTTGCCTACCACCGAGTTCGCAGCCGCTGCGGGATCCAGGACGATCCCGAGACCGCTCTGGGTCACTACGTTGTCGACGATTGAGTTTGCAGCCGCCGTGTCGGCCACAACGATGCCGACCCCAGCCGAATCTGACACCGTATTCGACTTGACCACATTGTCATGGGCGGCGAGGCCGACGACGATCCCGGCGCCGAAACCGCGAATCTCGAAACCCTGGATGGTGACGCCGCTCACACCCTCTTGCACGACCAATCCGGCACTCCCCCATGGGGGCGGGGGGGGCGGGGTAATGTCGGCGTCGAGAACCGCGTCGCCGGCAGCCCGCAAGGTGACTCGATCCGTGAAGATATTTATCCCCCCCGGGTAGACACCGTCGTGGACGAGGATGGTGTCCCCGACCACGGCATCGGCCAGAGCTGTCTCGATGTCGGGATAGGCTCCCGGCCGCTGTGCGCCGTCGTCATCGACATGAAGGGGCGCTTTCGCCCATAGCGGCGTTCCTGCCAGAACAGCCGAGACCACCGCTAAGAGGATCACTGCCCGTTTCATAGTTCACCTCCGTTTCGTGTAGCTATTCCCGATCTTTGGCGCCCCGCCGATTCAGACTGGACCGGCGGAACCGTCATACACTCGATCCCGCAGGTCTCAGAAGATGTCGAGCCGTCGGGACAACGCCTCCTTGCCCCTGTAATCCGGAAGCAGCATCGGGCTCACGCCGTTCCCGTCGATCCCGGCCCGCTGCAGTTCGGCCGCGAAGCGATAGGCGTGGTCGAGGCTCAGGTCGCCCCGCGGGCATGCGCCGTCGAGCACCTCGCGCGCGGCGGCCCGGCCGGCCCGCCGGCCGAAGACGTTGTAGTCGAGCAGGGAGTTGCCCATCAGCCGGTTCTTGCCGTGGATGCCGCCGCTCACCTCGCCGGCGGCGTACAGGCCCGGCACCGACGTCCGTCCGTGGGGGTCGATCTCGACACCGCCGTTCTGGTAGTGCAGCGTCGGGAAGACGAGGATCGGCTGGGTCGTCATGTCGATCCCGAAGCGGGTGAACATCCGGTACATCGCGGCGAGGTTCTGCTCGATCGCGCCCTTGCCGTGGATCGTCTCGATCATCGGTGTGTCGAGCCACACGCCACGGAACCCGGTCAGCGTCTCGATGTGCTTTTCGCGTTCGTAGCACTCGCGGATGAACGCCGCGGCCTCGACGTCTCGCGGCTCGAGCGGGTACACGAACTGTTCGCCGTGACGGTTCAGCGGCTGCGCGCCCATCGCCCGCACCTTCTCGGTGATGAGCTGGCCGACGAGCTGCTCGGGGTAGGCGGCGCCGGTCGGGTGGTACTGGACGGAATCCATGTCGCGCAGGCGCGCCCCGGCCCGGTAGGCGATGACCAGCCCGTCGGCGGTCGCCCCGTAGTGGTTCGTCGTCGCGAAGCCCTGGATGTGCAACCGTCCGAATCCACCGGTCGCGAGCACCGTCGCGCGCGCGCGCACGACCGTGTAGCGCTCGGTCTCGACGTCCACGAGCACGGCGCCCGCGACCCGGCCGTCGGCGTCGATGAGCAGCTCGACGGCCGACACGAACTCGAGCACCGGAATGCCGATGTTGCGCGCCTCGTCGCGCAAGACCCGCATGAGCTCCATGCCGGTGTAGTCCTTCGCCGAGTGCATGCGCATGCGGCTGGTGCCGCCGCCGTGCTTGCGCAGCATCTCGCCGCTCGCGTCGCGGTCGTAGAGCACGCCGAGCGATTCGTGCCAGCGCAGGATCCCCGGCGCGTCCTCGACGAGCGCGCGGACGAGCTCCGGCTTGTTCGTGAAGTGACCGCCTCCGAAAGCATCGAGGAAGTGCTGCGACGGCGAGTCGGTCGGGCTCACGGCGGCCTGGATGCCGCCCTGGGCCATCATCGAGTTGGAGTCGCCGTGGCGCAGCTTGGTCGCGATCAGCAGCTCCTCCGGCGCGAGCCCCTCCTCGACGGCCCACAGCGCGGCGACCGTGGCGGCGCCGCCGCCGCCGAGGATCAGCACGCCGACGTCGCGGTCGACGACCGTGAGGTCGACGTCGCCCGCCGCGATCCGCGGGCGGGCCTCGAGCAGGTCGACCAGCTCGACCGGCGCGCGGTCGTCGCGGTTCGGGCCGATCGAGATCGGCCGCTTGCCCTCCGGCCGGTAGTCGGGGTGGTGGCGCTGCAGCAGCGCGTCCGCGTCGGCCTGCGGCAGCTTGGGAAACGTCTCTCCGAGGCGCGTCGCCCGGCTCCGCTCGACCTCGGCGATCGACGCCAGCATCGAGTCCGGATAACCGCTCATGCTGCCACCTCCTCGATCTCGCGCTGGGCGTAGAGCGCGGTCAGCTCCGGGACTCCGAGCCCGATCAATCGGTCCATCTCGCCGTGGTGCTCCCCGGCCTCGATCTCCGCGACGCGTGCGGACAGTTGTGGCGACGGCGCCACCGCATAGCGGCCGTGAACACGACGGGCGAGCTGGGCCACGTGGTAGTGGGGAATGTCGGCGGGGCAACGCACCGCGCACAGACCGCACTGCAGGCAGTCGAAGCTTTCCCGTGCGACGCCTTCGAGGTCGTCGCGCAACGCCAGCTGGATGTAGTCCATCACGGCGAGCTCCTGCGGGCAGGCTTTCGTGCAGGTGTTGCAGGCGACGCAGCGCGCGAGCTCCGGATAGTGGGCGGGCAGCAGCGTCTTCCGTCCGTCGGGCACGCCGTCCCACTCGATCGACTCGAGGTCGTAGGCGCCTCGGTTGGCCGGCACGAACGGTAGGCCGGCGAGGAACATGCCGTCCTCGACCGTCGCCTGGCAGGCGAGCGCGGGGCGCAGCTTGTAGTCGCCGGCGCGGCGGTACAGGGTCGAGCAGGCGCCGCAGAACCCACCGCGGCAGCCGACGCCCCGCACCAGCCGGAACCCGGCATACTCCATCGCCTTCATGATGGTCAGGCCGAACGGAACCTCGACGGCGCGGCCGAGGACGTGGATCCGCACCGGGGCTTCGCCAATGTCTGCTCGTTCAGGCATCTCCATCACCTCCTCGATCATCGCGCTCGAAGCCGTGGCGGTGCCCGCGCTCGAACGCCTCGAGGTTGCGGTCGAGCACGCGCGCCGGCACCCCGCCGCGGACCGCATCGCGCAGGCTCTCCGCGCTGACGATGTCGTCCGCCACCGCCGCGAGGAAACCGAGCATGACGACGTTGGCGGCAATCTTGACGCCGAGCTCCTCCGCAATACGGGTCGCCGGTATGGTCAGGACCTCGGCCCCCTCGGGTAGGTCGTGGGGCTCGACGAGATCACTGTCGATCACGACGCGGGCGTCCGCCGCGATCTTGGGAGCGTACTTGTCGAACGCGGCCTGATACATCGCGACGAGGATGTCGGGCAGAGCGACGAACGGCTCGTCGATCGGCTCGTCGGAGACGACGATGTTCGCGGCCGAGGCGCCACCGCGGCTCTCCGGGCCGTACTCCTGCGTGAACACCGCCTCGTTGCCGTCGCCGACCGCGACCGCCTTGCCCAGCATGTAGCCGGCGCGGGCGATGCCTTGACCGCCAAAGCCCGCCAGCCGGATTTCCGTCCGCATCATGGCGTCCCTCCCCTGGCACGTTGCCGCAACTCATCCAGCATCTCGTTGTAGGTCGGCCGCTCGATGTCGACGAACTTGCCGCAGATGATCTTCTGGCTGTCCTCGATCGGGACGTCTCGAGTGTCGGCGCCGTGGCGTATTTCGCACCCCTCGACGATCGCCCGCGCCATTTCCGCATCGTCGAGGTGCTGGCGCCGGCCGTAGTTGACCGGGCACGGAGCGATAATCTCGATGAAGGTGAAGCCGCGCTTGCCGAACGCCTCCTCGACCGACCAGCGGATCCGGCGCACGTCCATGGAGATCCAGCGCGCGACGTAGACGGCGCCACACGAGGCGGCGAGGTCGACCAGGTTGAACGGGTGTTCGTGACAGCCGTGCGGTGAGGTGACGGTCCACGCCCCGACGGGTGTCGTCGGTCCCACCTGGCCTCCGGTCATCCCGTAGTTGAAGTTGTTGATGCAGATGACGTTGATGTCGATGTTGCGGCGGGCGGCGTGGATCAGGTGGTTGCCGCCGATCGCGGCGAGGTCGCCGTCGCCGCTGACGACCACGACCTCCAGCTCCGGCCGCGCCAGCTTGAGCCCGGTCGCGAAGGGAATCGGCCGGCCGTGGGTGGTGTGGAAGCTGTCGACGTCGAGGTAGCCGGCGACGCGGCCGGAACAGCCGATGCCGGACACGATGGCCAGCCGCTCCGGTGGGATCCCGACGCCCTTGACCGCCTCGAGGAACGACGACAGGATCGAGCCGATGCCGCAGCCCGGGCACCAGATGTGCGGGATGCGTCCCTCGCGCAACAGCCCGTCGAACGGGTGCTGCTCGGGTGCTTCGAGTTCAGGGGTCGTGTTCATCAGGCAGCCTCCTCGATCGCGTGAAGCAGGGCATCGCGCGAGTGGTAGTGCCCGCCGGCGTGGCTGACGGGGATGACCCGGGTGCGGCCGGCCGCGTAGCGTTCCACCTCGCGAACCATCTGACCGAGGTTGATCTCGGGAACGACGAGGGCGCGGGCGCGCTCCGCGAGACGCGCGATACGCTCGCCCGGGAACGGCCACGCTACCTTGAGCCGCAACATGCCGACGTCGAGGCCGCGCGCGCGGGCGCGGCGGACGGCTCCCTGACTGACCCGCGCGGCGATGCCGTAGGCGATGACGATGACGCCGGCGTCCTCCACGCCGTCCTC
>WVWW01000143.1:0-8416 GCA_011773795.1 Acidobacteriota bacterium
ACCTCGACGCGGGAGACCTCGGAGCTGTAGCCCCAGCCGAACGGCTTCGTCGACGGGGTCCGCACGCTCAGGTAGGAAAAGAAGTTCCAGTGATCGTAGGCCGGGGGCCTGAGGGCGGTCGTCTGCTTGGTCACCAGCGGTCGTATCCGGGGCGTGCGTTCGTTCGAGTTCGCCATGTAGGCGAACACCATGCAGACGGCGACGCAGCCCACCAGGATCGTCTTCTTGAGCTTGCCTCCCAGCGCGAAGAAGGCGCCCGAAAGAGCGGTCAGGCTGGCCAGGTACAGGACCGCCGTTCCGGCGCTGAAATTGTTCAGGAGAANNTCCGAAGAGATTCACCCCGTAGACCTTGGAAACATCTTCCCGAAACCGCGTGAGACAGAGCGTCAGCACGATCCCGATCGAAATGAAGGGGAGTGAAAGGAAGACGTAGAGCGCCGGCATGATGACGTCGGGGAGTTGCCACAGCCGGAAGACCAGGGGCAGAACGAAGAGGACGATCAGGCCCAGGAAGAGCAACGCCGAGCTGAGCAGGCTGTACTTCGTGATGCTGCTCCAGAGACGATCCCCCTTGAACCGTTCAGGCAGGCAGTAAACGATCAGAGCCCCGGTCGTGAGACCGAACAGCGCAACGGAGATGATCAGGAAGGCGAAGTGGTAGAAGAAGATCGTGCTGAGGATCCGCGTCAGGATGATCTCGAAGGCCAGCAGGCAGATGCTGATGAGGAAGACACCGAGATAGAACCAGGCACTCAGGCCCCGCGTGTCGTTCTGGTGTTCCAACGGAGCTGCCCCCTCCAATAGCCGGCCCGTAACTATACAGACTCGCGCCCGACCGGACTGTTATACCGACTTTACGGCTGCGGACAACCGCTTGGCGAAGGATGCATCTGAGCGTACCATCGCCCCGGAAGCGGAAGGAGAGGACGCTTGATGCCACGGCCGGCGCGATTCGAGCTCGCCGGAACGACGCACCGGCTCGCGGTGGCCGGGTTCGTCCTGTTCCTCGTGGCGCTGCTGATCGGAGTCGCGACCTGGAGCTCGATGGGGCGCGACAACGACCTGTGGACCCACCTCAGCGCCGGTCGCTACATCGTCTCCAACGTCGAAGTCCCCTCCCACTCCTTCGCGTCGTTCCTCGAACCACCGCGCGGCTGGGTCGACTACGCCTGGCTGTTCCAGCTCGTCGCCTACGGGTTCCACCAGGCGTTCGGGATGTTCGGTCTCGTGCTGTTGCGCGGAATCGCGTTCGCGCTGACGCTCGTCACGTTGCTCGCGCTCCTGAATCCCCGCCGCGGAAAGAGCTTCGACTTCAACCCGCTGACCCTCGGTCTCCTGGTGTTCTACGCGCTCGCCCTGCTGCCCCGTTTCACCACGCCGCGGCCGCACCTCTTCACGCTGCTGGGAATCGTGGTGTGCCTGTATCTGCTGGAGTCCCGGCCGCGCCGGATGTGGCTCCTGCCCCTGGTGACGCTGGTCTGGATGAACGGCCACGGCATCGCCTACCCGCTCATGTTCGTCGTGATCGGCTGCTACCTGGCGGAGACGGTTCTCGAGAGACTCCGCGGCAGCGCCTGGTCGCGAGCGGAGCGCTCGCAGCTGATCTGGGGAGCGGTCGCGATGGCCACGTTCGTCGCCACGCCCGTGTTGACGCGGGTGATCCCCGTGCCGTTTCGCTCCCTCGACGTCATCTCCGATTTCATCCTCGAGCTGCGCCCCGTCGATTTCTTTTCCCTCTTGCAGTGGTCGGTGGGTCCCGAGGGCATCGGGACGACGACCGCGATGAACGTGATCCGGGCCTCCGTCGTCGCCGCCGTCCTGCTCCTGGCGTTCCGGCGACGGCTTCGGGTGGCGCACGGGTTGCTCGTCCTCGGTGCCGTCTTGTTGCTGTTCCGTGGAGCACGCTTCGAATACATGGCCTTGCTGTTGCCGCTGCCGGCCCTGGGCGCCGCGATCGCGGAGTGGGGCCCGTCGCCCCGGGCTCGTGCGACCGTCTCCGTGGCCGCCTGCCTGGTGGCTCTGCTCGGGGCCTACTCGCTGCTCCCCTTCTTCACCCTCCAGGACGAGGAGGTCGTCCCCTACGCCACCCACGGCGCACCGCGCGGTGTGGCCGCGTTCCTCGAGCGGGAGGGCCANNGGCGGCTACCTCAACTGGAGGCTCTACCCGCGTTACGAGATCACGGCCGAGATGCAGACGCCTTACGTCTTCTCGGAGACCGACGTGTTCCACGCGGCGAAGGCGCTCAACGACGAGATGCTGTTCCGCCGGCTGATGACCGAGTATCGACCGGAGTACGTCGTCGCGCCGCTGGGGAACGCGCCGTTCGCCCGCTACGCGCTGGAGCGCACGCCCTTCGTGCCGGTCTTCTTCGACGAGATGACCGCGCTGTTCGTCCACCGCGAGGCCCGGCCGGATGAAGCCGCGAGCCACGCCTTGCAGGCGCTCGATGTGAGGGGCGACCTGTTCCAGCAGGTCGCCTCGATGACCGGCGAGAATCTCCAGGCGGCGACGCGGGAGATCGACCGCATGCTCGGCGTCGATCCCGAAGGCGGTCTGCTGAACCTCCTGGCGGCGAGCGTTCGACTGCGCGCGGGAGACACGCAGGCGGCGGAAACGCACGCGGTGGCGGCCGTCCGACAGCTTCGCGGAAGCCCGCGCGCCCACGCGACGCTGGCCGACGTTCGTGCGACGCAACGCGAGTGGCGCGAGGCGGCGGCGTCCTACCGCGAAGCGATCGAGCGCTCGCCCGAGACCGCGCGTCCCGGGATCTATCGCAAACTCGCACGCTGTTACACGCAACTCGAGCAACACGGACGCGCTTACTCGGCGATGCGCAACGCCGTGGACGCGGTCTCGAGCGACGCCAAGCCGGCGGATCTCTACGAGCTGGCGCTCAGCGCGCGTCGCGCGGGCGAGGAGAGCGACGCGCGCCAGTACCTGCGCTTCGCCGACCTGCAGACCCCGCCGGGGAACAACGAGTGGCGCAGGCGCATCGACGAGGCGCTTCGCGCCGGAGGCTCCGAGTGATGGAGCTGACGGTCCTGATGCCCTGCCTCAACGAGGCGGAGACCCTCGCGACGTGCATCGACAAGGCCCGCAAGTGCCTGGAAGCAAACGGGATCGACGGCGAAGTGCTCATCGCCGACAACGGCAGCACCGACGGTTCGCAGCGAAATCGCCGCGCAGCACGGCGCACGTATCGTCGAGGTCGACACGCGCGGCTACGGGGCGGCGCTCTCCGGCGGGATCCGGGCGGCGCGCGGCAAGTACGTCATCATGGGCGACGCCGACGACAGCTACGACTTCTCCGCCCTGCTGCCTTTTGTCGAGGAGCTACGTAACGGCGCACAACTCGTCATGGGCAATCGCTTCCGCGGGGGGATCAAGCCCGGTGCGATGCCGTTCCTGCACCGCTACCTCGGCAACCCGGTGTTGAGCGCGATCGGCCGGATCTGCTTCCCGAGCGCGGTGGGTGATTTCCACTGCGGGCTGCGTGGCTTCGACCGGGAGGCCGTCGAGCGGCTCGAGCTGCGCACGACGGGCATGGAGTTCGCCAGCGAGATGATCGTCAAGGCGACGCTTCACGGGCTGCGCATCGCCGAGGTGCCGACGACGCTCTCGCCGGACGGCCGCAGCCGCCGCCCGCACCTGCGCACCTGGCGCGACGGCTGGCGCCACCTGCGCTTCCTGCTGCTCTACAGCCCGCGCTGGCTCTTCCTCTACCCGGGGATCGCGTTGATCCTGCTCGGCCTCGTGACCGGCGCCTGGCTGATGTCGGGCGAGCGGGTCGTCGGTGAGGTGACCTTCGACGTCCACACGATGGTCTTCGCGGCGTTCTTCGTCCTGCTCGGCTATCAGTCGTTGTTCTTCGGGCTGTTCACGAAGGTGTTCGCGATCTCGGAAGGGTTGTTGCCGGAAGACCCGCGCTTGCAGCGCTGGCTGAAGATCTTCTCCCTGGAGCTCGGGTTGCTGATCGGAGTCTTGTTGACCGTCGTGGGTCTTGCCGGTTCCGTTGCCGCGGTCTGGATCTGGTACTCGGTCTCGTTCGGCGACCTCGAGCCGACGGACATGTTGCGCATCGTCATCCCGTCGGGCACGGCGCTTACGCTGGGCGTTCAGACAATCCTGTCGAGCTTCTTCCTGAGCGTGCTGCAGCTACGCCGCAAATAAAAAAGCGCCCCGTCGAAGGGGCGCTTTCGAGTATCCATCGTGCGGGGATCAATACCGATCGAAACCGCCGCCACCACGACCGCGACCACCGCCGCCGCCGCTGCGCTCACGCGCCTCGTTCACGGTCAGTGCGCGTCCGTCCATCGAAAAACCGTTCAACGCGGAAATCGCGGCGTCGGCATGTTCGGAGTTGCCCATTTCAACGAAACCGAACCCACGGGGCCGGCCGCTGTCACGATCCGTGATCAGCTTGACTTCCGCGACCTCGCGACCGTCCTGTGCGAACAACTCACGGACCGCCTCTTCGTTCGCACTGAAGGGCAGATTACCGACATAGAGTCTGCTTCCCATCTCTAACCTCGATGCTCCACACGGGGAGCCATGACTATCGATCTCGACCGCTCGCCGGAACCAATCCGGACGACACACTTAAACCGGTGCCGTTCAGCACTGGCAGTCCAACAACCGTTTCTCTACGGGAGTAAGGGGGCAAGATTGAGTGAAGATACAACGAAGACGTAGATGAATGCCAGCTCGCCGACTCAGGGCTTGTTCGCCCGGAAGTTGATCCCGACCGTACCGAACTTGGCCGCGGACGAGGCCTGCGGGGCCCCGTCGANNGATTCAGGCTTGACCGCCTTGAAGTTGATCCCGACGGTGCCGAACTTCGCGGCGCTCGAGGCTTGAGGCGCGCCGTCGAAGACCTCCGCTCTCCAGGTGATCTCGAAGCCCTCGAAACCCGCCGCGGCGACCGTCGCTCCGAGCTCTGCTTCCAGCAGAGCACCGGCAATTCACCCGGTCCAGAGGTCGATCTTCTGCTTCGCCTCGTTCGAGACCGGACGAGCGACGAGGATGTCCCCGATTTGCAGGCGTCCACCGGGACGCAGCACGCGTTTCCACTCCGCCAGTGTTTTCGGCTTGTCCGGCGTGAGGTTCAACACGCCGTTCGAGATGATCACGTCGGCCCATTCGTCGGGCACGGGGAGCTCTTCCATGAAGGCCTCGCGGAACTCGACGTTGGTGATCCCCGACTCCTCGGCCGCCGCGCGCGCCTTTTCCAGCATCTCCGGTGTCATGTCGATGCCCACGACCTCGCCCTCGGGGCCGACCATGCGGGCCGCGATGAGCGAATCGATCCCGCCTCCGGAGCCGATGTCGACGACCTTCTCACCCGGCGCCAGCTCGCCCATGCTGAACGGGTTGCCCGTTCCCGCGAACGACTCGATCGCCGACTCGGCGACGCCCTCGAGCCACGCTTCCTCGTAGCCGACGATCTCGGTGAGGGTTCGGCCGGTGTGGAAGTGGAATCCCTTGTTGGGGTCCTCGGCGACTTCCTTGTACTCGTCCTTGATGGCCTCGCGCAGGACTTCGGTGTCGACGTCGATCCGTTGTGCGACCTGCGAGCGATCTTCTGACATCGGTGACTCCTCCTGGTTCGGAGAACCAAGCTACCCGAAAGTCTACATCGGCCGGTCCGGCCGGTCCTAACGCCGGTCCGCCGGACCGAACTCGTTGACCTGCTCGGCAAGCCGGGTGAGCGTCGCGTCGGCACGACCGAAGACGGAGTTCTTCGGGTAGGCCCCCTTGGCGTTGGCCTTGCCCGCCGTCTTCCCGGTGAGCACCTCGAGTCCCTGCTCGATCGTGTCCACCGCCCAGACGTGGAACTCGCCGTTGCGTACCGCCTCGACGACGTCCTTGCGCAGCATCAGGTTGGGCATGTTGCGCCGCGGGATCAGCACGCCCTGCTTGCCGCTGATCCCGATCGCCTTGCAGACGTCGTAGTAGCCCTCGATCTTCTCGTTGACGCCGCCGATCGGCTGGACCTCGCCGCGCTGGTTGACCGAGCCGGTCACGGCGATGCCCTGGCGGATCGGCACGTCGGCGAGGCTGGAGAGCAGCGCGTAGAGCTCGGCCGACGAGGCCGAGTCGCCGTCGACCCCGCCGTAGTTCTGCTCGAACGTCACCGTCGCCGTCAGCGCCAGCGGCTTGTCCTGCGCGAAGCGCTCGCGCAGGAACCCGGTCAGCGTGAGCACACCCTTGGTGTGCAACGCGCCGGACATCTCGGCCTCGCGATCGAGGTCGATCACCCCGGCGCGGCCCATCGCGACCGTCGCGGTGATCCGTGACGGCTGGCAGAAGCTGTGGTCGCCGGTGTCGAGGATCGCCAGGCCGTTGACCTGGCCGATCGCCTCGCCGTCGATGTCGAGCAGGACCATCCCCTCCTCGATGCGCTCGCGCAGGATCTCCTCGGTGAGGCTCACGCGGTGCACCTTGCGATCGATCGCCCTGTCGACGTCCTCGCCGCAGACCAGGTCGGCTCCGCGTTGCCGGGCCCAGAACGCGGATTCCCGCACCAGGTCGGCGATCTCGGCGAAGCGGGTCGTCATCTTCCTACGGTTGCCCGACAGGCGGATCCCGTGCTCGATGATCGCCGCGACCGCCTGGCGGTGGAACGGCGGGAGCTCGTCGTCCTGGGTCTTCTTGTGTACGAAGGCGGCATAGTTGATCAGCTCCTGACCGCTGCGCGGGATCGTCATCGCCATCTCGGCCTTGACCTTGAAGATCTTGGTGAAATCCTCGTCGTGGCGGTGCAGCAGGCCGTAGATCTGGCGCGTGCCGATCATGATCACCTTGACGTCGATCGGCACCGGCTCCGGCTTGATCGCGTTACCGGCCATCATGTTCATCGGGTCGAACACCTGGATCTCGACCTTGCGCGTGCGCAGCGTGCGCTTGAGCGCGGCCCAGACGCCCGGCTCGACCAGCACGTCCATCGCGTCCAGCACCAGGAATCCGCCGTTGGCCCGCAGCAGGCTGCCGGCACGGATACGCGTGTGATCCGTGACCCATTCCCCTTCGGCCGTGCGGATCTTCTCGATCGTGCCGAACAGGTTGCGGTAGCTCGGCGTGGTCTCCCAGATCACCGGCCGTCCCTTGGTCTGCGAGTTGTCGACCAGCAGGTTGACGTCGAAGCTGGGGTCGTGGACGATCTCGACCTCGCCCTCGGGACCGGGCTCGGGTCGCGCGTCGACCCCCTGACGTAGCTCGTCGAGACTGTCCAGCAACGCCTCGGCGACCTGTTTCAAGTAGCCCTCGACGCCGGGCTCACCGAACGCGTCCTGCAGGTCCCCGATCGCCTCCTCGAGCAGCGGTCGGGCAAACTGCCGGTCCATCTCGTCGAGCTCCCGACGCAGCTCGCGGTCCATGCGGCGGACCTTCTTGGCCAGTGCTTCCAGCTCCCCGCGCAGGTCGCTGAGCCGCGTCTGGATCGCCTCGAGCTCGTCCTGCGCGTACTTGCCCTGTTCGGCGAGCTGCACCAGCTCGTCGACGTCGACCGGCTTCTCCTCGTGCACCGGCACGATGTTGGGTCGCGTCAGCGGCCCGATCTGCACCTGCACCATCGTGAAGCCCTCGTCCTGGACTCGTTTCTCGAACTCGCGAAACATCGCCCGCTGCTGCTGTGCGCCGGCGTCGATGATCGCGGTGCGCTGGCGCTGGTACAGCTCCGAATCGAAGATCTTCGGTAGGTCGCGCATCAGTCCCTGGATCAGCTCCTCCATCGCCTCGCGGAACTCGCGCCCGCGGGAAGCGGGGAAGCTCAACTGGTGCGGCTGGTCGGGGTGTTGGAAGTCGTGTACGAAGACGAGATCGCGGGGCGGCTCCTCTCCGAGATCGATCTCGCTGAGCATCCGGCGCACGGTGGTGGAGCGTCCTCCGCCGACCTCGCCGGTGGCGAAGATGTTGTACCCCTCGGCCCGGACGTTGAGGCCGAGCAGCAACGCTTCACGGGCGCGATCCTGGCCGATGATGTGGATCGGCGAGCCGGCGAGCTCGTCGGTCGTCTCGAACGGGAACGCGGCCGGATCGCAGTGCCAGCGGAGATCGTCGGGGGTCAGCTCGTGGGAGGGGCGGGTCTCGTTCGCGCTCATGCTTTCCTCGTCGGACGCCCGGTGCCCCGGTGCCGCCGCCATGTTAACAGCCCGCGGAGGCCAATCCGCTGACAAGAAAAGGGTTACAATCCTGCCCCAGTTCTGCGCCCGGAGCGTTTGGAACCGTTTCGGGCGCTCCTTCGTTTCACCGGCTCGAGAGGGGTTATGCGGGACCGCGCGGACCAGGATCAGCGCCTCGTCCGCAAGGTCCTCGAGGGGGACCGGGAGGCCTTCGGGCAACTGGTCGCCCGGTACCAGCGGATGGTCGCCGGCGTCGCCTGGCGCTACGGGGCCGGCGCCGACGAGATCGAGGATC
>WVWW01000143.1:8450-10154 GCA_011773795.1 Acidobacteriota bacterium
CGTCGTCGACCACGGACGCCGGGCCCGCAAGGAGCGCGGCCGGGTCGAGATGCCCGAAGAGATCGCGGACGCCTCGGAACGACCGGACCAGGACTACGAGAAGCGCCAGCGTATCGATCATCTGAAGTCGGCGATGGAAGAGCTCCCGCCGCACTATCGCGAGGCGCTGTTCCTGGTCTACGTCGAGGGCTTCAAGGTGGAGGAGGCCGCGCGCGAGCTGGGTCTCCCGAGCGGGACGGTCAAGACGCGCTTGATGCGCGGGCGCGAGGCCCTGCGCAAGATCGTCGAGCAACGCCATCCGGGTTACTTCGAGGGAACGAGATGAACTGCCACCGCGCACGCATGGCCATCGTCGAACGCGAGCTGGGTCTGCTGACGCTCGGGTTCGAGCGAGGTCTCGAGCGCCACCTCGAGTCGTGTGACGCGTGTCGCGCGGTCGCCGTCCGCGAGTCCGCGCTCGTCGGCGATCTGATGGAGCTGCGGGAGCTCGACAACCCGCCCGTCGAGGTGCGCCACCAGGTGATGCAACGGGTCGGGGCGCTCCCCCCGATCGAGCGCGGCTGGGTCGGGCAAGGACAGTTGACCTGGGCCGCCGCCGCCGCGGTGGCCGCCGCGGTCGGCCTGGTCGCCTGGATCTGGCCGCGGGCAGCCGCGCTTCGCGCCGCCGCGGAAAACGCGGCCGACGGCATGCGCGTGTTGATCTCGGTCGCCTATTCCACGCTGGTCGCGATCAAGAGCCTGCTCGTGCTGCCGTGGAAGGTGCTGACGGCCCTCGCGGAGGCGACGGCCCCGTTCTGGGAGTCGGTCACCCGCTTGGAGCCCGTGGCCGTCGCCGCGATCACGCTCGGTCTCGTATCGATGGCGGTCACCATCGCCTGGGTCGTCGGGAACGACCTGCGACGCCCGGTGCCGGTCCGCTGGAGGAAAGAGAAATGACCACGCGACACTCGATTGCGATCGCACTGCTTCTGGGAAGCCTGCTCGCCGTCTCCCCGGTCCTCGCCGATCAGGAAGACGAGGAACGGCGCGTCGTGCGGTCCTCGCCGACGATCAGCGTCTTCGCCCAGGACATCGTGATTCCCGCCAACGTCGAGCAGCGCGCGCCGGTCGTCTGCATCTGGTGCGAGGCGCGGATCGAAGGCGAGGTCCGCGACAACGTGGTGGTGATCTTCGGCAAGCTCGAGATGGACGGCGCCCGCGTGCGAAACAACGTGGTCGGCGTCTTCTCCGAGCTCGACGTCCGCGACAGCGAGATCGGAGACACCCTGGTCAACGCCCTGGGCGACCTGAGCTACGACACCAACCCCGGCAACATCATCGATATCGGGATGCCCTTCGGCTGGGCGCCCGGCTTCGAGGCGATCTTCTTCTGGTTCCGTGCCGTCGGGCTGTTGCTGGCCTTCATCGCGCTCGTCGCCGCCGTCGCGATCGCGCCCGAACGGGTGGACTTGATCGCGCGAGAGGCTCCCGTTCGCTACTTCTCGGCATTCTTCGTCGGACTGGTCGGCTACCTGGCCTTCCTCGTGGTTCTCACGCTGCTGGCGGCCACCGTGATCGGCCTCCCGATGGGGATCCTGCTGTTCAAGATCCTCAAGTGGGTCGGGATCGCCGGCATCTTCTTCTCGCTGGGTCAACGCGTCGGGCGCTCGCTCGGACGCGAGATGTCCCCGCTCGGCGCCGTGTTGCTCAGCTTCGCCTTCTACG
>WVWW01000186.1 GCA_011773795.1 Acidobacteriota bacterium
CGTAATCGCGCCGGCCTGCGTAACGCGTTTCGCACGATCTTCCGTGAAGCGGCGCGCTCGGACGAGGGACGTGTGACGGTATTCCTTCCCGGCCGCAACCGCTGGGTCGCCAGCGGCGAGCTGGGCCAGTCGTTGCAGCTGCTCGAGGGCCGCTACGATCTGATGATCCGCGCCGGGCAGCGCGTCTACCACTGGACCGATTTCGAGCTGCGCGGCGATCGCCGCGAAACCGCGGGCCCACAGCGACGCTAGAGCCGCTCCCGCGGGGTCAGCGCTCGAACGGCAGGGCGGCTCCGAGCTTCAACTTCAGACGGTCGTGGATCCAGTTGCGGTCCCACCACTCCTGCGGATTGACCGGAAGCCCGCGCAGCAGGATCGTGAAGTGCAGGTGATCGCCGCCGGCGAGGCCCGTCTGACCGGAGCGCCCGACGGGCTCGTTGCGCTCGACCGTCTGGCCCTCCTCGACCGCGATGCTCGACAGGTGCCCGTAGAGGCTCATCAGCCCGTAGCCGTGATCGATGACCACGCAGTTGCCGTAGATGCCGAAGTAGCCCGCCAGCACGACGACGCCGTCGTTGGCGGCCTGGATCTCCGCGTGGGCGGTCGACGCCAGGTCGAACCCGAGGTGGTCCTGCTGATCGACGGCCTGCCCGTTGTAGGTGTAGGTGCGCCGCACGGCGAACGCCGACATGACCTGGCCATTGCGCATCTGGACGAATCTCTTGTTCCAGCGAAACTCCGGCGGTGACGCTTCGGAGAGCCGTCGCAGCGTGGCGGCGTTGGACTCGCGGAGGTCGCCGTTGATCGTCAGGTAGTCCTGCAGGAGGTCCCCGGACTCGGTCAGGTCGGGGTTCTGAGCCTGGATCGGCGGGACGACGCGCTGCATGAAACTATCCGACAGCCGGATCTCCTCGCGGCGCAGCGGTTTGGCGGTCGCCCGGTCGATGAAGCTCGCCGTGGCCTCGTTGCCCACGTCGTCCACGGCAACGAGTCGGATCTCCGATCCGTCCGTCATGTCGTAGGGCATCGAGAAGAGCGCGAAACGATCGCGGTCGCCGCCCCCAGGAAGCGGGTAGCCGGGGAACCACCACTCGCCGGCCCGGACGCCGTCCTTGATGGAGGAATCCCCGACGCGATAGACCACCGCCTCGCTCCCGCCCTGGGAGACGTAGGTGTGCAACGACTGAACCTGAAGCGACGGCGGACGCAGCCTGACGCTGAGCGTGAGCTCCGCGGACGCCGGTTCGGGCCGTCGCAGCCACGCGGGCGCGCGGTCGGCGATCACACGGATCGTGGCCTCGCCCTCCTTGAGCGCGCCAACGGTCTCCTTGCCGATGTTGACGACCATGTCTTCCCGCGGGACGCGGGGGCCCCAGAATTGCCACGGCGCGCGCGGGGCGTAGTCGCGCTGTTCGAGGACCTCGACGCGCTCGTCCTGGACCACCTCGACGCGCACGCCGCTGAGGCCGCGGACCGGTTCGTCGATGGAGATCTCGACCGGCGTGAGCTTGCCGATACCCGGCATGGTCGGCCGGATCTCGATCATCGCGGCCGGACCGGTGCGGAACGATGCCACGCCGAGGAAGATCATCGCTGCGGGGATGACGACTAGAAGGATGCGAAACAGGTAGCGCGGTTTTCTCTTGGCCATGAGTTTCTCTCGACCGCCCGATGCGCCCCCACCTCGGACGGCGTCGCACTATAGCATCAGTCGTCCGACGTATAGGCCATGCCGTCGGGCTCTCTTCCCGTGCGGATCAGGTCGAGGACGTCGAGCGTGACGACGTCGACGACCACGACGACGTCGGACTGCGTGGCGGCTACCCAGGCCTTCCTGTCATCGGGCGAGATCACGAGCCCGACGGGCACCGGGCTCTCGCCGAACCGGTCTCCGAACAGGCGCGAGGCCGCATCCGGCACCGTGCTCAGGTCGAGCTTGCGGCGGACCAGCTCCTTGCGTTGCTCGCGGTCGAACGCCGCGACCTCGCCCGTGCGCGCGCACGAGACCAGGATCCGCTTGCCGTCCCCGGTCGACACGACGCGGATCGGGACCCCCTTGCAGGGCACCTGCTCGAGGATCTCGAGCGACTTCGCGTCGATCACGGTCAACGTGTCGGCCCCGCGGTTGCCGACCCAGACCTCCTCGCCGTCCGGGGTGACGGTCAACCCCTCGGCCCCCGCCCCGGTCTCGATGTCCTTGATCTTCCTGCCGGCGGCGAGGTCGATCACCGTCACCGATCCCGACCCGATGTTGCCGACGAAGGCGCGGGAGCCGTCGGGCGTGACGGCGACCATGTGCGAGATCTCCTGGTCGGTGGCGATCCCGTGCACGACCCGCCCGTCCGCGGGATCGACGACGAGCAACTTCTTGCTGCCCTCGGTGGTGACGATCAACCGCTTCTCCGTCCAGACCATCCCGTGGGGTCGCGTGTTGTCTCCCAGATCGATCGTCCGCACGACCTCCCGTGCCGCGAGATCGATCACGGTGATGCTGTTGCCGGGGGCGCCGCGGTTGCCGTAGTTGCTGATCGCCGCGAGACGGCCGTCGGGATCGACGGCGATCTCGTGTGGAAACTCGCCGGTCGGGAGCGTCGCGCGCGACTCGCCCGTCCGGGGATCGACCAGGTCGACGGTGTGGTCGGTCTTGTTGGCCACCAGCAACGTGTCCGCGGCGGCCGCAGACGCGGCCAGCAGCAGGATGGCGAACAGCAGGAACGACGGGCGACGACACGACATCGGAGACCTCCTCTCCCGGCCGCCCATTGTCTCACGGCGGGTCGACCCGCACCCGGCGCGGGTTTGCGGTTACACTACGGGTCAAGGAGTTCGCATGGACAAGGACCAGAGATCGCGATTCGTCGCCGGGGTCACCCTGATCGGCATCGGACTCTTGCTGTTCTGGCTCGTCCGTGTCGAGGATCTCGGTCAGTCGTTGCTGTTCTTCGTCATCGGGAGCCTGTTCCTCGGCGCCTACCTTTACAGCAAGAACTACGGCCTGCTGATTCCCGGCTGCCTGCTGATCGGACTCGGGTCCGCGACGCTGCTACGGCGGATGGACGGTCTCGACAACCCGTGGCAGGTCGGGCTCGGCGCGGGCTTCGTCGCGATCTGGTTGATCGCGCTGATCTACGAGAAGCAGTCGCACTGGTGGCCGCTCATTCCGGGCGGGATCCTGCTGGTCACCGCGTTCTCCATCGGCGACGATCTGATGGAGTTCCTGTTCACCGGCGGCTGGCCCCTGGTGCTGGTCATCATCGGGCTCATCATCGTGCTCGGCTCGTTCTCCAAACGCGGCCCGGGCAAGGACGCGGCGTAGACGCGATGCGCCGGCTCCTCGGGGGCGCGTTGCTGGCGATCCTGGCCGTCTCCGCGTGCGCACCCGAACCGCGACGGGCCGAGGCCGCACCGGACGCGTTCCACGGCGACCTCGAGGAAATCCGGGAGCGCGGGACGCTGCGCGTGCTGCTGCCCACCCGTGTGGTCGCCGACCAGCTTCCGCGTGGCGGCCGGCCGCTGAACCACGAGCGCCAGTTGATCGAGCAGTTCGCCCGGGACGAAGGGCTCGAGCCGGTCTGGATCCGGGTCGCCTCGCGAAACCAGCTGTTTGCCAAGCTCCTCGCGGGTCACGGCGACATCGCGGCGGCCAACCTCACCGCGTCGGACGAGCGCCGCCGGAGCGTCCAGTTCACCGTCCCGGTTTCGGTGGTGCGCGAGCAGCTCATCGGTTCCGGTGACGATCCGAACCCCGTGCGCTCGGTCGACGATCTCGCGGGGCGGCGGATCCACATCCGCCGATCGTCCTCGTTCTGGTCGACCGTCCAGGAGCTGCGCGAACGCCAGCCGACACTCGTCGTCGAGGAGGTCTCCGAGAACGTCCAGACGGAGGAGATCCTGCACCGCGTCGCGAGTCGTGCCTACGACCTGACCGTGGCGGACAGCAACCTCGTCGAAGCGGTGCTGAGCTACAACCTCGACGTCGAGGTGCTGATGGATCTGACCGGCGACCGCGTGATCGGTTTCGCGGTGCGCCCGGAATCGAAGCTGTTACTCGACCGGGTCGACCGTTTCCTCAGCTCGATCCAACTCACGACGCGCGCCGGCCGGCGGCACACGGACGATCTCGACGGCATCCTCAAGCGCCGCGCCCTCCGCGTCCTCACGCGCAACAACGCCGCGACCTACTTCCTCTGGCGCGGCCAGCTGATGGGCTTCGAGTACGAGCTGGCCGGCGAGTTCGCGCGCGAGCACGGCCTGCGCCTGGAGATGATCGTCCCACGCGAGGGCGAGTCCCTGTACGACCTGTTGCGCGAGGGCCGCGGGGACGTGATCGCCGCGGCGCTGACGCCGCCGCCGGAGCGGCGCCTCGACGGTGTGACCTTCCGGTATCCCTACGACCGTATCTCCCACGTCATCGTCGCCCGCAGTGAAGAGGAGGGACCCCTCAGCTTCGCCGACCTTCGCGATCGTACCGTCCATGTGCAGCGCAGCAGCCCGTTCTGGCGCACGCTCGCCGCGCTGGAATCGGACTGGGGTTTCCGGCTCGAGGCCGCGCCCGAAGCGCTCGAAATGTCGGCGATCCTCGCCCGCGTTGCCGGCGGCGAGTTCGACCTCACGGTCGCCGACGACCGAACGTTGGAGGTCGAGCGCTCGTGGCGGCGGGACATCCGCGAGACCCTGACACTGCGCGCCGGGATCCCGCTGAGCTGGGCCGTGCGCGAATCCAACCCGCAGCTCGCCGCCGCCGTCGACGCTTTTGTCAAGCGTTCGTACCGCGGGCTCTTCTACAACGTGATCCACGACCGCTACTTCGGCGAGCGTTCGTTGCAGGCCGCCGAGAGCGCGGTTCGCGAGGACCGCTTTTCGCCCTACGACGAGATCGTCAAGAAGTTTGCCGACGACTACGGCTTCGATTGGCGCATGGTCGTCGCGCAGATGTATCAGGAGAGCCGTTTTCAACTGGACGCCGAGTCCTTCGCCGGCGCGCGCGGTTTGATGCAGATCATGCCGCTGACGGCAGCGGAGCTGGGGATCGAGGACCTCGACGACCCCGAGTCGGCGATCCACGCGGGAATCCGCTACCTCGATTGGGTCCGTGACCGTTTTGAGCCGCAGCTGCCCGTCCAGGACCGCATGTGGTTCACGTTGGCGGCCTACAACGCCGGTCCGGGTCATGTGCGGGACGCCCGGCGTCTCGCGCGCGAGTTGGGGCTGAACCCCAATCGCTGGTTCGAAAACGTCGAGAAAGCGATGCTTTTGCTTTCCAATGTTGAATATTCGGGCAATGCGCGCCACGGTTATTGTCGGTGCCGGGAGCCGGTCGCCTACGTGCGGCAGATCCGCGAGCGCTTCAACGCGTATGTGGAAGCCGGAAACCTCGTCCGCGGGGGTTGAAACCGAAACGGTGGTGCAGGAGTAGGTATAGCGTGGATCCATACGGCGAGAAGGGATACGGCCGGCCGGAATCGGCGTGGGGCAGCGAGGGCACCTCGGCCGCGCCGCCGCGTGTGCCGCGCCCGTCGTTCGCGGCGCGCGCCTTCCGCTGGACCGCCCGGCTGGTCGTGATCTTCCTGTTCCTGCAGCTCGGCCTGTGGATGTTCATCGGCCGCAAGTCGTTGACCCACCTGGCGCCCGACATGATCGTGGACGATGTCCGCAGCGTCGCCGCCCTCGCCGAGTCCGTCGAAAACGATTCGAGATACTCGGAGCGCGTCTACATCATCAGTTACAAGCTGGCCGAGATCCTCGGGGACGAACGGTTGTACCGGCTGGACTCGTCGCTCAGCCGGTTCAACGGGGTGTTGATGACCGAGGAGGACGGGACCTACATCGAGCGCGTGAACCGGGACGAGTGCGGCGACTGCCTGTTCGTCGGCATCCGCCACGGGATCAACACGCCGTTCGTGGCCAAGTCGTTCACGTCCTACACGCGGTCACTGATGTACACGCGGATGCAGGGCATCGAGCAACGCACCCACGAGCGCGAGCACGTCTACGTGTGGGTCCTCGGCCGCTGGATCCCCGTCAGCACGAGTTGGCTGTCGAGCTGACCCCCGCCGGGCTCGCCCGCGACGCGAAAGCGTTATCCGAAAAAGCGCCGGCAGACGTCCGCGCCACACCCGCTTCGCCGAAGTAGAGGATGTGGCGACGAAGGCGCGAATGAATTACACTTCGACAGTAGACGAAGTGACGGAGCTGGTGCGTCACGGCGGACGACCCGGCCGACCCGCCACGCCTGCAACATCGGAGTCAAGATGCGAGGGTTCCTCTCGATCACCAAGGCCCTCAGTGACGAAAGCCGGGTTCGCGCACTCCTGGCAGTGAAGGACCATGAGTTGTGCCTTTGCCAAGTCATCGAGGTGTTGGGACTTTCGCCCGCAACGGTGTCGAAGCACATGAACATCTTGTACCAGGCAGGCCTCGTGCACCGTCGCAAGGACGGCAAGTGGCACTTCTACAGGCTGGCCGGCGAGAAAGACGACTCCTCGGCGCGCCGGGCACTCGACTGGGTCCTCGATGAGCTGAAGAAGGATCCCACGATCCGGGAGGACAGCCGGCGCATCCGAGAAGTGCGGCGGCAGGATCTCGAGGAGTTGAGCGCGTGCTACCGAACCTGAACACGATCGCCAAGGGGCTGTCCTTCCTCGACCGCTACCTGACCGTGTGGATCTTCCTGGCCATGGCCGTCGGCGTCGGCCTCGGCTACTTCGTTCCGGGCGTCGAGTCGTTCATCGACCGCTTCCAGGTCGGCACGACCAACATCCCGATCGCCATCGGCCTGATCCTGATGNNCCTGATCGTCGGGCCGATCGTCATGTTCGTGCTGGCCGCGACCCTGCTGCGGGACCTGCCGGGATACGCGATCGGGCTGATCCTCGTCGGCCTGGCCCGCTGCATCGCGATGGTGCTGGTCTGGAACGACCTGGCCAAGGGCGACAGCGACCTCGTCGCCGGTCTCGTGGCCGTCAATGCCGTCTTCCAGGTCTTCTTCTACGGCCTTTACGCGTGGATCTTCATCACGTTTCTTTCACCCCTGGTAGGGCTTCAAGGCGCGGTCGTCGACGTGGGGGTCGGTGAGCTGGCCCGAACGGTGTTCATCTATCTCGGGATCCCGTTCCTGGCGGGGCTGATCACGCGCCTCGTCAGCCTGAAGCTGAAGGGTGTCGAGTGGTACGAGACGGCGTTCATCCCCAGGATCGCCCCGCTCACCCTCGTCGCGCTGCTGTTCACGATCGTCGTGATGTTCTCGCTGAAGGGCGAGCTGATCGTGCAGCTGCCGTACGACGTCCTTCGCACGGCGATTCCGTTGACGCTCTACTTCGTGGTGATGTTCCTTGTCACGTTCTTCGCCGCCAAGGCGCTGGGTGGGCGGTATCCCGAGACCACGACGGTGGCACTGACCGCCGCGAGCAACGACTTCGAGCTGGCGATCGCCGTGGCGGTGGCCGTGTTCGGCATCGCCTCGGAGCCCGCCTTCGCGACCGTCATCGGTCCCCTCGTCGAGGTCCCGGTGCTGCTCGGGCTGGTCAAGGTGTCGCTGTACTTCAGGCGCCGCTATTTCCGGCGGGTAGCTTCCGGCGAGCCCGTCGAGCAACTCGCTACAAATCGAGGTTGACTACAGGAAACGGTGGAGGTCATCATGAGCTCATACTCGATCGGTTTCATCGGAGGCGGCAGGGTGGTC
>WVWW01000184.1:0-160 GCA_011773795.1 Acidobacteriota bacterium
GCCGTCGGCGAGCTTGCCGTCGTCGCGCAGCTTGTCGAGCGCGGCGCGGTCGATGTAGCTGATCAGCGACTGCGGGTCATCGCTGTCCTCGAGTACGCCGGGCGCGCCGGTGAGCAGGATCAGTTTCTCGGCGTCGAGCTCTGCAGCGATCGCGGCTGCG
>WVWW01000184.1:328-483 GCA_011773795.1 Acidobacteriota bacterium
GCGAGTACCCGCGTGTTGATCTGCCCGTTGAGGACCATTGTCGCGACGTCGAGCGATGCCCCGTCGGTGACGCGCCGACCCGCGACGAATGTCGTGTCGAGGCCGAGCGCCGTCGCGAGCTCGGTCGACTGCGGTCCGCCGCCGTGGATCAGCAC
>WVWW01000184.1:658-830 GCA_011773795.1 Acidobacteriota bacterium
AAATCGCCATCTGCGCGAGCATGCGATTGCGCGCCTCGGGGATCACGACGCTGCGCGGGCCGTCGAGCACGGGGTCGCTGACGACGACGCCGCGACGCACGGGCAGGCAGTGCATGAAGCGGCAGTCGTCCTCGGCGTTCTCGAACCAGGGCTCGTCGACGCACCAGTCGAG
>WVWW01000184.1:960-1214 GCA_011773795.1 Acidobacteriota bacterium
GCACGGCGAGCGGCAGCGCCCTTGGATGGTAGGCCCAGCTCAGCACGAACTTGCCGCCCACGGCCGGGATGTCGAGGTCATCCAGCGTCTTCCAGTCGGCGAGGTTCTGGCACGGGTGGTTCAGCGCCGATTCCATGTTGATCCAGGGCGTGTCGATCAGGTCTGTCAGCGCGGTAAATTCCTTTTCGGCCATGTCGGCTTCGAGGCTCTTGCGCTCGGCGAATGCGCGGATACCCATCGCGTCCCCGTACGAC
>WVWW01000170.1 GCA_011773795.1 Acidobacteriota bacterium
CCCTGCCTTGGGACGGCGCTGGATCGGGATGCCGTTCATCAGCCACATCGCCAGCGCCTGTTTGAACAGCGTCGAGCCGAAATAGTCCGCGGCAGCGACCGGATGGACCCGTGTCAGGCGGCGCAACGGGAACAGGCTCATCAGGATACCGGCATCGAGGTGAGAGTTGTGGTTCGACACGACCAGGCACGGCCCATCGGGCACGAGGCTTCGGCGGCGGTAACGGACGCCGACGATCCATGTCAAGACGGGTCGCACGAACCCGAGATGAAAGAGATAGAGCGCGACGGTGCGGAGGAAGCGTCTCACGGCGCGAAGTTGACCACGTAGTGGAAGAACACCGGAGCGGCGTAGACGGCCGGGACCATGCGGGTCATCGTCGCGCCGCGGCCGATGACCGCGGCGGAGCTTGTCATGTTCAGGTCGGTCGCGACCGCTTCGGAGACCAGCGCGCCGAGCGTGACGGCCACCGAGACCAGCAGTCCGGCGCGACCGCCGTCGCTGTGCGCCATGCCGGCCAGCGGCGCGAGGACGTAACCGAGACCGGTTGCCAGGAACATCGCCGCGAAGATCCCCGCCAGCGGCCGGAACCACGGGGTCCCGGGGTGCGGGCGGGCGGCCAACCGTTGGGGCAGCTCCGACGCCAGCACCAGTACGCCGAACAACTCGAGCAGACCCTGGTGCGCGGGACCCGCGAACAAAGCGAGGTGCCCGATGCAGAACACGAAGAAGATCACGCCGAGCAGCATCCGCCCCATCGACCCGAGCAACCCCCGCTCGGTCGTGCCGTAGACGAGGAACACCGGAACGATCAGGAACAGGACCACCGGAACGACGGCCTGGAACAGCTTGGCGGCGCCGATGAAGGCCGGCCACAGGATCAGCGGAATCGCGAGGTAGGACACGAGGATCGCGTAGCGGTCGCGCGGTCGCACGGGCGCGACGGAAAAGTAGGCCCGCAACGACGCGAACATCATGAATGCGAGGAGCGGGAACGCGATCCAGCGGTTCGAGCGGGAGAGCAACACGAGGACCGTCGCCATGACCCACCACAGGCCGGCCCAACCGGGGAGCGCGCGGAACCGGCCGCCGCGACGCCGCGTGACGAAGGCAACGAGGCTGACGACCGCCAACGCACCGGCCAGCGCCCAGATGAGACGCGCATCCCCGCCGAATAGCTGTGCCATCGGCTCTATTATGCCTATCCCCTTGGGTCGTTTTGGCTAGAATCGGCCGATGGCCAGCGAGCAAGAGACCCCCCGGCCCTGTGCCCTCGTTCTGTTCGGAGCGACCGGCGACCTGATGCGCCGCAAGCTCGTGCCCGCGCTGTACAACCTGCTGCTCGACGAGATGCTGCCGCAGTGCCTCGCCATCGTCGCGGTGACACGCAGGGAAACCGATCGCGACGACCTGCTGGCGCGGCTGCGCGAGGGCATCGAGCAGCACTCCCGGCGGGCACTCGATGCGGACGTCTGGGCGCGGCTCGAAAGCGCGATCTCGACCGTCGCCGCGGACGCCGAATCGGAGCGGGGGTTGGTCCCGTTGCGCGAGCACCTCGCGGAGATCGATCGGAGATGCGACACCTCCGGGAACCGCCTTTTCTACCTGGCCGTCCCTCCGTCGGCCTACGCCGGGATCGCCGCCGGACTCGGTGCGGCCGGCCTCAACCGGCCCGGTGAGGGTGGCACGTTCGCGCGCATCGTGCTGGAGAAACCGATCGGCCGCGACCTCGCCTCGGCGGTCGCGCTCAACCACGCCGTCAATGCGGTCTTCAACGAAGGATCGGTCTACCGCATCGACCATTACCTCGGGAAGGAGACCGTGCAGAACCTGCTCGTCTTCCGCTTCGCCAACGCGATCTTCGAGCCGCTGTGGAACCACAAGTACGTCGACCACGTGCAGATCACCGTGGCCGAGTCGATCGGCGTCGAGGGACGCGGCGAGTACTACGAGGAGGCCGGGACGACGCGGGACATGGTGCAGAACCACATGTTCCAGCTGGTCTGCCTCACGGCCATGGAGCCGCCGGCGTCTTTACGTCCCGATGCCATCCGCAACGAAAAGGTCAAGGTGCTCGAGGCGCTGCGACCACTCGAAGGTGCGGATGTGGCGGCCGCGACGGTTCGCGGTCAGTACGCGCACGGCGTGATCGACGGCAAGGAGGTGTCCGGCTACCGCGAGGAGCCCGGCGTCTCCGCCGATTCGCGAACGGAGACCTACGTCGCCGCCGAGTTGTTCGTCGACAACTGGCGCTGGGCCGGCGTGCCGTTCTACCTGCGCGCCGGCAAGCGGATGACCAAGCGAGTCACCGAGATCGCGTTGCGTTTCCGCGAGGTCCCGCATCATCTGTTCCCCGACGCGGCGCTGACCACGAACACACTCGCGTTGCGGATCCAACCGGAGGAGGGTATCTCGATCAAGTTCGACGCCAAGATTCCCGGCACGGAGCCGCGCATCAAACCCGTCGAGATGGAGTTCGACTACGAAGGCTCGTTCGCGGACGGCTCGCCGGAAGCTTACGAGCGATTGATCAGCGATGCGCTCCACGGGGACCCGACGCTGTTCATCCGCGGCGACGAGGTCGAGGCGTCGTGGGGCTGGATCGATCCGCTGCAGGAGGCTTGGGGCCGCGAGGAGCCGACCGTCGCGTTACCGGAGTACACCGCGGGCACCTGGGGCCCCGCGGAGGCCCACGTCATGCTGGCCCGCTCCGGCCGCACCTGGCGGCGACTCTAGACGCCGAGCCACTCCGCAATCCGGGTGGTCACACTGGAGGCGGTCAGGCCGTAGTGCTCGGCCAGCACCGACGCCGGAGCGGAGGCGCCGAACCGATCGATCCCCAGCGTCAGCCCGTCGGGGCCGGCGAGGGCGCGCCACGGGCGCGTGCAGCCCGCCTCGATCGTGCAGGTCGGCACACCCGCGGGGAACAGGCGGCGCCGGTAGTTGGCCTCCTGTTCGTAGTACAGCTCGAGACAGGGAATCGACACGACGTTGAGCTTCTTGCCCTTGGCTTCCATCGCTTCGCGCGCGGCGAGCGCGAGGTGCAGCTCCGAACCGGTTGCCGCGACCACCGCGTCGGCTTTGTCGCCCCCGGCAACGAGGTAACCCCCACGCCGGATCTCGCCGAGCTGGCCCTCGATCTCGCGGCGCACGGCGGGGAGCTTCTGGCGCGAGAGCAACAAGGCGCTCGGGCCCGTGGTGCGCTCCAACGCCTGGCCCCAGGCGAGCGCCGTCTCGACGCCGTCCGCCGGCCGGAAGACGCGGAGGTTGGGGATCAGGCGCAACGACATCGCGTGCTCGATCGGCTCGTGGGTCGGGCCGTCCTCGCCGACGAAGATCGAATCGTGCGTGAAGACGTAGATCGCCGGCAGGCCGGCCAGCGCGGCGAGCCGGATCGACGGCCGCATGTAGTCGGAGAAGACCAGGAACGTCGCGCCGTAGGGACGGAACGCGCCGTGGTACAGCATGCCGTTCAGGATCGCGCCCATCGCGTGCTCGCGGACGCCGAAGTGCAGGTTGCGGCCGCCGAACTCGCCGGCGCGGATCGCGGGGCTGTCCTTGATGAGGCTCTTGTTGGACGGGGCCAGGTCGGCCGAGCCGCCGACGAGCCCGGGAATCTCGGCGGCGGCGAGTTGGAGCACCGTACCGCTGTGGCCCCGTGTCGCTCCGTCGTCGGTGGGCGCCGCGTCGATCAGCCGCTCGGTCAGCCCATCGGGCGGTGCGGTATCGCGGATGGCGTCCCACGTCTCGGCGAGCCCCGGCGAAGCGTCGCGCCAGGCCTCGAGCTTCTGCTCCCAGGCGGTGCGCAAGGCCCGGCCCTCCTCGGCGCGCTCCTTGAAGAACGCCCGCACCTCGTCCGGCACGTGGAAGGTGGGCTCGGCAGGCCAACCGAGCGCCGCTTTCGTCGCGGCGACCTCGTCCTCGCCGAGCGGGGCACCGTGCGACTCCGCGGTGTCCTGCTTGTTCGGGGAGCCGTGGGCGATGTGGGTGCGACAGGCGA
>WVWW01000140.1:0-282 GCA_011773795.1 Acidobacteriota bacterium
CAATTTCCCGGGGAAGAGCGCAGTAGTGGATGAAGAAGCGTGCGCCGACGGCGGGAAAGATCCCGAAATTGACGATGCCCGAGACGAACGCGACGATTCCGGCAAACACGCGAAAATTGCGGCTGTAACGGCGCTCGAAGAATTCGGCCAACGTCAGGCAGCGCGTTTGCCGGAAGCGGTAGACGACCCAGCCCGATGCGGTTACCGCGAGAACGAACACGCTCATCGTCATGCCCCACCACGACATCGAGAAACCGGCGACGTAGTTCATCTCCAGGTTGG
>WVWW01000140.1:311-661 GCA_011773795.1 Acidobacteriota bacterium
CCCAGACCACGACGGCGAGTAGAGCGGCGACGATGAGCCAGTCGAGGATGCTCACGGAGCGCCTTGAAAGACGACGCTTCCCCATGTCTCGGGCTGATGCATGTCGATCAACCCTTGGGGCGACCAGACCCAGTTCTCCTCGGGGTGCGGCTCATCGGCCGGCGCCGGATCCTTCACGTAGACGCCGTTTTCGACGTGAACGTGCCACTCGACCCGCGAGAAGTTGATGCGCCACTTCGAGCCCTCCCGGGGCAGCGCTTGCTCGACCGCGCTCCAGGGCAGCTCGATCTCGACGCTCCAGCCGAGATCCTCGTCGCTCGGATCGTTGAGCGTGCCGTCGACGTGAACGG
>WVWW01000140.1:736-1053 GCA_011773795.1 Acidobacteriota bacterium
GGGTCGATGAACACCTCGAAGTCGGGGTCTTGGAAAATGACGGAGTCGCGCTCGGTGAGCGTGGCCCAGACGTGGGGTTCCTGCAACTCCGCCGCGATGTACAAGCCGGTCTCGCTCCACACCATTTTGATCCGCGTGCGGTACTCGGGCACGGGGTGACCCGCCCCGCGGATGTCGACGAAATCTTCCGACCAACCCGCGGCCGCCCAGGCCTCGTCGTCGATGCGCCCGTCGATCTGCGGCGGTTGCGCCGTCCACACGGCGTTGTAGCTGCGCGGGGCTTGTCGGTGCGGAGCCGGATCCGGGACGGTTGCGGA
>WVWW01000140.1:1101-1728 GCA_011773795.1 Acidobacteriota bacterium
CTTGAGGACCCGCAACAGCTTGCTTGCCGGGTCGTAGGCCTCGTCGACGACGCGCTCCTTGAGCGGGATGATCGCGTTGTCGGTGATCGTGATGTGCTCGGGGCAGACCTTCGTGCAGCACTTCGTGATGTTGCAGTAGCCCATGCCGTCGCGACCGCGAAGCTCAGCGAGGCGGTTCTCGGTGTCCAACGGGTGCATCTCGAGCGCCGCGGTGTAGACGAAGAAGCGCGGGCCGATGAACTCGTCGTGCTTGTGGTGGTCGCGCAGCACGTGGCAGACGTCCTGGCACAGGAAGCACTCGATGCACTTGCGGAACTCCTGCACGCGGTCGACGTCGCGCTGGTCGATCTTCCAACTGCCGTCTTCGAAATCGGGCTTTCGCGGTTTGAACGGCTTGATCTTTTTCTTGACCTCGTAGTTCCAACTCACGTCCGTGACGAGGTCGCGCACCACAGGGAACGCGCGGACGGGTTCGATCGTCACCGGGCCTTCGTCCGGCAGTTGATCCATGCGGGTCATGCACATCAGCCGCGGCATGCCGTTGACCTCCGCCGAGCAGGACCCGCACTTGCCGGCCTTGCAGTTCCAGCGCACCGCCAGGTCGTTGGCCTGCTCGGCCTGGATGTC
>WVWW01000262.1:0-256 GCA_011773795.1 Acidobacteriota bacterium
GATCGGGCGCCAGGGCACACTCGACGCGCTGTTGATGCTGCACGTCTGGGCGGTGGTCGCCTACGACCTCGATCGACCCGACGACGGCGCGCGCGCGGCTTGGCCCTACGGGGTGCTGACGGGTTTGGCGTTTCTGATCAAGGGCCCGGTCGGGGTCGTGCTCCCGCTGCTGATGATGCTCGCAGGCCGCACGGCGGCGGGGCGTCCCGTCGCTCCGAGCCTGCGCGGCGCGATGGCCGGCGGGGCGGCCTGGGTT
>WVWW01000262.1:312-1091 GCA_011773795.1 Acidobacteriota bacterium
GTTCTGGTACTACCTGCAGGTGCTTCCGCTGGCGGTCTTGCCTTGGGTCGCGCCGCTTTGCTTCGGACTCGCGCGCACGATCCGGATGGCTCGCGACCCGGCGTCGCAGACGGCCCGCTACCTGGCGGCCGCGTGCCTGGCGGGATGGGTGCTGTTCTCCGCAAGCCGCGGGAAGAACCCGAACTACATCCTGCCGCTGATGCCCGCGATGGCGATGCTGTTGAGCTGGGAATTGGGTCGCGAGCTCGAGCAACCGCGCAAGCGCATCCGCGCGGCCGGTTCGCTCGCCGCCACGCTGGGGGCCTTCGCGATCGCCTTCGGCGTCTGGGCCGGCGGGCAACCGGCGGGGGCGATCCGCAACGTCGCGTGGGTCGCCTGCGCGGCGTACGGCCTGGCGACCCTGGCGTCGCTGCCCGCCCTGTTGCGCCGACGGCCCCGGACGGTCTGGGTCTCGGCGGCGGCGGCCCAGGCGGTGTTTCTTTTCGCGGCCATCGGCTGGGTCGCGCCGGAAGTGTCCAAAAAGCGCACGGCGGCGTGGCTCGTCGAGTCCGTCCCGGAGTTCGATGAACAGCGTCCGNNGATGAACAGCGTCCGGTGGCCATGGTCGACATGAAAATCCCCAGCCTGACGTGGTATCTCGACCGCGTCCCCGAAGAGATCGCGCCGAGCCGGCTGGCCGAGCGGTTGGCCCGGGACCGGGGCCATCTTTACGTTTTCGATGAGCGCGACTGGGCACGGATCGGGGAAGAAATCCGCTCGAAACTGGCTCCGGTAGGCCG
>WVWW01000262.1:1202-1576 GCA_011773795.1 Acidobacteriota bacterium
AGATGCCCGAGGGCCTCTGGGTCAAGTGCGAGGCCTGCAAGGAGATGGTCTACAAGAAAGAGGTCTCGCGCAACGCCAACGTCTGCCCCAAGTGCAACTACCACTTCCGCATCAGCGCGCGCGAGCGGCTGGCGATGCTGCTCGACGACGGCGCCTACGAGGAGTTCGACACCGACATCGCGCCGAAAGACGCGCTGGAGTTCTTCGATTCGAAGAAGTACTCGGATCGGATCAAGGACTACCAGAAACGCACCGGCATGAAGGACGCCTTGGTTTCCTGCACGGGAAAGCTCGGCGGCCGCCCCGTCGTCGTCGGGGTGATGGAATACGGCTTCATGGGCGGCTCGATGGGCAGCGTCGTCGGCGAAAAGGTC
>WVWW01000262.1:1627-3238 GCA_011773795.1 Acidobacteriota bacterium
CGCTCTCGTTGATGCAGATGGCGAAGATCTCGGCGGCGCTGGCGCGGCTGGACGAGGCCGGGCTGCCCTACATCTCGATCCTGACCGATCCGACGACCGGCGGGGTCACGGCGTCGTTCGCGATGCTCGGCGACCTCAACATCGCCGAGCCGCGGGCGCTGATCGGTTTCGCGGGGCCGCGCGTGATCGAGCAGACGATCCGCCAGAAGCTCCCCGACGGGTTTCAGCGCAGCGAGTTCCTCGTGGAGCACGGGATGCTCGACATGGTCGTCGAGCGCGCCCGCATGCGCGAGGTCCTGATCCAGTGCCTCGAGTTCATGATGCCGGCGGCAAAAGAGGCCGCGGGGTAGCCCCTAACGACCGCCGGCGCCGACGATGCGGCGGATCGATGCAACCAAAACCGGGCTCGTGCGTAATCTGAAGCGGGAGGAGCCGTTCCTTCCGAAGACGACCTCCGGTGGTAAGAACGATGCCCCTCTTCCTGCTTCCGGAGGCGTCTTCAGCTCCTCGAATCCCAGCAGACGTCTTCCACGCCTTTGCTCTTGTTCTCGAAGCGCGCCATCACGAACAACGCGTCGGACAGCCGGTTGAGGTAACGCACGGTCTCCGCGCCGATTTCTTCTTTCTCCGAAAGCGCCACGACGAGCCGCTCGGCCCGTCGACAGACCGTGCGCGCGACGTGCAGGTGGGCGGCGCCGATCGAGCCGCCGGGAAGGATGAAGTTCTCCAGCGGCCCGACCTCGGCCGTCAACCGGTCGAGGAGATCTTCCAAGGCCTCGACGTGCCGCGGCTCGATCTGCGGGACGGGCATCTCCCGTTTGTCCTCCTCGAGGATGCACAGGTCGGAACCCAGGTGGAACAGCTCGTTCTGGATCGCCGACAGCGGTCCGGCGAGCGTTTCGTCGAGTCCCGAGGCGAGAGCCACGCCGATGAACGAGTTGAGCTCGTCGACCGTTCCGAAAGCCCGGATGCGAAGCGCGGTCTTGCTGATCTTTTGACCGCCCCCGAGGCGGGTCGACCCCGAATCGCCCTGTCTCGTGTAGATCTTCGTGATACGCGGCACGCGGTTGGCCCTACTTGCCCGAGCGTGTGGGCGAACTCTTGCTCGGATCGTCGCTCAGCAGCGAATCCAGCCGGTCGACGATGTCGAAATCGAGGTCGTCTTCCTTGTCTTCGGCGGCCGCTTGCGCGACAGGTCGTTGCGGCGCCGCTTGGGCCTCGCCGTTGGGGAATGCGCCGGGCTCGGCCGGAACCTCCGCCGCGAGTTTGGAGGTGTCGATTTCCATTCCGGCGGCCGCGGGTTCGGCCGGCGCTTCGGGCGCGGGTGCCGGCGCTGCCACGGGAATCTCGGCGGCCAGGTTGGACATGTCGATCTCCATCGTCGCCGCCGTGTCTGCGGCCGCCCGCTCTCGCGCCTCGGCGTAGTCCTTCAACCCCGTCTCGACCGTCGAGAGAAGGTCTTCCTCGGTCAGCGGTTTCTCCAGGTAGGCGTCGCACGAGTACAGGTGCATCGCCTGGTGGCGGTAACGGCGCCCGCGGTACACCGACGTGGCGATCATCACCGGGCAGGTCGTGCCGTGCGGCGTCTTTTTGAGTTCCTGGCAGACCTCG
>WVWW01000136.1:0-521 GCA_011773795.1 Acidobacteriota bacterium
ATCCCTCACGAAGCGCGACGCGAGTGAGTCCGCCCGGCACGACCTTCGTGGTCTCCCCGGTCACGATGAAGGGGCGCAGGTCGATGTGCCGGGGAGCGAGCGCCCCGTTGGCCAGGGTGGGATGCGTCGACAGCTCGATGACCTCCTGCGCGATGTAGCCGCGGGGGTTCTCCTCGATCTTCCTGCGGGTCGCCTCGAGCTCCTCGTCGGATGCAGATCTGCCGATGACGATGCCGTATCCGCCGGCCTCGGCAACCGGCTTCACCACCAGTTCGCCGAGTCGCTCCAGCACATGGGCGCGATGGTCCTCGTCCCACAGTGTGTACGTCGTCGCGTTGGGCAGGATCGGCTCCTCGCCGAGGTAGTACCGGATCATGTCGGGGACGTAGGCGTACACCGCCTTGTCGTCGGCGACGCCGTTGCCGACGGCGTTGGCCACGGCGACGTTGCCGGCGCGAATCGCTCCCATGAGACCGGGCACCCCGAGCACCGAGGAGCGCTCGAACACGACCGGGTCGAGG
>WVWW01000136.1:546-1419 GCA_011773795.1 Acidobacteriota bacterium
GCGAGGCCGGCGGTGGTGCGGAGATACACGGTGTGATCGCGGACGAGGAGATCGCGGCCCTCCACGAGCTCGACGCCCATCCGTCTGGCGAGGAAGGTGTGCTCGAAGTAGGCGGAGTTGAACGGCCCCGGTGTGAGAACCACCACGGTCGGATCGTCGACGCCCGGCGGAGCCTGGAACCGGAGCGCCTCGAGCAGCATCGAGCCGTAGTCGTCGACTCGCCGGATCGGGTAGCGGCCGAAGAGCAGCGGGAAGGCTCTCCGCATGGCGGCGCGGTTCTCGACCACGTAGGAGATGCCGCTCGGTACCCGCAGGTTGTCCTCCAGGACGCGGTACACACCCATGTCGTCGCGCACGATGTCGATGCCGGCAACCACCACCCGGGCGCCTCCCCGGACGGAGATGCCGTGGGCCGCGCGCTTGTATCCGTCCGAGCTCCTGACGAGCCATTCGGGGACGATGCCGTCGCGTATCGCCTCGGCATCGCCGACATAGAGGTCGTCGAGGAAGAGATTCAGCGTCTTGGCGCGCTGGATGAGACCGGCCTCCACCATGCCCCATTCGGGAGCCGGGATGATGCGCGGTACGAGATCGATGGGCCACGTGCGTTCCGTGCCCTCGTCGCCGCCGTAGACGGCGAAGGTGATGCCGAGGTTGCGGAACGTCGAGTCGGTGAGGCGAGCGCGCTCGTCGAAATCGGCCGGGCTCAGCGCATTGAGGCGGTCGACCAGCTGGCGATAGTGGGGACGCACGCCGTCGGCGTCGAAGACCTCGCAGAAGGTCGCTCCCTGGTCGTACCCGTCGAGTAGCCCCATGGCCGGGGAGCATAGAGAGCGGTGCAAGACCCGGATCGGCCGGGCCCGTCAGTCGAAG
>WVWW01000166.1:0-602 GCA_011773795.1 Acidobacteriota bacterium
GTGGTCGCCCTCGACGTACAGCGCGAGGATCGGGTCGAGCACCTCGTAGGGCGGCAGCGAGTCGTCGTCGCGCTGGTCGGGGCGCAGCTCGGCGGACGGCGGCTTGGTGATGACGTCGGGCGGGATGACGTCGCGCCCCGCCGCCCGGTTGACGTACCGGCACAACTCGTAGACGTCGAGCTTGAGCACGTCCTTGATCACCGCGTAGCCGCCGACCGAGTCGCCGTAGATCGTGAAGTAGCCGACGGCCATCTCCGACTTGTTGCCGGTGGTGAGCACCATCCAGCCCATCTCGTTCGACAATGCCATCAGCAGTTGGCCGCGGCAGCGCGACTGGATGTTCTCGTACGTCAGACCCGGCTCGCGGCCCTCGAACGAAGGGGCGAGCATGTCGAGATACGCCTGGAACGCCGGCTCGATCGAGATCGTCCGGTAGTCGATGCCCAGGTTCTCGGCGAGGAGTTGCGCGTCGCTCTTCGAATGATCGGACGAGTACCGCGAGGGCATCGACACGCCGTGCACGTGCTCGGGCCCGAGCGCATCGGCGGCGATGCATGCGACCAGCGTGGAATCGATGCCACCCGACAGGCCGATCACCACAT
>WVWW01000166.1:714-1002 GCA_011773795.1 Acidobacteriota bacterium
GGCGCCCGCGATACACCGGCGGGATCGGGACGTCGACCACCATCAGGTCCTCGACGAACTGGGGCGATCGGGCGACGATGCGCCCGTCGCCGTCGGCGACGAAGGAGCCGCCGTCGAACACGAGCTCGTCCTGCCCGCCGACCTGGTTGACGTACACGATCGGGGTGTGGGCGTCCTGCGCCCGGGTGGCGACCATGCGCTCGCGGCCGGTGTCCTTCTCCCAGTGATAGGGCGAGCCGTTGATGTTGACGCTCAGTTCGGCACCGCCCGCCGCCTGCTCGGTGAGCG
>WVWW01000166.1:1038-1198 GCA_011773795.1 Acidobacteriota bacterium
GCTCGGTGAGCGGACCGAACGGTGACCAGATGTCCTCGCAGATCGACACCCCGACCTTGACGCCGCCGATCTCGTAGAGCTCGAGCGGATCGTTGCCGTGTTCGCCGTTGCTGCCGGGGGTGAAGTAGCGCTGCTCGTCGAACACGGCGTAGTTGGGCAA
>WVWW01000218.1:0-769 GCA_011773795.1 Acidobacteriota bacterium
GATCGCCAGCAGCAGGGTCTGGTTGATTCCGGTCATGATCGCCGGACGGGCCAGCGGAAGCTGCACGTCGGTGAGGACCCGCAGCTCCGACGAGCCGTATGCCCGGGCAGCCTCGACCACGTCGTCCGGCACCTGACGGATGCCGAGGTTCGTGAGCCGGATCAGCGGCGGCAGCGCGAACACCATCGTGACCATCGTCGCCGACACCTCGCCGATGCCCCAGAAGAAGATGAACGGCAGCATGTACACGAACGAGTGGACCACCTGCATGGCGTCGAGCACCGGTCTGACGACCTGCCAGATGCTGTCCACCCGTCCGCAGGCGATCCCGATCGGTATGCCGATGATCACGCACAACAACACCGCGACGCCGATGAAGCCGATCGTGCGCGCCGTCTCCAGCCAGTAGGCGTTGCCCAAGCNNGATCCGGTCACGAAGGCGCCGACCTTGACGTTGCGCACCAGCGAAGCGATGACGAACATCCCGACCACGAACCAGACCCACGAGATCTCGGCGAGGAAGTTCTCCACCAGGCTGCCGATCAGGGTCTCGAACGGCCAAGCGAAGGCGTCGAGCAGGGGCTGCAACTGGGTGTCGATCCAGTCGACGGCTTGATCCATCCAAGCGCCGAAGGGGACTTCGTACTCGTCGAGAACTGCGTTGTCGGTGAAGCCCGGGCCGTCCGCTCCCTGCGCAAGTACGTTCACATGAACACCTCTCGCTCGAATCCGTCGATGAGCCGCTCGACACGGCCCATCTCCTCCATGA
>WVWW01000218.1:876-1724 GCA_011773795.1 Acidobacteriota bacterium
AGGTCCGCTCGAAGTCCTCGCGCAGCGCCTGCCCCAGATCCGTCGACCCCATCCCGACGGCCCGGATGCCGTCCTCGCTGGTGAGCATGGCGACCGGCTTGCCGGTGTCGTCCACGACGAACGCGCCGGACCGGCCCTCGAGGGCGGCGAGCGCCTCGCTCAACGACGTGGAACGGGTGAGCCCGAGCGGCTCCCGCATGATCTCGTCGACCTGGATGACCCGGCCCTGGTCGACGTCCTGGACGAACTCGGCGACGTAGCCGGTGGCGGGCTTGGTGAGGATCTCCTCGGGGGTGCCGATCTGGACGACCGGCGCCGTCCTTCATGATGCAGACCCGGTCGCCGATCCGCAGCGCCTCGTTGAGGTCGTGGGTGATGAAGAGGATCGTCTTGTGGAGCTCGGCCTGGATCTCCATCATCTCGTCCTGCATCTGGCGCCGGATCAGCGGGTCGAGGGCCGAGAACGCCTCGTCCATGAGCAGGATGTCCGGGTCCGACGCCAGCGCCCGGGCCAGGCCCACCCGCTGCTGCATGCCGCCCGACAGCTCCTGGGTCGCGTTGTAGGCGTACGGCTCGACTCGAGGCCGACCAGGGCGAGGGCCTTGAGCGAGGCGGCGTCGCGCTGCTCTTTGTCGACCTTCTGGACCTTCAGCCCGTAGCCGACGTTGTCGATCACGTTGCGGTGCGGGAAGAGCGCGAAGTGCTGGAACACCATGCCCATCTTCTCGCGGCGGAACGCCTGCAGGTCCGGTCCCTTGAGCTTCTGAACGTCGGTGCCGTCGACCATCACCTCGCCGACGGTGATGTCATGCAGCTTGTTGACGGCCCGGATCGCTGTCGACTTCCCG
>WVWW01000283.1 GCA_011773795.1 Acidobacteriota bacterium
TCGCCCACACCCTCGGCACCGGACCCATCACCGGTGAAATGGTCACATCCGCGGCGGCGGCAGGCGACGAGATCGCACGCGGGCTCGTGGCGCAGGTGGGAGCGGCATTCGGCGAGGGTCTGTGCAGCCTCATCGCTGCGTTCGATCCCGATGTCATCGTCGTCGGTGGCGGTCTCGGCTCCGTCGGCGAGAGCATCCTGGACCCGGCCCGGCGGGTCGCCGCCAATCTGCTGCATGGCGGCGCTCACCGTGGTCTTCCTCCCATCGTCGTCGCCGGACTCGGTCCGCACGCAGGAGCGATCGGCGCTGCGCTCATGGCAGAGGACCTCGTCACGGGTCGGATGCGCCTGGCGGGGGCAGCGACATGACGGAGACCCGTCTCGACGATCGGATTCCCCCGGAGCGCCGCTCACNNCGCCCTGCCTCGACTGATCGCTCTGCTCTATGCGCTGCTGCGAGACCCGCGTGTGCCGAGACGTCCGAAGATCGTCGCCGGTGTCGTGTTGGTGTACGTCGTGTCACCCATCGATGTGCTGCCCGATGCCATTCCGTTGCTGGGTCGGCTCGATGACGTCGTGCTCGTCGCCGCTGCGATCGAGCTCCTCATGGAGGCGGCACCCGAGGGCCTCATCGAACAGCACTGGACGGGCACCGACGACGCACTCGAGATCGTCACGGGTCTGTCCAGGTTCATCGGGGGGATGATGCCGAAGCCGGTCCGGAGATTCTTGCGATCGGGGCCGGTCGCCGGAAGCGGAGCGGCGTCGGAAACGCAAACGGACGACAGCGACACCGACGGCGGCGATGGGGACGGCGAGGACGAGAGTTCCGGGGAGCAGTTCGGCTGACGCCTGAGCCGGCGGTGTGCGGCATGTCGCCGTACGTCCGGTAGCCTGCGCGTCATGGAATTCCGCAGGATCGACGGGCTCCCGCCATACGTCTTCGCCGAGGTCAACCAGCTCAAGCTGGAGGCGCGCCGCGCCGGCGAGGACATCATCGACCTCGGCTTCGGCAATCCCGACATCCCTTCGCCGGACTTCGTCGTCGACAAGCTCGTCGAGGCCGCCCGCAAGCCGCAGAACCACCGGTACTCGAGCTCGAAGGGCATTCCGAACCTGCGCAGGGCGGTGGCCGATCGATACCGTCGGCGCTTCGGTGTCGAGCTCGACCCCGAGACCGAGGTCATCACGACGATCGGGGCCAAGGAGGGCCTGGCCCACCTGATGTGGGCGCTCGTCCAGCCGGGTGACGTGGCCATCGTCCCGGATCCGTCGTATCCGATCCACATCTACGCCCCGGCGATGGCTGGAGCCGAGGTCCAGCGGGTGGAGGTATCCAGCGACTCGGACTTCATCGAGCGGCTGCGCCGCACGTTCGACCATTCGTGGCCCAAGCCCCGGGTCATCGTCACGTCGTTTCCCCACAACCCGACGACGACCATCGTGGACATCGGCTTCTTCGAGGAGCTCGTGGCCTTCGCCAAGGAGAACGACGTCATGCTCGTGCACGACTTCGCCTACGCCGAGGTCTGCTTCGACGGCTACCGGCCGCCCAGCATCCTCGAGGTGCCGGGCGCCAAGGACGTCGGTGTCGAGCTGTACACGCTGTCCAAGGGGCACTCGATGGCGGGCTGGCGGGTCGGCTTCGTCGTCGGCAACCCGGAGATGGTCGCGGCGCTGGCGAAGCTGAAGTCGTACCTCGACTACGGCACGTTCCAGCCGATCCAGATCGCCTCGATCATCGCCCTCAACGAGGGGGACGACTACACCGGCCACGTCAACGCCATCTACGAGAAGCGGCGTGACACGTTGTGCGACGGTCTCGAGCGGGCCGGGTGGA
>WVWW01000023.1:0-1555 GCA_011773795.1 Acidobacteriota bacterium
GCCGCTTGTCCATGAACTTCTTGCGCGAGCGCCGGGCCTGCTTCTCCACCTTGTCGACCGCCAGGTTGATCGCGTCGCGCATCTGGTCGGTCTCTTCGGTTGCCTGCAGGACGCCGAACCGATGCGCGACGTGGAACTCCGCGATCTGGCGGTGCTTCGTCTGCTCCACCAGCAGCCGGACCTCGACCGGCTCCTCGAGGAACTTGACCACCTTGCGGAGCTTGGACTGGGCATAGTCGCGGACACGGTCATCGAGCTGAAAGTTCCGGGACACGTATTCGATGTTCATCGCTCTCCTTTGCCCGAGCCTGTGGAGGCTGTTCAGAAGATCTGCTTGCGAGCGGTGGACGACGGCACACCCAGCTCGTCGCGGTACTTGGCCACGGTGCGCCGGGCGATGTTGATCCCCTCGCGCTTCAGCGCCTCGGTCAGGCCGCTGTCGGACAGCGGCCGCTTCGGATCCTCGTTCTCGATCAGCTGCTGGATCCGGCGCTTGACGGTCAGCGACGAGATGTCGCCGCCGTACTCGCGGTCGATGCCGCTGTGGAAGAAGAACTTCATCGGGAACAGCCCGCGCGGGGTGTGCATGTACTTGTTGGTGACGACGCGGCTGACCGTCGACTCGTGCATGCCGATGTCGTCGGCGACGTCGCGCAGCACCATCGGCCGCAGGTGCTCGATGCCGCGCTCGAGGAACTGGCGCTGCTGGCGGACGATCGACTCGGCCACCTTGTAGATCGTCCGCTGGCGCTGGTCGATGCTCTTGATCAGCCAGATCGCGGAGCGCATCTTCTCCTTGAGGAACTGGCGCGCGTCGGCCTGGCGGCCGTCGCGCCGCATCTCGCGCAGCATCCGCCGGTAGGCCTTGCTGATGCGCAGCNNCGTTGAGCTGGATGACGAACTTGTCGCGCACCTTGACGACGTGCACGTCGGGCTCGACGTAGTGGGTGCGCTCGCTGGTGAACTTGCGCCCCGGCCGGGTCTCGAGGCTCTTCACCGCCTCGACCACGGGCTCGAGGTCGTGCAGGTCGATCTCGAACTGCCTGGCGATGGCCGGAAACTGGCGCCGCAAGAACAGGTCCCAGCACTCCTCGACGACCCGCCGGGTCAGCGATTCCGGCGGCTCGCCGCGGTTGTCGAGCTGCAGCAGCAGGCTCTCGCGCAGGTCGCTGCAGGCGATGCCCGGCGGGTCGAAGCCGCGCACCAGGGCCAGCGCCGCTTCCACCTCCTCCAGGCTGTAGGGCTCCTGGCCCGGCTGGCCGTCCCCCATGGCGCGGATCTCCTCGACGGTCGCCACCAGGAAGCCGTCCGGGTCGAGGTTGCCGATGATCAGCTCGGCGATCTCGCGCTGCCGCTGCGGTAGCTCCATCATGTGGAGCTGCCACAGCAGGTGGTCGTAGAGGTCCGGCTCGCGGGTCAGGGTGTTCTCGATCGGCGGCGCCTCGCGCGCCTCGTAGACCGACGGGCCCGTCGAGCCCTCCCAGTAGTCGTTGAAGTAGGCCTCGAGATCGATGTCGTCCATCGACTCCTGGTGGTCCAGCTCCTCGATCGGCGG
>WVWW01000023.1:1679-1938 GCA_011773795.1 Acidobacteriota bacterium
CATCTGCAGCAGCTTGATCGCCTGCTGCAACGACGGCGTCATGACCAGCTTCTGCGCCAGCCGGAGCTGTAGTTTCTGTTCGAGAGCCATCAGCTTGCCCGTCGCTTGGCGCTCAGTCTATCGCCGCATGACGATGGCGGGAGGTGCGGGCGTCCCGGGCCGGTGCTCAGCTTCCGGCCCGGCGGGCCAGGTCGGAGTCGACGGGGAATCGCGGCGAGGTGCCGTCACAAGGTGAATCCCTCGCCGAGGTAGATCTTGC
>WVWW01000023.1:2038-2273 GCA_011773795.1 Acidobacteriota bacterium
GGATCTCACCGTTGTTGATGATATAGGCGCGGTCGGTTATTTTCAATGTTTCCCGCACGTTATGGTCGGTGATCAGGACGCCGATGCCCATCTCCTTGAGGTGGCGCACGATGCGCTGGATGTCGAGCACGGCGATCGGGTCGATGCCGGCGAACGGCTCGTCGAGCAGCATGTAGATCGGGTCGATCACCAGCGCCCGGGCGATCTCCACGCGGCGCCGCTCGCCGCCCGACAG
>WVWW01000023.1:2353-2522 GCA_011773795.1 Acidobacteriota bacterium
GCTCCTGCTCGGTGGGCGGCAGGTCCAGGGTCTCGAAGACCGCGCGCAGGTTGTCCTCCACCGACAGCTTGCGGAAGACCGAGGGCTCCTGCGGCAGGTAGCTGATCCCCTTGCGCGCCCGCAGGTACATCGGCAGCTTGGTGATCTCCTCGTTGCCCAGGAAGACCTC
>WVWW01000039.1:0-535 GCA_011773795.1 Acidobacteriota bacterium
CCGTTTCCATCGCCGGCCCCCTCAAGCGGCCGGCCGGAACAACACGCCCTCGTCGATTTCGTTCTCGTGATGCGCGATCGCCGTCGCGCCCATCGTGTCGCTCCAGATGTTGACGGTCGTGCGGCACATGTCGAGCGGGCGGTCGACGGCCCACAGCACGCCGGCCAGCTCGATCGGCACGCCGATCGCCTTGAAGATGATCACCATCATCACCAGCCCGGCGTGCGGGATCCCCGCCGCGCCGATGCTGACCATCAGGGCGAGGAACACGATCATCAGCTGGTTGGCGAACGTCAGCGTGAAGTCGGGGTTGGCCGCGGCGTAGAGTTGCGACACGAAGATCACGGCGATGCATTCGTACAGCGCCGTTCCGTCCATGTTGACCGTCGCGCCGATAGGCAGCACGAAACTACTGACCTTGTTCGAGACGCCGACGTGGTTCTCCACGCGGTCCAGCGTGACCGGGAGCGTGCCCGAAGACGACGCCGTCGAGAACGCCGTCAGCAACGCCGGCGTCATGGCCCGCATGACCTTG
>WVWW01000039.1:588-933 GCA_011773795.1 Acidobacteriota bacterium
GCTTGGTGAACAGTTCGGGCCCCGTCGTCGCCACCAGCGTCGCGATCAACGCCCCGATACCGATCGGGGCGATCGAGATGATCGCCAGCGTCAGCCTCATCATGATCTCGAACACGGCAGTGGCGACCTTGCCGACGACGTCGCGGTACTCCGCCTTGACGGCCAGCGTGAAACAGCCGAACAGGATCGTGAAGAACAGGACCTGAATCAGTTCAAAATCGGCGGCGGCCTGGATCGGGTTCGACGGGATCATGCCGTCGAGCATCTCCCAGAACGACTTCGACTCGGGCGCGGCGGCCGTCGTGGGCAGAGCGATCTGCGGGCCGACCCCCGGGCGCACGATGT
>WVWW01000039.1:1064-1243 GCA_011773795.1 Acidobacteriota bacterium
TCTCCCAGACCGACGATGCCCGCGAGCAACGACGACACCACCAGCGGGATCACGATCATCTTCAGGCCCTTGAGGAACAGCGTGCCGATCCAATAGATCGGGGCGCCCCAGGCGGTTTGCTGAAGCAGTTGTTTCTCGCGCTTCTGGATCTCCTTCATCCGCGAGGCCTCCTCGGCCTC
>WVWW01000243.1:0-137 GCA_011773795.1 Acidobacteriota bacterium
GCATCGCCGGGCTGTCGGCGGCCGCAGCGGCCACGACGATCGTGTGCTCCATCGCGCCCTCTTCCTCGAGCTTCCTGACCACGCCCGCGATCGACGAGGCTTTCTGCCCGATCGCGACGTAGATGCATTTGATGTCC
>WVWW01000243.1:209-1127 GCA_011773795.1 Acidobacteriota bacterium
TTGATGATCGTGTCGATGGCGATCGCGGTCTTGCCGGTCTGCCGGTCGCCGATGATCAGCTCGCGCTGGCCGCGGCCGATCGGCACCATCGAGTCGATCGACTTGAGCCCGGTCTGCACCGGCTCCGAGACCGACTGGCGCGCGATGACGCCCGGCGCGACTTTCTCGAGCGGCGACGTCTCTTCGGCGTCGATCGGTCCCTTGCCGTCGATCGGGTTGCCGAGCGCGTCGACGACGCGGCCGAGCAGCGCCCTGCCGACCGGCACCTCGAGTATGCGGCCGGTCGTCTTGACCGTGTCGCCCTCGGAGATGTGCTTGTAATCGCCGAGCACGACCGCGCCGACAGAATCCTGCTCGAGGTTCAGCGCCATACCGAACGTGTTCTGCGGGAACTCGAGCATCTCGCCATAGCGGGCGTCGGCCAGGCCGTGGATGCGGACGATGCCGTCGGTCACACCGATTACCGTGCCGACGTCGCGGGCTTCCAGGGCTGCCTCGAAGTTTTCGATGCGTTCCTTGATCAGCTGGCTGATTTCAGACGCTTTGAGTGCCATCTTGTTTTCCTCTCTACTTGATCAGCGCTGCCGCGAGGCCGTCGAGCCGCGCCCGCAATGATCCGTCGATAACGACGTCGCCGGCCGTGATCACGGCGCCGCCGATCAGGTTTTCGTCAATTTCCGTTGCGAGTTTCACGTCGCGGCCGAGCCGTTGCCGCATCGCCTTCACTATCGTGTCCTGTTGCTCCCGGCTGATCGGGCTCGCCGACCTGACGATCACGTCGACGACGTTCTCGACCTCGGCTTTGAGTCGCTCGAAGTGCCCCGAGATCTCGGGCAGCACGCCGACACGCCCGTACTCGATCAGCAACCGGATGAAATTCGTGCCGCGCTTGTCTTTACCAGCGAGCACGGCCGCGCC
>WVWW01000230.1 GCA_011773795.1 Acidobacteriota bacterium
TTCTGAAGGCGACGAGGAGCCCGCGTCAGCCTCTCGGGCGTTTCCCGAGGGTCAGTTCGAGCTCGATCTTCTTGCCCTCGCGTAGCACGTCCAATTCGACGGTCGCACCGGCGCCGAGTCGCGCCAGCCGCGACGTCAGCGACCGGTGGTTGACCGGTTTGCCGCCCATGCGCAACACGATGTCGCCGGAAACCAGNNGTGCTCCTCGCGCGTCGCCGCGTCGAGTTGCCGCGACATCACGCCCATGTAACCCGGCGGGACCCGCTCGATCTCTTCGCGGCGCAGTTGCCCGCCACGTTCGAGCACGAGCACCACGGCCGTCCCCACCTCGATCTCGTTGAATTGCGTTGAGACGCGTGAACCCACGACCTCCCGACCGGCGATCTCGACCAAGCGGTCACCGGCGCGCAAGCCCGCGGCGGCGGCCCTCGAATCGGCTTCGACTTCGGTCACCTCGGCGACCTCGCCGGCCTCGCCGGCCTCGCCGGCCTGACGGGCCTCGACGCTGATCCCGAGCCAAGCGATGCGGTGGATGAACGACAGCGGACGGTCGATACCGCTCCAGCGGTCGAGCACGCCGTAGGCCAAACGCATGATCCGTTGCATCCGGGGGTAGTCCAGTTTGGCGGCATGATCCCCGATGCGGTGGTAGTCCTCGTGAGTCCCGGTGAACAAGAACATGAACGGCACGCCTTCCTTGTAGAACGCGTGATGGTCGCTGTTGCCGGCATAGCTTTGGCCCGCGAAGTCCAACTCGATCCCGGACTGCCCGTTGATCTCTTCGACCAAATCGCGGAGGTCGCGCACGAACCCGTCGCCGAAAACGCGAACCCCGTCCTCGGAGTTGCGCCCGATCATGTCGAGATTGAGCATGAACACGAGCTTGTCGAGGGGCAGCGTGCGCTGCTCCACCAGTGCCCGGGAACCGAGCAGCCCCTTTTCTTCCGCCGAGAAGGTGGCGAAGACGAGCGTTCGCCGCGGCGGCGTCTCGCGCATGGCGAACGCTTGGGCCAATTCGAGCACGCCGGAAACGCCCGAGGCGTTGTCGTCGGCGCCGTTGAAGATCGTGTCGCCCGGTCCGGAGAAGGCCCCGACGTGATCGTGGTGGGCTCCGATGACGATCCACTCGTCGCGCAGATCGGGGTCGCTGCCCGGCAGGATGCCGACGACGTTGCGCGCCTCGACGCGCTCAGGTTCGTCGCGTTCGGCGACCTTGACCGCCGCGACCGGGTCTCCGATGGACAACGCGCGCGCCGGCGTGCCGCCGTCGAGCGCCGCCTGAATGTCCTCCAAGCTTCGACTCGATGCGGCAACGAGGGATCGGGCAAACCCCCGCGAGACGTGGACGGCGACGAATTCGCTCTCGTCTCCCGTTGCGGATTCGCGATTGCCCGGCGGTTCGAGACTCAGTCGGCCGCCCAGGCGAAAGTCGTCCGCATCGTCGTGGTTCAACGGGTCGGTCACGAGCAGCATCCCGAGTGCTCCCTGCTCACGGGCTTTTTGCGCCTT
>WVWW01000225.1:0-178 GCA_011773795.1 Acidobacteriota bacterium
CGGGCTGCGAGCGAGATCGCCAGCATGGCACCCAAGGCGTCGCCATCGGGTCCGAGGTGACCCATCGCCACGACGCTCTCCGCCGAGCGGAGCGCATCCGCCGCCTGTCGGATCGACTGCTGCAATGTCACGACTCTTCCTCACTTGTCGCAGGCGACTCCTCGGCAGCACTCTCGTC
>WVWW01000225.1:340-2078 GCA_011773795.1 Acidobacteriota bacterium
TTGCGCAGATTGGGAGCGGTTGCTGCTCCGGTGATGGTGATGAATCCGAGCCGGGGATCCTTGAGACGTGTGACCTCGTCGGCGACGACCTCACGGATCAGCTCGTTGACCTTGCGCATCCTGGGTGAGGGTTGCTTGCTCATTCGGGGCGCTCCAGATGGGTCACGGCGTAGTCCAGCACCTCCACACCCGGGGAACCGTCGATCGCCTTTCGGACCGCCACGAGCAGCCGGTCGAGCTGACCGGCCTGACCGGAGACGGCGGCAACGCCGATCGTGGATCGCTGCCACTTGTCCTGATGATCGACCTCCGCGAAGGCGACCGGNNGTGACGAGCGTGCGCAGTGCGCCCAGGACGTGTCGCTTCTCCTTGAGCGACTGCACATCCCGCAATCGCAGTTCGACGTTCATGGCCGCGGCGTGCACGAGCGCACCCCTCAGGTCCGCGCGACCTCGCGCACCTCGTAGGACTCGATCGTGTCGCCTTCCTTGATGTCGCGGAAGTTCTCGAGACCGATGCCGCACTCGAACCCGGTGGCCACCGTCTGCACGTCGTCCTTGAAGCGTCGCAACGAGATGATCCGGCCGTCGTACACGACGACACCGTCGCGGACCAGACGGGCCCGCGCATTCCGGTTGATCTGACCTTCGGTGACGAAGCACCCGGCAACCAGGCCGAGACGAGGGGCACGGAACACGGCACGCACCTCGGCGACGCCCAGGAACGACTCGACCTCTTCGGGCGACAACTCGCCGAGCAGGAGACCTTCGACGTCGTCGAGCAGCTCGTAGATGATGTTGAACGTCCGGACGTCGATGCCGTACTGCTTCGCAGCTTTCCGTGCCGCGGTGTCCGGCCGGGTGTTGAAGCCGTACACGATCGCATCCGAGGTCTCGGCCAGCGTGATGTCGTTCTCTGTGATCCCTCCGACCGCGGAGTGGATGATCGTGACACTGCCGTCCTTGCGCGAGATCTTTCCGATCGCGTCCCGAATGGCTTCGAGGGAGCCGTGGGCGTCGACCTTGACGATGATCCTGAGTTCGGCGTGATCGGCCGTCCGCATGTCTTCGAGCAGGGTGCTGAGGCGGTCGGTCGTGCTCGGCACGACGAGCTCCTGCTCCCTGAGGTCGGCGATGCGGGCGTCGGCCAACTTGCGGGCCTCCCGCTCGTTCGACGTGACCTGGAACATGTCTCCTGCGGTGGGAACGTCACTCCAGCCGGTCACGAGAACCGGTGTGCTCGGACCCGCGTTGGTGAGGCGGTTGCCGTTCTCGTCGAACATCGCGCGTACCCTGCCGCTGGACCCACCGGCGACGATGGCATCGCCCCGCTTGAGCGTGCCACGCTGCACGATCACGGTTGCGACCGGTCCCAGACCGACCTCGAGTTGCGCCTCGATCACCGTACCGACGGCACTCGCCTTCGGGTTGGCGGTCAGTTCCTCGACCTCTGCGACAAGCGAGATCGTCTCGAGGAGGTCGTCGATCCCGTCACCCTTGAGTGCCGAGATCTCGATCGCCTCGACCTCGCCGCCGAGGTCGGTCACGACCACGTTGTGCTGGGTCAAGGCGGCGCGAACTGCGTACGGGTCGGCGGTCTCGAGATCCATCTTGTTGATGGCGATGATGATCGGCACCTCGGCGGCCTGTGCATGCGAGATGGCCTCGACCGTCTGCGGCATGACGCCGTCGTTTGCAGCGACCACGAGCACGGCGATGTCGGTCACGTTGGCGCCTCT
>WVWW01000225.1:2084-2316 GCA_011773795.1 Acidobacteriota bacterium
GCCTCGTGACCCGGGGTGTCGATGAACGTGATCGTCTGGCCGTTGCGCTCGACCTGGTAGGCGCCGATGTGCTGGGTGATGCCGCCGGCCTCGCCCTCGACGACGTTCGCCTTGCGGATCGTGTCGAGCAGCTGCGTCTTGCCGTGGTCGACGTGCCCCATGACGGTGACGACGGGTGGTCGCGAAACGAGCGATGCGGGATCGTCCTCGTACTCGACGACCGAGGGCTCGA
>WVWW01000225.1:2388-2954 GCA_011773795.1 Acidobacteriota bacterium
TTCTCCGGTGCGCGTACCCACCATGCGGGCGAACTCGTGGGCGGTGATGCCCTCCTGCACGATGAGGACGTTGTCGGCCTCCTCATCGGTGCCGTCGTCCTCGACGTAGGCCTCCGGTTCCGGAGGCGCAACGGCCTCGGCGAGTGCCGCCTCCTCCGGTGCGACCACTGGCTCCGGCTCCGCCGCAGCCTCGGGCTCTGCGGCGGGGGCTTCGGCGACTTCCGCCGCCACGGGCGCAGCCGGCTCGGTCTCTGCTGCGGCAGCGGACCCGTCGAAGCTCTGTCTGACCTGAGCGNNTGTCTGACCTGAGCGGCATCCGCCTCCTCGAGCCCGGAGGATGCGGTCTTGACCTCGAAGCCGAGCTCCTGAGCGCGCGCGAGCACCTCCTTCGACTCACGGTCGAGTTCTCGTGCCAACTCATACACTCGGATCTTCGCCAAAGCTCTCGCCACCTCCGTCATACGGGGTGAGCCCGGATTGCGGACTCACTCCTCTTCGGAATCATCATCCTCTGCCTCGGCGTCGTCCACCGCGGCATCGTCCTCCTGGTCGTCACTCGAGTCCAT
>WVWW01000126.1:0-302 GCA_011773795.1 Acidobacteriota bacterium
CGCCGACGCCGATCCGGCCGAGCTGGAAGAGCTGATCCGCACGACCGGTTTCTTTCGCAACAAGGCGCGCTCGATCCTCGGCCTCGGACGCGCCCTGGCGGAGCGCCACGCCGGCGAGGTCCCGCGGGAAATGGCCGAACTCGTCCGCTTGCCCGGTGTCGGACGAAAGACCGCCAACGTGCTTCGCGGCACGTGGTTCGGGTTGCCCGGCATCACCGTCGACACGCACGTCAAGCGGCTCTCCGGCCGCTTGGGTCTCACCGGCGAAACGGATCCGGTCAAGATCGAATTCGCTTTGCAAA
>WVWW01000126.1:339-1645 GCA_011773795.1 Acidobacteriota bacterium
CACGCGCTGATCTGGCACGGCCGGAAGATTTGCAACGCGCGGCGGCCCGAATGCGACCGCTGCGCGTTGCGTCGCGACTGCCCGTTCCCGGAGCGGTAGCGCCGATCGGCGATTTGCGCAAGTGGGCAGGAGTCGGCGGCGGCGGTATATTGCCGGAGGTCGAACTGGCAACGAGGACTACGTTGACGACTCCGCAACGTTTTCAATCGATCGATGGAGAAGAGCTTTACCGCAGGCTCGCCACGGGTGAGTCGGTCGTGATCCTCGACGTGCGCACGGAAACCGAATTCCAGGATCGACACATCCCCGGTTCGACCCTGGTTCCGCTTCACGAACTCGAGGGGCGGCTCAACGAGCTTCCCAACAGCAGCACGCCGATCGCGCTGGTGTGCCAGCACGGCCAGCGCGGTGCCGCGGCCTGCAAGTTCCTCGCCGAGCACGGATTCTCGCCGCTGCTGAACCTCGAAGGCGGGATCGAGGCGTGGCCCGGGCCGTTGACCACGGGCGCGCACAACGGAAACCACCATCACGGCATCGCGCCGTCGTCTTTCCTGCTCGAGAGCTTCGAGCTCTTGCCTCGCGGCCTGACGCTGGACATCGCGATGGGCGAAGGCCGCAATGCGATCTACCTCGCCTCGCGTGGTTTCGACGTCGATGGCGTCGATGCCGACCCGCAAGCCGTCTCGCGCGCCCGCGCCGCCGCGCGCAAGCTCGGCGTTCCGATCCGCGCCGTCGTCGGCAACCTCGAGGACGGCACCTACATCATCCCGATCGAGACCTACGACGTGATCGTCTGCTTCAACTACCTGCACCGCCCGCTGTTCCAGGACATCCGCTCGGGACTCGTTCCCGGGGGGGTCGTCGTTTATCAGACGTTCACGCACGAACAGCCGCAGTTCGGGCGGCCGAACAACCCCGAACATCTGCTTCAGCCGGGCGAACTCAAGAAAGCCTTCTCCGGTTACGAGATCCTGCGCTACCGCGAGAGGATCGGGCCGGCGCGCCAGACCGGCAAGATGCGCGCGATCGCGGGCATCGTCGCCCGCAAGCCGGGGTAACGACGTTTGATCGAGCTGGCTCCGGTCTTCCCGCTGTCCAACGCGGTGCTGTTTCCCGACACGGTGCTCCCGCTGCACATCTTCGAGCCGCGTTACCGTCAAATGGTTCGCGACGTCTCCGGAGGAGAGGGTCACATCGCGATCGCCCTGCTCGAACCCGGGTTCGAAGAGGACTACGAGGGCTCTCCCGCGTTCCACCGCATCGGCACGCTCGGCCGCATCGAGAACCTCGAAGAGTTGCCCAACGG
>WVWW01000236.1:0-130 GCA_011773795.1 Acidobacteriota bacterium
CTCGGCTCCGTGCGGCTCGAAGCGGTGAGTTACATCGACTGGGAAGACATCGCGTCGTTCGAATGGGACGGGCAACCGTACCTGATCGTCGGCGACATCGGAGACAACAAGGCCCTGCGGCCGTTCGTGT
>WVWW01000236.1:136-2657 GCA_011773795.1 Acidobacteriota bacterium
TCGAATCGAAGGGGCCCGCGCGGCAAGCGTCGCGTGGGAGCTGCACTACCGCTACGAGGACGGGCCGCGGGACTGCGAATCGCTGGCGGTCGACGAAGCGGAAGGGCGCATCCTGTTGCTGAGCAAGCGCACGGATCCGCCGGTGCTTTACGAGCTTCCGCTGGCTCCGTCCGGCGAGGGCCATGGATCGATAAAAACGGCGCGCCGTCTTGCCGNNGCCGTCTTGCCGAAGTACGCGTCGCGGGCAAACCGACTGGGCTGGACGTTTCCCCCGACGGAACGCGCGCCGCCGTCCAGACCAAGCGCCGGACCTACGTGTTCCATCGCCGCGAAGGGCAGGCCTGGAGCGAGGTTTTCGCGGGCACGCCACAAGTCATCGAGATGCCGAGCATGCCCTCGATCGAGGCCGTTTCGTTCGACCGGGGCGGACGCAGCCTGTTCGTCACCCGCGAGCAACGTCCCAACCCGTTGCTGCGCATCGACCCCGCAACGGAGTAACCTGGTTTGGTGTCCACCCGTTCGGTCCCCCTCGCACTCGTGCTCTCGACTTCGCTCGCGGTTTTCGCCGCCGGCGAGCAGCCCGCGCGCATCCACGGAATCGACCTCGTCTGGCATTGGGAAGGCGCGGGCTCGAGCGGCGCGCATCTGGAGGACGTCGCGATCAACCCGGCCTCGGTGGTCAAGCTCGCCACGACGCTGTGGGCGCTCGAGGTCCTCGGCCCGGACCAGCGCTTCCCGACCCGCGTGGAAATCCACGGAACGATCGACGGCGAGAGCGGAGTCCTGCGGGGCGATCTGGTCGTTCGCGGCGGCGGGGATCCGGACTTCCACGTCGAGAACGCTCAGCTTCTCGCGCGGCAATTGTTCGATCTGGGAGTCCGCGGTGTCGAAGGCACGCTGTACGTCGACGAGGCTTTTTGGATCGGTTGGGAAGGGGGGTCCGAGGGGACGCCGCCGAGTCGGGCCGAGCGCGCGAGGAAGATGGCCCGTCGACTGTCCAAAGCCTGGAACCCGCAAACCTGGACGCCGCAGACGCTGCGCGCGATGCGCCGCTACCGGGAAAACACGCCGGGCGCTCGATTCCTGCATCTCCCCGTGCGGCAGGCCGCCGCGCTCGACGCGCCGTTCGCGACCCCGGCGGCCGCGGTCGAACACGTCTCCAACCCGCTGTCAATGATCCTNNGACTACTCCAACAACGACATCGAGCGGCTCGAGCACCATCTCGGCGGGGCGCATGAGATGCAGCGCTATTACGCCGAGCGTTGGGGCCGGCCCGAGCCGCCGATCGTTTTTGAAACGCTTTCGGGCCTCGGCTCCAACCGCATGTCGCCGCGTCAGATCACACGCTTGATTCGAGACCTGAAAAAAACCGCCGGCAGGCACGGCTTGGACCTCGCCGACCTGCTGCCCGCGCTCGGATGCGGCCGCAACACGTTGCGCAACTACCGCGGTCTACTCGACCGGTTTCCCGCCGGCAGCCTGGTCGGCAAGACGGGCACGCTGGTCAAGACCGACGGCGGCGTGATCGCGCTGGCGGGCTCGATCTCCACGGAGGACGGCGACGTGAGCTTCTTCGTCGGCGCGCCGCGCAACGGGGCGCGGATGAGCGCCGCGCGACGGGCCCAGACGCGCTGGTTGCTGTCCCGGGCGGGAGACTGGAACCCGCGCGGCGCCGAGTGCGGCGGGGAGACGCTGTATTCCTATCAACAGGCGCGCGCGACCGCCGATTAGCGCCGGCCGGAGAAAAACGATGGATCCACGACCGCAGTATCCCCGCGAGCAAACCGACGACGGTGAATTCCGCCGCCAGGAAAGTCGCTTCCGCAGGTGGTGCGGCCCCGAAGACGATTGCGACTACGACCCCGCCCCCGGGCGCTACCACCTCTACGTCTCCTACGCCTGCCCCTGGGCGCACCGCACGCTCATCTTCCGCAAGCTCAAGCGGCTGGAAAACGTGATCTCGATGACGGTCGTCGATCCGATTCGTGACGAACGCGGCTGGGCGTTCCGCGACGGGCCGGGGCACTCGAGCGATGCGGTCAACGGTTTCCAGTTCCTCAGCGAAGCTTATTTGAAGACGGATCCGGCCTACGCCGAGCGCGTCACCGTACCGGTCCTGTGGGACAAGCAGGACGGGCGCATCGTCAACAACGAATCGTCCGAGATCATCCGCATGCTGAATTCGGCGTTCGACGAATGGGTACCCGGCACGCCCGATTTCTACCCCCGGGATCTCCGCGAAGAAATCGACGCCGTCAACGAGACGGTCTACGCCAACGTGAACAACGGTGTCTATCGCGCCGGGTTCGCGACGCGACAGGACCCTTACGACCGCGCCATCGAGCGTTTGTTCGGCACGCTCGACGACATCGAGGCCCGCCTCGCGGACCGTCGCTACCTGGTCGGCGATCGCCTCACCGAGGCCGATTGGCGCCTGTTCACCACGCTGGTGCGCTTCGACGCCGTCTACGTCGGGCACTTCAAGTGCAACCTGCGGCGCATCGCCGACTACCCCAACCT
>WVWW01000046.1:0-1996 GCA_011773795.1 Acidobacteriota bacterium
CCGCACAAGACGCGACTGTCCGTCGGCACCTCGGTGCGCCAGCGAACGGTGACGGCGTCGCTCGTGCCCATCTGCAGGTACGGACCGCGGTCCACTTGTTTCGTCTTGTTCAGCGTCAGGTTAGGGACGAGGACCAGGTCGCTCGAACCGGCGCCCGCGTTGAACGCGGCAATCGCGACCTCGTTGTCGCCGTTGACCAGGACCCCCATCGCGCTGCCCGTCACATCCGTGAACTCGTAGTACGGCACGATGTCGTTGCTCGACTCGTGGTTGCCGCCGGAAGAATTCCAGTCGAGCGCGCCAGCCGGCAAGCCGGACGAGCGGAAGACTTCCGTGCCGTTGATCCAAACCGCGTAACCGTCGTCGTAATCGGCGCCCACGAACACCGAGGAGACTTGGCCGACGTCGGGGACGTTGACGGTCACGCGGCTGTAGATCGAACGCGTCGTGTCGGGCACCGTGGTGTCGATCAGGCCCGTGGCTCCGGGCGGGATGTTTTCGTAGCCGATGCCGTAGACGCCGGCGGTCCAACCACTGTCGTCGAATGCGCTCGCGGTCCAGGTCGACCCGAGCCCGGGATCGGCACTGTTGGCGAGGTAGCGCATCGCCGTGCCGCGCTCGATCAACACCATCTCGGTTTGCGCCTGCGCGTGCGGTGCCAGCGCGAAGACGCACCCCACCACGAGGACGGGCGCAACCGCCTTGACGGCCAGCCGTCCCGGTCGGCGCCATGGCGGGGGGGCGCACAGGACCGTCCTGAACGTGACTCTCACGCCTTCTTGTCGAGCCTCCGATGTTGAAGTTCCCGTGTAGATATACGAACAATCGCGGTGAAAATCCGGGGTCTCGGCTTGTTTATAGGAACCAGAAAAGCTTCAAGAATTAAACTTCGGATGCATCGGTTTTCCACGGGGGGCAGGGCCCCGCTGGTGTGGCATCATCTGATGTGCGCGGGCCCGAACGGGTCCGGCTTCAGGAGTTTCATGTTGAAAAACGGACGAACATTGACAATTCTGGCGCTATGCCTGGTCGCCGCGACGACCTTCGCGGACCAGGCGGGCGACCGGTTTCTCGACCGTTCACGGCAACTGACCTTCGAGGGCGAGCGAGCGGGAGAGGGCTATTTCTCGCCGGACGGGAAGAAGCTCGTGTTCCAGAGCGAGCGCGAGCCGGGCAATCCGTTCTACCAGATCTACGAGCTCGACCTCGAAACCGGGGACACGCGGCGCATTTCGCCGGGGCAGGGCAAGACCACCTGCGCGTTTTTCCGGCCGGGAACCGGGGAGATCCTGTTCGCATCGACGCACCACGACCCGAGCAGCGCGGCGCACCAAAAGGCCGAGCTCGAGTTCCGCGCGTCGGGCCAGGAGCGCCGCTACGCCTGGGACTACGATCCCGAAATGGAACTCTACGTGTCCGACCCCGCCGGTAAGCTCGAGCGGCTGACCGGAGCGCGGGGTTACGACGCCGAAGCGAGCTACAGCCCCGACGGCGAATGGATCGCGTTCGCCTCGAACCGTCCGATCTTCCAGCGCGAGCCGACGCCCGAGGAGGTCAAGCAACTCGAACTGGACCCGGCCTTCTTTGCGGAGATCTACATCATGCCCGCGGACGGGCGCGCCGTTCGCCGTTTGACGCGCGCCGACGGCTACGACGGCGGGCCGTTCTTCACGCCGGACGGTCAACGAATCGTTTGGCGTCGCTTCGACGCTGCAGGGCTGATCGCGGACTTGTGGACGATGGAATTGGACGGCAGCGACCAGCGTCAGATCACCGACTTCGAGTCGATGAGTTGGGCCCCGTACCCGCATCCCTCGGGCGAGTACTTCATCTTCACTTCGAACAAACACGGGTTCGAAAACTTCGAGTTGTTCATCGTCGACACGGACGGTTTGAAACAACCCGTGCGCGTCACGTTCACCGACGGCTTTGACGGCTTGCCGGTGTTCTCACCCGACGGCAAACGGTTGGCCTGGACGACGGGGCGGGGATCGGG
>WVWW01000046.1:2111-2272 GCA_011773795.1 Acidobacteriota bacterium
CCCAGCGCCGGCCGCCCTGATCGCCGCCCTGATCGCCGCGCCTGCCGGCGCCGGCGAAGCGCGCATGCGCGCCGACGTCGACTTCCTCGCCGGCGAACCGCTGGCCGGACGGATGACGGGCAGCCCGGGAGAGGCGCTTGCGGTCGAATACATCACCGGGC
>WVWW01000180.1:0-461 GCA_011773795.1 Acidobacteriota bacterium
GCGGGGAAGTCCTCCTGGCGCGCTACGATCTGCACCATGCCGCCCGCTCCCTGCGACGCGAGGCCATGACCGCGCGTCCGCCGACCCTGTGGCGCTACGGCGAGGTGCTGCCCGGGTCGGACGATCCCGTTTCTCTGGGCGAGGGCTTCACGCCGCTGCACCGCGCCGAGCGATTGGGACGCGACCTGGGCCTGTCACGGCTGTGGGTCAAGGACGAATCCGTGAAGCCGACGGGATCGTTCAAGGCCCGCGGGATGACCGCCGCGGTGACGATGGCGCGGCGGCTGGGCGCGACGCGGCTGGCGCTGCCCTCCGCGGGCAACGCCGGCGGCGCGGCGGCCGCCTACGGCGCACTGGCCGGCCTGCCGGTGGATCTTTACCTGCCGCGATGGACCCCGCGGCCGTTCATCCTCGAGGCCCATGCCTACGGTGCCGAAGTGCACGTCTGGGACGGGGACATC
>WVWW01000180.1:506-791 GCA_011773795.1 Acidobacteriota bacterium
CGCGAGCCGTACCGCCTGGAAGGGAAGAAGACGCTGGGCTACGAGCTCGCCGAGCAGTTCGACGGCGATCTGCCGGACGTCGTCGTCTACCCCACCGGAGGCGGCACCGGGCTGATCGGCATGTGGAAGGCGTTCGAGGAACTCGAGACGCTCGGCTGGGTCCGTCCCGGGAACCGCCCTAGGATGGTCGTCGTGCAGGCCGACGGCTGCGCGCCGATGGTGCGGGCCTACGAGGGCGGCGCCCGACGGGCCGAACGCTGGTCCGATCCGATCACCTACGCCTCG
>WVWW01000180.1:883-1049 GCA_011773795.1 Acidobacteriota bacterium
CGCGAGTCGGAGGGGACTGCGTTGAGCGTGCCCGACCGCGCCATGGCCGCGGCCCAGGCGCGGCTGGGACGAACCGAAGGAATCTACGCCGCCCCGGAGGGCGGTGCGGCGGTGGCGGCCGTGGAGGAACTCGTTCGCCGCGGGTGGATCGATCGCGACGAGCGCG
>WVWW01000180.1:1167-1861 GCA_011773795.1 Acidobacteriota bacterium
CGAGGGAATCAAGTTCCACGGGTACCATGGACTGACCCGTTTGGAACGCCAGATCGGCGTGCGGTTGTCGGTGGATGTTTCCCTGTGGATCGATCTGGAGCGCTCGGCCAGAAGCGACAAGGTGCGTTACACGCTGGACTATCGCAAGGTCCACGAGCGTGTCGTCGAGATCGGGCGCGGCTCGTCCCACAAGCTGTTGGAATCGTTCGTGGCTTCCGTGCTCGATGCGCTTTTCGAGGAGTTCGACGCGGATCGTATCGGTGTGCGGGTGCGCAAGGAAACGCCGGTCCTCGACGGGATCGTCGACTCCGTCGGCGTCGAACTCGTTCGCGACCGCGAGGAGTGGGTCGAGCGTTGATCGTACGTCGTCGATTCGAATTCGAAGCGGCCCATCGGTTGCCCGATCATCCGGGCAAGTGCAGGGAGCTTCACGGTCATTCGTACGTGCTGTACGTCGAGGTCGAGCGAGCGCTCGACGAGTCCAGCGGGATGGTGATCGACTTCTCCGATCTGAAGTCGATCGTCAAGGACGGCGTGGTGAACCGGCTGGACCACGTCTACGTGAACGATCTGATCGAGAACCCGACCGCGGAGCGGATGGCGATGTGGATTTGGGGCGAGCTTGAGCCCAACCTCGCCGGGCTGCGGGAAATCGAACTGCAAGAGACGAGCAACTGTTCCGTGATCTATCGAG
>WVWW01000309.1:0-1281 GCA_011773795.1 Acidobacteriota bacterium
CTCGGCGAGAGCGAGGGCGACCGCGAGCAGCGGGCGCTCGAGTTCTACGACCTGATGTCGCAGCTCTACTACGTGCCGTCGACGCCGACGCTGTTCCACGCCGGCACGCCGCGGCCGCAGCTCTCCTCGTGCTACCTGACGACGATCGAGGACGACCTCGACCACATCTTCAAGTCGCTGGGCCAGAACGCGCAGCTCTCGAAGTGGTCGGGCGGCCTGGGCAACGACTGGTCGAACATCCGCGGCACCGGCGCCCACATCAAGTCGACCAACGTCGAGAGCCAGGGCGTCGTGCCGTTCCTGAAGATCGCCAACGACGTGACCATGGCGATCAACCGCTCGGGCAAGCGCCGCGGCGCCACCTGCGCCTATCTCGAGACCTGGCACTACGACATCGAGGACTTCCTCGACCTCAGGCGCAACACCGGCGACGAGCGCCGCCGCACCCACGACATGAACACCGCCAACTGGATCCCGGACCTGTTCATGAAGCGGGTGACCGAGGACGGCGAGTGGACGCTGTTCTCGCCCGACGAGGCGCCCGAGCTGCACCACCTCTACGGCAGGGCGTTCGAGCAGAAGTATCTCGAGTACGAGGCCAAGGCCGAGCGCGGCGAGCTGGCGCTCTACAAGAAGGTCTCGGCCACCGCCCTGTGGCGCAAGATGCTCACCATGCTGTTCGAGACCGGCCATCCCTGGATGACCTTCAAGGACGCCTGCAACGTGCGCTCGCCGCAGGACCACGTCGGCGTCATCCACAGCTCGAACCTGTGCACCGAGATCACGCTGAACACCTCGGCCGAGGAGACCGCGGTGTGCAACCTCGGCTCGATCAACCTGGCCCGCCACATGGTCGACGGCGAGCTCGACAGCGAGCGCCTGGCGGCGACCGTGCACACCGCGATGCGGATGCTCGACAACGTGATCGACATCAACTTCTACCCGACCGAGGAGGCGCGCAACTCGAACCTCAAGCACCGCCCGGTGGGCCTCGGGCTGATGGGCTTCCAGGACGCGCTCTACGAGCTCGGCATCCCGTTCGAGGACGAGCGGGCGCTCGAGTTCGCCGACCGCACCCAGGAGATCATCGCCTACCACGCCATCCTCGCCTCGTCCGAGCTGGCCGAGGAGCGCGGCGCCTACCCGAGCTACGAGGGCTCGAAGTGGGACCGCGGCATCCTGCCCCAGGACACGCTCGATCTGCTCGAGGCCGAGCGCGGGGTGCCGGTCGAGGTGTCGCGCGCCTCGGCCCTCGACTGGACGCCGGTGCGCGAGCACGTC
>WVWW01000309.1:1422-1769 GCA_011773795.1 Acidobacteriota bacterium
CCGTGGTCAACCGCTATCTGGTGGCCGACCTCGAGCGCCTCGGCCTGTGGAACGAGGAGATGCTCGAGCGACTGAAGTACCTCGACGGCAACGTGTCGCAGATCCCGGAGGTGCCGGAAGAGCTCAAGCGCAAGTACGTCGAGGCCTTCGACGTCGACCCGATCTGGGCGCTGAAGCTGACGGCGGCGCGCGGCAAGTGGATCGACCAGAGCCAGTCGCACAACGTCTTCGTCAAGGGCACCTCGGGCAAGCTCCTGTCGCAGATCTACGTGAGCGCCTGGAAGATGGGCCTGAAGACGACCTACTACCTGCGCACGCTGGCGGCGAGCCAGATCGAGAAGTCGACC
>WVWW01000309.1:1866-1996 GCA_011773795.1 Acidobacteriota bacterium
CGCCGTCAGCCGCCCAGATCGGTCAGGCGGCGTCCGCCGCGCCGGCCACGCGCGGCGAGGCCAACAACCTCGGCGACACCCAGAAGATGACGACCGAGCCCGCGCTGTGCCGGATCGAAGACCCCGAATG
>WVWW01000132.1 GCA_011773795.1 Acidobacteriota bacterium
GCGCCGGCAAATCGACGCTGATCCACGCGCTGGCCCTCCAGGTGCGGAAGCGGGGCGAGCGGGTAGGCGTCGTGGCGGTGGATCCCACGTCGCCGTTCACCGGCGGCGCGCTGCTGGGCGACCGCATCCGCATGATCGGCTCGGCCAGCGACGACGGTGTGTTCATCCGTTCGATGGCCAGCCGCGGCTCGCTGGGCGGGCTCGCCATCACGACGCGCGAGGTCGCCGATCTGATGGACGCCTTCGGCTTCGAGCTGGTGATCGTGGAGACGGTGGGCGTCGGCCAGTCGGAGCTGGAGATCGCCGAGGCGGCCGACACCACGGTCGTGGTGCTGACACCGGAGTCGGGCGACTCGGTTCAGGCGATGAAGGCCGGGTTGATGGAGATCGCCGACATCTTCGTGGTCAACAAGGCCGACCGCCCCGAGGCACGCCGTGCCGCTTCCGAGATCAAGACGATCCTCCGCATCCGCCAGGGCCAGGCGTTCGATCGTATTCCGGCCCATCACGGTGTGGACCTGTCGGAGATGGCCCGCCAGCGAGCGGCGAAGCGGAAGGCGGGGGCGAAAGCGGACGACGGCGAAGGCGCGACCGGCTCGGCGAAACCGGGTGCCAAGGCGGGCGTGACACACGAGGCCTGGGAGATCCCGGTCCTGCTGACGACAGGTCAGGAGGGGAAGGGGGTCGCCGAGCTACTGGCCGCGCTGGACGAGCACTTCGCCTGGCTGCGCGACACGGGCGCGCTGGCGGAGCGGCGTCGGCGGCGCCGGCGGGAGCGGGTGCGGGCTGTGGTGGATCGACATCTGCGCGCGCGGGTATGGGACGCGGGCCGGGGCGAGTCGATCCTGGAAGCGGCGGAGGCGGATCTGGAATCGGGACGCCGTACGCCTTACGATGTAGCGAGCGAGATCCTGAGCNNTGGCGAAACGGAATCCCGAGACGCGGGACCTGGCGGCCGAGGTCGAGCGACTGAAGCAGGAGAACGAGCGGCTGCGGCGGGAGCGGGCGGCCTGGCTCGGCAAGTACGAGGCGACAGCCAAACGCGATGTGAGCTTCGATACGCTGTCCGACCGCGAGGTGGCGCCCCTCTACACCCCGCTGGACACGGGCGTGTACGACCCGAATTACGCCGATCGGCTCGGCTTCCCCGGCGAGTACCCGTTCACGCGCGGGCCGTACACGACGATGTACCGGACGCGGCTCTGGACGATGCGCCAGTTCTCGGGGTTCGGCACCTCGGAGGAGACGAACGAGCGCTACAAGTACCTGCTCGAGCACGGCCAGACCGGTCTATCCGTCGCCTTCGACTTCCCGACGCTGATGGGCTACGACTCGGACGACCCGCGCTCGGAGGGTGAGGTCGGGGTCTGCGGCGTGGCGATATCGAGCCTTGCCGACATGGAGACGCTGTTCGATGGGATCCCGCTGTCCGACGTTTCGGTGTCGATGACGATCAACGGCCCCGCCATCATGCTCTACTGTTTCTTGCTGGCGACGGCGGAGAAGCAGGGCGTGGACTTGCGAGAGCTGCGCGGTACGATCCAGAACGACATCCTGAAAGAGTTCATGGCTCAGCACGCCTGGATCTATCCGCCCGAGCCGGCGCTCAAGATCATCACCGACATCTTCGAGTG
>WVWW01000092.1:0-214 GCA_011773795.1 Acidobacteriota bacterium
CGATCCGGCAAATGTCGCGCTCGCCGGCGACCCCGGCCCCGGAGCCGAGTTGTTTCAGGCCAACGGATGCTACGCCTGCCACTCGCTCGAGGGTGACACGATCATCGGACCGAGCCTCTCGGGCATCTTCGGGACGACCGTAGAATTGGACGACGGAACGTCGGTCTTGGTCGACGACGCCTACCTGGTGGAATCGATCCTCTGGCCCGACGCG
>WVWW01000092.1:233-1068 GCA_011773795.1 Acidobacteriota bacterium
CATGCCGAGCTATGAAGGCCTGGTAACCGACGCGGACGCCGCCGAGCTGGCCGAATACATCAAGGGCCTTCGATGACAAAGCGGAACACGCGTCGATCGTCGGCTACGCCGCAGCCGGCGACACGCCCGGCGACGTGCCGTGTTCGTCCCGCGATACTGAAGCCGGGTTGCCCATCGGATCATGAATCCGGTCAGACTCCCTCCTGAACGGGCGGGCGGCCATCGTGGCCGCCCGTTTTTTTTCGAAGAACGAATTCGCCAAGCGGCCCCCGGTCCGCACGACGGCAGGAGTTTCCCGGTGTAAACTCGATATTTCCGAGTCACACAGGAGGCCGGCGGCTTGACCATCGAGGCCGGACGACAACTGCTGCATTACCGCCTGATCGAGAAGATCGGCGAGGGCGGGATGGGTGTGGTTTGGAAGGCCGAGGATACGCGCCTCGGCCGCCCGGTGGCGCTCAAGTTCATCCGCGACGACCGCGACGACGAGCCCGATCGCTTGAAACAACTGCGGCGCGAGGCCCGCGCCGTCGCCGCGCTCAACCACCCCAACATCGTCACGATCCACGCGGTCGAGGAGGTCGAGGACAAAGCGTTGCTGGTGATGGAACTCGTCGACGGGAAGTCTCTCGAGCGGATCATCCCGGAGGGCGGCTTGTCCCTCGGTACTTTTTACGAGTTGGCCGGCCTGTTGCTCGGTGCCGTCACCGCGGCGCACGATCGAGGCATCGTTCACGGCGATCTCAAACCCGCCAACATCGTGGTGCGCCGCGACGGCCACGTGAAGATCATGGACTTCGGCCTGGCTCGCTCGCTGCCCCGGTCCGAGAGCATC
>WVWW01000141.1:0-146 GCA_011773795.1 Acidobacteriota bacterium
GTGAGGACGACGAGGGCGAGCGACAGCGCGGGAAGCAGGATGCGTCCGCTGTCCGATTCGGGTCCGACGGACAGCTGGTCCTCCAGCGCGCGGTACAGCAGCCATACCATGATCGCCAGCACGGCGATCAACAAGGCCGAGCCCAG
>WVWW01000141.1:196-1151 GCA_011773795.1 Acidobacteriota bacterium
CGGGAAGATCCACAAGACGTAGTCACGCCCGATCGACGACTCGATCGCGACGCGCAGCTCGTCGCCGTCCAAATCGCGTTTCGGGTCGTACAGCACGACGTGCCGCGCTTCGACCATCCAGCGGTGCATTTCCTCCTGTTGCCCGGTGACGGTCGCTTCGACGTAGGGCGGGGGCCCTTTCTTGCGTTGCGGCTTCTTGAGCGTGGTCGTCCGCGACAGCTCGTAACGCCCGGTCAGGGCGTCGTACGCCACGCGGGTCTCGATGATCGATCGAGCCAAGACGTTGCGCCGTGAGAGCAGGAAGCGACGCGGGCCGATGACCTCGATGCGGTGGCGGAACTTGNNGATCCATTCCAGCGTTTCCTCGGTGAAAACGTCGGCGACGCGGAAATCGACGCTGACGCGGCCGGCCTCCAGAACCGCGCGCTCGATTTCGATCGTCGGGCCCGGCTCGTCCGTCTTCTTCTCGGAATCCTCGTCGCCGGCGGCGGCCCAGGGACAGGCCGCCGCGAGCAGGCACAGGATCCAGGCGATGCGTCGTGGATTCACGCTTGTGCCGGCGCCCCCCGGTCGGGAGCCTTCTCGGACCACGGAGCCAGATACCAAGAGTCGCGGGCTTGGAGTATCGCGCGCGCCAGGCGCAGGTGCATGTCGTGCCCGGCCCGATAGGCCACGACGTGAGCGCGCACGGCCCGGCCGATCAGCGACAGGTCCCCGGTGAGATCCAGGATCTTGTGACGGACGAACTCGTCGGGAAAGCGAAGTTCCTGATCGTTCAGGATGCCGTGCTCGCCGAGCACGATCGCGTTGTCCAGCGAACCGCCGAGCGCCAAGCCGCGGCCGCGCAAAGCTTCGACGTCCTTCTCGAACGTGAACGTGCGCGCCGGCGCGAGTTTCTCGCTGAACGCGTGCGCATCCCACAAACTGACCGACAGTTCCTGATGGCCCAGCACGG
>WVWW01000141.1:1159-1434 GCA_011773795.1 Acidobacteriota bacterium
GGCACGGGTACGCCGCGATGCGCTTGTCTTCGTGATGCAAGCGGATCGGGCGAGTCAACGTGATGTAGTCCCGGCGCGCCGGCTGTTCGGCGAGACCGGCCGAACGGATCAACTGCACGAACGGGCGCGACGACCCGTCGAGGATCGGGACCTCGGGACCGTCCAGCTCGATACGCAGATCGTCGACCAGCAAGGCACTGACCGCCGCCATCAAGTGCTCGACGGTGCCGACCGACTCCTCACCTTTGCGGAGCACGGTGGAGTAGAAACTCGGC
>WVWW01000300.1:0-414 GCA_011773795.1 Acidobacteriota bacterium
GCTCGACGGTGACGGGTTGCGCGACTATCGGATCCTCGTCGGCGGCGTTCAGGCAAGACTGGAAGCCGGCGGCCGCCCGCTCGTTTTCGGCGGGGACCTGATCTCCAACGGCGAGGACTACACGGCGACCGACCCGCTGCCGTTCACGGCGGCCAACGCGGGTCAGACGCAGGGACACGTTCTATCCGCCCGCTACGGGAGCATCCGCTCACGCGGGGATTGGCTCGCGGCGTACTGCTACGCGAACATCGAAGCGCTCGCCGTCGTCGCGAGCTACGCACAAGACGATTGGGTGCGCTGGGGCAGCGGCCCGCAAACGCGCGGGTCCGGTTTCCGCGGTCACGAGTTCCGCTTCGCCTATGCCTGGGGTTCGGGGCTGGACGTTGTTGCTCGCCTCTACGTCGCGGAGTCGAA
>WVWW01000300.1:497-903 GCA_011773795.1 Acidobacteriota bacterium
TCTCGAACCCGCGTCGAGCGGGCGCTCCAAGTGTCGCGGCTGCGGCCGGTCGATCAGGAAGGACGAGATGCGGCTCGGGGAAAAGCTCCCCAACCCGTTTGCGGAAGGGGAGATGACCCACTGGTATCACCCGCCGTGCGCCGCGTACAAAAGGCCGGAAACGTTTCTCGAAGTCGCCGAGGACCAACCCGGCTCGATCGACGACTGCGAAGCGCTCGTCGAACAGGCCCGGGTCGGTGCGGCCCATCGCCGCGTGCCGCGGGTCGACGGCGCTCAGAAATCGCCGACCGGACACGCGCGGTGCCGCTCGTGCCGCGAACCGATCGAGAAAGGCGCCTGGCGCGTGGCCCTCGTGTACTACGAGGACGGCCGCTATCAACCGTCGGGATTCGTCCATGCGGGTTGC
>WVWW01000300.1:961-2507 GCA_011773795.1 Acidobacteriota bacterium
CTGATCCGATCCGTAATCTCCGGAGGTGTCGGATTTTGATTCGACGGGCTAGGATCTTCCGGGTACGTTCCTACGGAATCCGCGGAACCTGGAAGGATTCGAGATCAAGACCGTGAACACCAGAAGCCTGACCGTCCTGACGTTACTCGCCTTGCTCCTGGCGGCGGCCTGCGCGGGCCCCGCCGGAGATCCTCTCGACGTCGGGAAGCTCGAGGATCAAGAAGACAGGAGCGAGTCGCTGGCCAACGACCTGCTGGCCTTCTCGCTGGCGATGCGCAAGGCGGACCGCAACCGGTTCGACGATTTTTGGGAAGCCGAGGTGACCGCCACGCCCGTGCCGGCGGACGAACCCGAACGCAAAGAGGTTGCCGCGCGCGCTCTCCAGGGCCACTGGTCTTTCGACGGAAACCCGAAGCTTTACCCCCGCGACGAATACGTGTCGCAAATGTGGTCGCTGGTCGAACGCTACGAAGCTTTGGAGGACGTGCGCTTCAAGGTCAAGCAGGTCGAGTTTTCCGAAGACGGCTCGCAGGCCAAGGCCAAGATCAAGTTCTTCCTCGTCGGCAAGCATGACGGGCCGGGGCGGGAGTGGATCAAAGGGCTGGCCAAGCTCGGCGCCAACAAGACCGGCGACGACCCGTGGCGCATCGACCGCCTCGAGTTTACCGAGATGCACTCGACGGTCACCGCGCAGGAGTGGTTCTCCGAAGTTTCGGGTCCCGCGGGATTGAACGAGAAGTTCCCGCGCTTCGGCCAGGGCGCCAACGACGGCTTCGTCAACCACGGCGCCGCGGCGGCCGACGTCAACGCCGACGGTCTGATCGACGTCGCGGCGACCGGCGTGCTGGGTAACTTCCTCTACCTGAACGCTGGCGACGGCACGTTCACCGACGCCAGCGCCGACTCGCTGGTCAAGTTCTCGCCGACCGGCGCCGGCGTCGTGTTCCTCGATTACGACAACGACGGCGACCCGGACCTGTTCGTCGCTTCGGTCGGCAGGCAGCTCTTGTTGCAGAACCGCTTCGTCCCCGAGGGAAAGGTGCGTTTCATCGACGTGTCGCTCGAGTCCGGCGTGGCGCAGAGCGCGATCGGCTTCAGCGCCGTGGCCGCCGACGTCAACAACGACGGCTGGCAGGACGTCTACGTCTGTTCCTACAACCGTTACGGCACGGTGATGCCCGACTCGTGGACCGGCGCGACGAACGGAACGCCCAACCTGTTGCTGGTCAACCAGGGCGACGGCACCTACCGCAGCGTGGCCGAGGAGTGGGGTGTGGCCGATTCACGCTGGTCCTACGCGGCGCAGTTCATCGACCTCGATGTCGACGGCGACCAGGATCTCTACGTGGCCAACGACTTCGGGGAGAACGCGCTCTACCGCAACGACGGCGGTCGCTTCACCGACGGCGCCGTCGAGATGGGCATCGTCGACCCGGGTTTCGGGATGGGCGTCTCGTTCGGAGACTACGACAACGACGGCGACTTCGACCTGCACGTGACCAACATGTCCTCGACCGCGGGCAAGCGGATCCTCGAGCTGCTTTAC
>WVWW01000300.1:2535-2699 GCA_011773795.1 Acidobacteriota bacterium
TTCGGCGGCGGTTTCGTCGATCTCGACAACGACGGCTGGGAGGACCTCTACACGCCCAACGGGTTCGTCTCCGGCAAGTCGATGAAGGACACGTGAAGCCTGTTCTGGCGCCACGTCGTGGCCGCCTCGGAGCAGGTCGAAGGCGAGGACAGCGTCGAGTACCA
>WVWW01000278.1:0-246 GCA_011773795.1 Acidobacteriota bacterium
AGCTTTCTCAGCGACATGGCGGATTTCTCCCGCTGCTGTCTGATGAAGCTGCCGAGGTCGGGTCTTTGCGTCACAGTTAGCAATATATCGCACTCCGCTTGCTATTGCAAGCGCTAGCGAGAGCCAAGCAGTGTGCTTGCATTATCAAGCATCCTGCGCGGTAGTGACAATCGACCCATGGATGGCACCGGGGTGTCGAGAGCCGCCTATCCTCTGTCGGCAGCCGACAGCGCGGCTGTCTCCAGG
>WVWW01000278.1:252-1096 GCA_011773795.1 Acidobacteriota bacterium
GCCGACGTCGAGCACGTCGCCGAGCGTTTGCGCGACATCGGCGCCGAGGCCCATGTCTCGCCAGGCAAGCACCGCACTGTCGTCGGTGCGATCGGGGATCGGGCAGCCATCACGCAATTGCCCTTCGAGGCCTTCCCGGGCGTGGAGCGCGCCGTACCGGTGGTGAGCTCCTTCAAGTTCGTGAGCCGCGATTTCCAGGCAGACGACACCATCGTCGACGTCGGGGGCGTGAAAGTGGGCGGCGGCAACCTCGCCGTGATCGCCGGACCGTGCGCCGTCGAGAACCGCGACCAGCTCTTCGCCTCGGCCGAGGCGGCCAAGCAGGGTGGCGCCAACATCCTGCGTGGCGACGCCTTCAAGCCCCGGACGTCACCGTATTCCTTCCAGGGGTTGGGCGAGAAGGGGCTCGAGTTGCTCACCGAGGCTCGTGAGACGTTCGGCATGCCGTTCATCGCCGAGGTCGTCGACCCGAGAGACGTCGAACTGGTCGCCTCGTACGCCGATCTCATTCGCGTCGGCACCCGCAACATGGCGAACTTCACCCTGCTCTCCGAGCTCGGCAAGCAGTCGAAGCCGGTGCTGCTCAAGCGCGGCTTCACCGCCACCATCGAGGAGTGGCTCAACGCCGCCGAGTACATCTACAAGGAGGGCAACCACGACGTCATCCTGTGTGAGCGTGGGATCCGCACCTTCGAGACGGCAACACGGAACACCCTCGACATCGCCGCAGTCCCGGTCGTCAAACGGCTCTCGCATCTGCCGATCGTCGTCGACCCGAGTCACTCGGGGGGCCGGAGGGAACTCGTCGCCCCGCTGACCCGCGCCGCGATCGCAGTCGGCGCCG
>WVWW01000256.1:0-215 GCA_011773795.1 Acidobacteriota bacterium
AGACGTGGCTGATCGCCGCGGCGATCTTTGTGCTCGCCCTGATCGCGCTCAAGGTGGTCAGGGGCGTGCTCGAGCGTCGACTCGCCCGTCTGGTCGAGCGCACGAAGACCGATATCGACGACCTCGCCCTCGATCTGGTCCGCAAGACCAGGTTTTTCTTCCCCTTCATCGTCGCGCTCTACGCCGGCGTGCAGCCGCTGGCGCTGCCACCTACG
>WVWW01000256.1:242-1135 GCA_011773795.1 Acidobacteriota bacterium
CACCTACGGGTGACAATGTCTTCCGCGGCGTGGTGGTGATCGGCTTCCTTCTGCAGGTCGCGCTGTGGGGCAACGCGGTGATCTCGTTCTGGATCACCCGTTACATGCAGAAGCGCATGGAGGAAGACGCGGCGGCGGCGACGAGCATCGGTGCGTTGCGCTTCGTCGGCAAGCTGCTGCTCTGGACCTTCGTGCTGCTGCTCGCCCTGGACAACCTCGGTATCGACGTCACGGCGCTGGTGACCGGGCTGGGCATCGGCGGTATCGCCGTGGCCCTGGCGCTGCAGAACGTTCTGGGCGATCTGTTCGCCTCGCTCTCGATCGTGCTCGACAAGCCGTTCGTGATCGGCGACTTCATCATCGTCGGCGACTTCCTGGGCACCGTGGAGCACATCGGGCTGAAGACGACACGGCTTCGCAGCCTTTCCGGCGAGCAGCTGGTCTTCTCGAACTCCGACCTTCTCGGCAGCCGCATCCGCAACTACAAGCGGATGGCGGAACGGCGGATCGTCTTCTCGTTCGGGGTCATCTATCAAACGCCGCACGAGAAACTGGCCAGAATCCCGGAGATGGTGCGGGAGATCATCGAGGCGCAGGAGAAGGCGCGCTTCGACCGGGCCCACTTCAAGGCCTACGGCGACTCGTCGCTCAACTTCGAGGTCGTCTACTACGTGCAGGTGCCCGATTACCTCGTCTACATGGACATTCAGCAGGCGGTCAACCTGGAGCTTTACCGGCGCTTCCAGGAGGAAGGGATCGAGTTCGCCTACCCGACGCGGACGCTCTTCATCCAGCGCCAGCCGGCGGAGGTGGGCATCGGCTAAGTCGGCGGGCCGCTGCCATCCCCGTCGCTCGCCTGGCCTGCCGGCGGCGGCTCGCTTGGCGCGGGCTTC
>WVWW01000310.1:0-1583 GCA_011773795.1 Acidobacteriota bacterium
TGATCGCTGTAGATGCCGCCACAGCTCGAGCCACGCGAGGAGATCGGAGCCCTCCCTGCGGAAGCGGGCATGTGACTGGTCGGCCTGGGCACGCGCCTCGTCGGGACGCTCGCGTGGATCGACGATGGAGAGGGCCGAAGCGATCACGAGAACTTCGGTGAGACACGCCTCTGCGTCCGCCGCCAGCAACATGCGGGCGAGCCTGGGGTCGAGCGGGATGCGGGCGAGCTTCGCACCGAGCGGGGTCAGCCACCGATCGCTCCCTTCCTCCTGCTGTGGATCCACTGCGCCCAGCTCGACCAGCAGCGCCACACCGTCACGGATGCTCCGGGTGTCAGGCGGGTCGAGAAACGGGAAGTCCCCGATCTCCCCCAGCCCCACCGCGGCCATCTGGAGGATGACCGAGGCGAGGTTGGTGCGCAGGATCTCGGGATCGGTGAACTCGGGGCGAGACTCGTAGTCGTCCTCGCCGTAGAGACGGATGCAGACGCCGGGACCGAGACGGCCACATCGCCCGGCGCGCTGGTCTGCGGACGCTCTCGACACGGGCTCGATCGGGAGACGCTGCACCTTGGTGCGCCGGCTGTATCGGGAGATGCGGGCGGTGCCGGCGTCGACGACGTAGCGGATTCCCGGGACGGTGAGCGAGGTCTCTGCGACGTTGGTGGCGACGACGATGCGACGCCCGGTGTGGGCGCTGAAGACACGATGTTGCTGAGCAGCCGACAATCGGCCGAACAGCGGCAGCACCTCGGTGTGTCGAAGCTCCAGTTCCTCGATCGACTCCACCGCATCCCGGATCTCACGCTCCCCCGAGCAGAACACCAGCACGTCGCCGGTTCCGAGTCCCGCCAGCTCACGCACAGCGTCGGCGATGGCGGTCGGCTGATCGCGGAGCTCGCCGGTCTCGGGATCATCGAGAGGTCGGTAGCGCAGCTCCACCGGGTGGGTGCGACCGCTCACTTCGACGACGGGGGCGTCGTCGAAGTGCTCGGCGAAGCGTGCCGTGTCGATGGTCGCCGACGTGATGATCAGCTTCAGATCGGGCCGCCGCGGCAGCAGCCGCTTCAGGTAGCCGAGCAGGAAATCGATGTTGAGGCTGCGCTCGTGCGCCTCGTCGATGATGATCGTGTCGTACCGCCGCAGGAGCCGGTCGTGATGGATCTCGTTGAGGAGGATCCCATCGGTCATGACCTTGACCATGGTGTCGCGTGACACGGTGTCGGTGAAGCGCACGGCGTAGCCGACGCGTCCCCCCACTGTGGTGCCGAGCTCCTCGGCGATGCGCTCTGCGATCGAGCGGGCGGCGATCCGGCGCGGCTGGGTGTGGCCGATCAGCCGATCGGTGCCACGACCCAGTTCCAGCAGGAGCTTCGGGAGTTGCGTGCTCTTTCCTGATCCCGTCTCGCCGGCGACGATCACGACCTGGTGCTCGCCCACGACGCGCAGCAGTTCCTCACGCCACGCGGTGATGGGGAGGTCGCTCGGATACGTGATCGCCAGGGGCTTCGTCGGCATCGTCGGACGAGGCTACGGGGGTTGATGCCGGTCGCCGAACCCGCCTCTTGACAAATGGTCGGGAT
>WVWW01000310.1:1589-1975 GCA_011773795.1 Acidobacteriota bacterium
CCCGACCATACCTCGCCCCCGGATGCTCCCGGCTACGACCTCGAGGAGCATCTGGCGCTGACACCGGACCAGCTGCGTGTGTTCTTCGACGACACCCGCATGACCATCCTCGATCTGCTGTCCGACACCGCTGCCACGACGAGTCAGATCGCGGCTGCGCTCGACATGCCCAAAGGCACCGTGGGGCACCACATGAAGGTGCTCGAACAAGCGGGCCTGGTCCGCATCGTCCGCACCGAGAAGGTTCGTGCGATCGAAGCCAAGTACTACGGGCGCACGGCGCGCACGTTCCTCCTCGGCTCGACGAAGGACACCGAGGAGATCGATTACGAACCCGGGTTCATGTTTCGCGAAGCGCTCGAGGACATCGCCGCCGCATATCTGCA
>WVWW01000206.1 GCA_011773795.1 Acidobacteriota bacterium
GGTCGAAGATCCAGATGTCCGACTGGCCCGAGGCGGCATCCTCCATCGAAACCGCCAGGGACCGCTCGTCCCGGGACAACCGGGCGAACCCGTAGATCCCGGCGTCTCCGATCGAATCGATCTCGTCTCCCTCACGATCGTACATCCTGAGGAACTGCTCGGGCGTCGAACCGCCGTGGAACGCGAGCGGTCCGGCGTCGGAGACCGCGAAGTTGGCGCGCCAGGCGCCGGTCGCGACGACGACCCCCTCGCCGACCGCGAAGGCATCCCCGGTGAAAGCGAGCGTACCGACGTCGAACGGGCGCGCCATCAGGAAGCGGTCGCGCGTCCAGAAGACGTGCCCCTGCGAGTAGATCGCCTGGGTCGAGGAGTGCATCAGCTCGAACGTCTCGTCGGATTCCACGTCGCCCACCCAGATCGAGTTGACGTCGTCCTGGGGGGACGCGCCGTGGCGCGCGCGGACGTAGAGGAAGTGGCGCCCGTCGGGCAGGAAGAACGGGAAACGGTGCGTCGTTTCCCGCTTCCGTTCCGGGTCGAGCCGGGTGACCGGTTCGCCCATCACCCCGCCGGCCGAGACGCGCTGGATCGCCACCTGGGTCTCGGGAGCGAAGAGGATCGTCCCGTCTTCTCGCCAGGTGCCGCCGCGCCCTTCCGGCGCCGTCGTGATCGTCAGCGGGGCCCCTCCGCTCAGGTCGAGCTTCTTGAGCTTCGCGTCGGCGAAGAACGCGATCTGCAGGCTGTCGGGCGACCAGAACGGGTAGGAGGCACCCTCCGTGCCGGCGAGCTCCCGCGCCTCGGAAGCTCCCAGGGAACGCAGGAACAGCGTCGGCCGGCCCGCGCCGGTCGAGGCGAGGAACGTCATCTTCGTCCCGTCGGGAGACAGGCTGAGCCCGCCGGCGCCGGTGGCAAAACGAGCCTCTTCCGGGGGAACGATCGACGCCCGGACCTCCCTCGGCCGGACCTCTCTCCCGGGGGCGAAGAGCGCCCAGCCGCTCACCGCCGCCAGGGCGACCAGCGCCGCGGCCGCGACACCCCAGGCGATCTTCTCGCGCCTGCGATCGGGGGCCGCGCCGTGCGGAACCGTGACCGCCCCCGTCCCGCTCACGCTCGCCAGCGACTCGGGGGAGAGCGCGATGCGCGCTTCCCCGATGTCGCGCAACCGCGTGTTGCGATCGCGATCCAGACAGCGCCGCAGCAGCCGGCGCACACCGGCCGGCGTTTCCGCCGGGAGCGCGTCTTCGTCGGGCCGGTCGCGCAACACCGACGCCATCACCTCGGAGATCGTCGCGCCCGCGAAGGTGACCTTACCGGTGAGCATCTCGTGCAGCACGCAGCCGAAGGCCCAGATGTCGGCGCGGCGGTCGGCCTCCTGGCCCTTGGCCTGCTCGGGGCTCATGTACGCGGCGGTGCCGAGCAACGTACCCGCGACGGTGCCCGCGGAAGTCACCGTGGGTGAGAGCGACAGGCTCGCCGGATCCTGCGCCGCTTCGGTCGCCAGCGCCTTGGCCAGCCCGAGGTCGAGCACCTTGATCTTGCCCTCGGGCGTGCGCTTGATGTTCGCCGGCTTGAGGTCGCGGTGGATCACGCCCTGCTCGTGCGCGGCTTCGAGCGCGTCGGCGACCTGCCGGGCGACGTCGAGGGCGTCGTCGACGGACAGCGGGCCGCGTTTCAGCCGCTCGGCCAGATCCTCGCCGGGCACGTACTCCATCGCGATGAAGCTCATGCCGTCGGCCGCGTGCAGCCCGTAGACGCCGGCGATGTTGGGGTGGTTGAGCGTGGCCAGCAGCCGCGCCTCACGCTCGAAGCGCGCGCGCCGGTCGGGGTCCTGCGCGAACGCGTCGGGCAGGATCTTGATCGCCACCTCGCGGTCGAGCGTGGTGTCGAGCGCCTTCCAGACCACACCCATCCCGCCCTCGCCGATCTTCTCGACGAGCTGGTAGTGCGCGAGCATCTGGCCGGGTTCGATCATCGGACGGTCCTTGTGAGCTCGAGGAATCGCGGAACATCCTACCTCGATCCCGGCCACCCTCTCGGATTCGAATTCAGAGGAACCTTTTCCGATGGCACGTTCGCCGGAACCCACGGATATTTCAACCGCAAGGGAGAGCTGGTGGACAGCGGGACGCTGGAGCTCGCTCCGGCAGGCTGATTTGCCGGTTTTTTCCATCAATGAGATGATCCCTTGGCGAGGAAGAATGGAGGACCCGACATGACACGACGTATCCGTTGGTTTGCCCTGCTGGGCGTTTTGTGCCTGGCGGCCATGCCGGGCTTCGCGGGTGAGGACGTCACCCTCGAGGGTGGCTTCGTCTGGGAACGTGAAGACGGCAACCACGAGGGCGACCTCAAGGCGATCTTCACCCCGACCGGTGAGGGCGCGTGGGATGTCGCGTTTCACTTCGACTGGGAAGACGGTCCGCACGTCTATACCGGCTCCTGCACCGGCAGCCTCGACGGCGAGCTGGCCGGCGACGTCGTCAGCGACGGCGACCGTGAGATGAAATTCAAGTTCAGCGGCTCGTTCGAGGACGGGACGTTCAGCGGCGTGCACAACTTCGTCACGAAGGAAGGCGAGATCAAGCGCGCCGGCACGCTGACGCTGGGATCGTCATGATGAGGCGCCACGGGCTCTGGATCGCGCTGCTGGGCGTTGCCTGCCTCGCGGCCCTGCCGAGCCTGGCCGACGAGGAGGTCACCCTCGAGGGCGGTTTCGTCTGGGAGCGCAGCGACGGCAACCACGAGGGCGACCTCAAGGCGGTCTTGACCCCGACCGGTGACGGCGAGTGGGACGTCTCCTTCTACTTCGACTGGGAAGACGGCCCGCACGTCTACACCGGCTCCTGCTCCGGGAGTCTCGACGGTGAGCTCTCCGGCGACATCGTCGGCGACGGCGAGCGCAAGCCCGAGTTCAAGTTCACCGGGTCGTTCGAGGACGGCACGTTCAGCGGCACCCACGAGCGCAAGGGACGGGACGGCGAGTTCCGGCCGACCGGGACGATGACGCTGGGGATGCCGTAGACCCTTTTCTTACACGCTTACTCGCAGGAAGGGACGGCGACCGCCGTCCCTTGTTCTTTGTCCTCACAGGGACAGATCTAATTTTGAAAATAGATCTGTCCCTATTTAAAATGCGCCGATGAACGTTTCACCGGGTCAGGAGCTGCTGCACTACCGGC
>WVWW01000142.1 GCA_011773795.1 Acidobacteriota bacterium
ATCCGGTCCGAGACTGTCCGTAACCGGACCAACAATCTCAGGTGCACGTTGAAAAAGAAAAGGGCGGTGCCGCAGGCACCGCCCCTTGTCGTACGAGATCGAGTTGTCGCTTACAGCCAGCCCTTCAGCTGCGCCTCGGACAACCGCGCCGGATGCCCGCGCCAGATGACCTTGCCGTCCTTGACCACGGCGGCCGCCGGAATCCCGCTGACGCCGAAGTAGACGCTGGCCGACCCGTTTTCCTTGGCGATCGGGTAGCTCACGTTGCGCTCCTTGATGAAGTCCGCGACCTTCTCCTCGGTGGAGCTCTTGTTGATCTTGGTCAGGCCGACGACCTGGAGCCCGTCGCCCTTCAGCGAGTCGTAGAGCGCCTGGAGCTTCGGCACCTCGCGCTGGCAGTGCGGGCACCAGGTCTCCCAGAAAACGAGCAGCGTGGTGCCGGAATTGCCGAGGTTGACGTCGCTCTCACCCTGGAACCACTTCTCGATGCCCCAGTCCGCCGGGGCGTTCTTGCCGACGACCTGCAGCTCCTGGTAGGTGCGGCGGGCACTCTTGGCCGCCTGGGTGTTGCCGTACTTCTGCATGAAGGCCGTCATGTCGGCCTTCGCCTTGGTGCTGTCGCCGGAGGCGATGAGCTGGTTCACCGCGGCAAGCGCGGTCTTCGCTTCGGCTTCCATCGCCGGGTTGGCGGCGCCACCGGCGGCGAGCTGCTGCGAGATCCGCGACAGCTGCGTCGTCAGGTTGCGCTCCATCGTGGCGATGCGTTGTTCCAACGCGTCCACCTTTTCGGTCAACGTCTTGATGTCCGATTCGGACTGGGCCAGCGCCGGCGACGGTACGACGACCGCGAGCGCACAGGCAAAGAGGGCCAGAAGGGCTAAACGTGAACGCATCGAATCCTCCGCTGAGCTTGACGAAATGATCTGCTTTCGAGTGTCCGAATAATACTGCCGAACCTACCCCCTGGCCACCGCGGGTCACTCGCGACGTCCTACGATTCCCTCGTTTTACAGTGTTTTTACGGTATCCTCGTCTTGTTTTTCGGGTGAGGGTTGCACTTGTCCAGCCGTCGTTCCGCACGCCGTTGGTCGCCACGTCAACTGTGCTGGTTGATGCGCCTGTACCCGCCGCTGCTGGTGCAACGCGTCTGGACGCGGCGAATCGATCCCGGTTTCCGGCGCGCGGTCGTGCGCGTGCATCGCTCGATTCTCTCGCGCAACCTCCAGGGCTCGACGTTCGGCGGAACGATCTACTCCGCCGTCGACCCGTTCCACGCGCTGTTGCTGTGGCAGATCTGCGCGCACGAGGGGCTCCGCGTGGAGGCTTGGATGAAGCAGGCGGTGATCACGTTCCTTCGGCCGGCCGAGTCACACGTCACCCTCGAATTCAAGCTCGATGAGGAAACGGTCGCCGAGGTGCTGCGCGCGGTCCGTGACAGCGGGCGCTCGGCACGCGAGTTCGAGGTCCATGCCGTGGACGAGCGGGGGCAGGTTTGCGCCACCGTGCGCACCGACATCCGCATCCTGTGTCCCGTGCGGCGGAACCGCGTCAGTTGATGGCGTAGGGCTCGGCCAGGGCGAACGGCGCGATCTCGACGTCGAACGATTCCCCGCCGTCGCTGACCATCTGATAGGTCCCGTGCATGGTCCCGAAATTCGTGGGCAGCGGACAGGCGGAGGTGTACTCGAACGACTCTCCGGGCGCCAGCGTGGGTTGCTTGCCGACGACGCCCGGCCCACGCACCTCCTCGACGTCCCCGTCACCGTCCGTGATGATCCAGTGGCGGCTGATCAGCTGCGCGGTCTCGGGACCCTCGTTCGTGATGCGGATGGCGTAGGCGAAAAACCAGCGTTTCCCGGCAGGGTCCGAGCGCTCCGGGACGTAGGTCGATTCGACTTCCACGCGGAAGCCCCGCGTGATGGCGCTGGAACCCTTCATCGTGCTGCTATCGTAGCACCGGGGGCGAGGGCACCGCGGCGGGTTTCGTGCTACCTGTAACCCCTTGCGGATCAAGCAAACATTTCATCGAAGGGATCAAACCATGAGTTACCTGACCGAGGACAAGCTTGTCATTTTCGGTTCGGCCGGTGCGATCGGCTCAAACATGGTGCAGGCGGCGCTGACGATGGGCCTGACCCCGAACATCGCGATGGTCGACCCGTACGACAAGGGCAACGAGGGGGCCGCGGAAGAGATCTACCACTGCGCGTTCCCGGGGGCCAACGTGACGTGGACGGCGAATGCCGGCGAGGGGTTGCGCGGCGCACGCTACCTGATCAGCTCCGGCGGGGCCCCGCGCAAAGAAGGCATGACGCGCGAGGACCTGCTCAAGGGCAACGCCGAGATCGCCGCGCAGCTCGGACGCGACATCAAGGAGCACGCGCCCGAGCTGAAGTTCGGCGTGATCATCTTCAACCCCGCGGACATCACCGGTCTGGTCACGCTGGTGCACTCGGGCCTGGCGCCGTCGAAGATCTCGACGCTGGCCGCGCTGGATTCCACCCGCCTGCAGACCGCGCTGGCGCAGCATTTCAATGTGCGCCAGGACGAGGTGACCGGTTGCCGCACCTACGGCGGCCACGGCGAGATGATGGCGGTCTTCGCCAGCACCGCGAAGGTTTCCGGGCGCCCGCTGACCGAGCTGATCGGAACGGACGAGCTTCCCGACGAGACATGGGAGTCGATCAAGCAGCACGTCCGCCAGGGCGGCAAACGTATCATCCAGCTGCGCGGGCGCAGCTCGTTCCAGAGCCCGTCGCATCAGTCGCTGGTGATGGTCAAGAGCGTGATCGAGGGCGGTGGATACCCCTGGCCGGCGGGAGCTTACGTCGACGACGCCGACGCCGGTTTCACGAAGCTGATGATGGCGATGGAAACCACGCTCGACCGGGACGGGGTCACCTGGGCGATGCCCGCGGGCACCGAGTCGGAGATCGCCGAGCTGCGCGCCAGCGCCGAGCACCTGTCGAAGTTGCGGGACGAGGTCGTCGAGATGGGCGTCCTCCCGCCGCTCGATGCATGGACCGACGTCAACCCGAACTTCTGATGAAGAAGCTGAGCATCGCGGATCTGGAGCTGGCCGGGCGCAGGGTGCTGATGCGCGTCGATTTCAACGTGCCGATCCGCGACGGCGCGGTGGACAACGACAAGCGTGTGGTCGCGGCGTTGCCGACGATCCGGCACGCGCTCGACGCCGGCGCCGCGGTCATCCTGATGAGTCATCTGGGGCGCCCCAAGGGCGAAGTGAAACCGGAGTTCAGCCTGCGACCGGTGGCCGACTGCCTCGCCGGGCACCTCGGCCGCGAGGTCGGCTTCGCCGCAGACTGCGTCGGCGAGACGGTCGAGTCCCGCGCCGCGGCGATGGGTCCCGGCGACATCCTGCTGCTCGAGAACCTCCGCTTCCATCCCGGTGAACAGAAACCGGATACCGAACCGGGGTTCGCCGACGCGCTTGCAAGGCTCGGCGACGTCTACGTCAACGACGCGTTCGGGACCGCGCACCGGGCGCACGCGTCGATGGTCGCGGTGGCCGAGCGCTTCGAGCGGCGAGCCGCCGGCTTCCTGCTCGTCAAGGAGCTCGAGTACTTCTCTCGGGCGTTGACGGATCCGGCGCGCCCCCTGGTCGCCGTGCTCGGCGGCGCGAAGGTCGGCGACAAGATCCTGGTCTTGCAGAACCTGCTGGACAACGTCGACCAACTGCTCGTGGGCGGTGCGATGGCCTACACCTTCCTGAGCTCACAGGGCATCGCCACCGGCGATTCGCGGGTGGAGGAAGACAAGCTGGATGTCGCGTCGCGCATCCTCGCGGAGGCCGCAAAGAAGAACGTCGAGGTACTGTTGCCCGTGGACCACGTGTGCGGGTCGGCGTTCGAGGAGACGACGACACCGCAAGTGGTGCGCGAGGCGGCGATCCCCGCCGGGTTGATGGGGCTCGACATCGGCCCCGAGACGACCGCGGCCTACGCGAAGGCGGTGGCCGGCGCGGGCACCGTGATCTGGAACGGACCGATGGGTGTTTTCGAGTGGGAGTCGTTCAGCGCCGGGACGATGGGCCTGGCTCGCGCCTGCGCGGAATCGAACGCGCTCACGATCGTCGGCGGTGGAGACTCCGCTTCCGCGGCGAAGAAGTCGGGGCTCGCCGATCGATTCGACCACATCTCGACCGGGGGCGGCGCGAGCCTCGAGCTGCTCGAGGGCAAGACACTCCCCGGCGTGGCGGCACTGAGCGATGGCTGACGCCGGTAGCCGTCGGCCGATCGTGGCCGCGAACTGGAAGATGCACGGCGCCGGCGGGACGCTGACCGCGCTCGCCACCGGTATCGTTGCGGCGACCGCGCGATCGGATGCCGAGGTCGTCGTCTGCCCGCCCTTCCCGTACCTGTCGCAGATCGGCGCGACACTCGATGGTGAGGTCGCGCTGGGCGCCCAGGATGTGCACTTCGAGCCCGAGGGTGCCCACACGGGGGACGTTGCGGCGTCGATGCTGGCCGACCTCGGCTGCCGCTACGCGATCGTCGGCCACAGCGAACGGCGGACGAATCACGGCGAGACCGATGACGTCGTACGGCGCAAGGCGGCTGCGGCGATGCAGGCGGGTCTGCGCCCGATCGTCTGCATCGGAGAGACACTCGAGCAGCGCGAGGCGGGCCGGACCGAAACGGTCCTCGAGCGCCAGCTGATCGGGAGCCTTCACGGAATGACCGACAACCCCGACGCCTTCGTCCTGGCCTACGAACCGGTCTGGGCGATCGGGANNGACACCCGCGCAGGCCCAGGCGGCGCACGCCTTCCTGCGCGGCCGACTGGGATCCATCGAGAACGACGAGGTCGCCTCTCGAATCCGCATCCAGTACGGGGGGAGCGTCAAGCCGGACAACGCGGCGGAGCTCTTCGCCTGCCCCGACATCGACGGCGGCCTGATCGGCGGCGCGTCGCTCGCCGCCGAGTCGTTCGGAGCGATCGTGGCGGCGGCCAAGCGCTGACGCGGGTGGCTGGTATGCTGGCCGGCCGCATAAGGAGACAGGCCGTGAAGCTTGTTACAGCCATCCCGATGCTGCTTCTGGGAATCGTCCTTGTGGCGAGTGGAAGCGTGTCCGCCGATCCGTCGAAGGTCCACGTCAACGAAGGGTCTTCAGAGCGCGCGATCGAAATCGCCCAGGCGACGGTCCGTGCGATGGGTGGCTGGGAAGCGCTCGACGCCACGCGTTTCGTCAGCTGGAAGTTCTTCGGCCGACGGCAACACTACTGGGACCGGCACACGGGTGACATCCGTATCGAGAGCGAGCGCGACGGGGTGATGACGATCATCCTCATGAACATCCACACCCGACAGGGCCGCGTATTCCGCGACGGAGTCGAGTTGGAAGGGGACGAGCTGGCCGAGATGTTGAGCAACGGCCACCAGGCATGGGTCAACGACTCCTACTGGATGTTCATGCCCTACAAGCTGCTCGATCCCGGGGTGACGCTCGGCTACGTCGGCGAGCGCGCCACTGCCGAAGGTCACGACGCCTGGGTGCTCGAGCTCACGTTCGGCGACGGGGTCGGCTACACGCCCCGGAACCGTTATCACGTCTATGTCGGCAAGGAGTC
>WVWW01000311.1:0-380 GCA_011773795.1 Acidobacteriota bacterium
TGATTTCGGGCATGACCATCACGCCCGAGCGCAACGCGCGCGTCGCATTCGCGGGGCCGTACTTCATCTCGGGGAAGTCGGTGCTCACCAAGTCCGAGACGATTGCGAACGTCGACAGCGCGACATCGCTGGACGACCCCGAGCGCACGTACGCGGCCCTCGCGGGCTCCACGAGTGAAGCATTCGTGCGCGACCTGTTGCCGAAGGCCCAGCTGGTCTCGACGCCCGACTACCGCACGGCCGTACAGATGGTCGTCGACGACGAGGTCGAGGCCATGATCGCCGATTTTCCGATCTGCCAGCTCGCCGTCTTCCAACACCCGGAAGCCGGATTGACGACGCTCGTCACGCCCTTCACCGTGGAGCCACTCGGCATCGCG
>WVWW01000311.1:473-669 GCA_011773795.1 Acidobacteriota bacterium
CATGTCCCCCCGCCGATTCGCCATCGCGCTCTCGATCCTCGCCTGCGCGGCCGCACTCGCCGCCGCGGCGTGCTCGAGCTCACCCAAGTCGGTCGGGCGGCCTAAGCGCACCGTCCTCATGACCGAGTCCGACGACGCGCGCGTGGGCAAGGAGGCGTCGGTCTCGATCGCCGCCCAGATGGGCCTGTATGAGGAT
>WVWW01000311.1:787-1020 GCA_011773795.1 Acidobacteriota bacterium
GCCCAACGCCTTCGCGCTGCCGGGCGGGTACATCTTCATCTCGCGCGGCCTGCTCGCGCTGGCGAACAGCGAGGACGAGCTCGCCAACGTGATCGGGCACGAGATCACGCACGCGGCGCAGCGCCACGCCGCGATGAAGCAGGCGCTCGTGGGCAAGGGACCGCTCGCGATGCCGTGGATCCGCGCCGCGAACATGGCCGCCTACGGCCGCGACATGGAGCGCGACGCCGACC
>WVWW01000311.1:1137-1354 GCA_011773795.1 Acidobacteriota bacterium
CTCCGCGCCGGACACTCACGACAGACGACCTTCTTCGACACCCACCCGGGATCGACCGAGCGAGCCGCGGTCAACGCGGCCCGCTCGAACGAAATCCGACGCCGATCCGCGCCCGAGCTCGGGGACACGGTGACATCGTACCTGCGGCGGATCGACGACCTGCCCGTGGGACCCCGACCCGAGGGGGGCGTGTTCGACGGCGACCGCTTCCTGCATC
>WVWW01000311.1:1407-1864 GCA_011773795.1 Acidobacteriota bacterium
ACGCCATGATCTTCCTCAAGGTCGATCAGCCCGCGGGCGACCCCAAGGCGGCGGCCGCGGCATTCCTCGTCGAGGCAAACGAGCAGTTCCCCGTGGAAGTGACGGACTCGGGCCCGGTCGTGATCGCCGGAATCGACTCCTGGCGCGTGAGACTGCGCGGTGGCGGTGCTGGAGGCGGCATCGCGGCCAACGTGACCTTCATCCCCTATCGCGGTGCGACCTACCGCATCACCGGGGTGTCCTCGTCGTATGGCGCCAAGGTCTACATGGGGCGCATTCTGAACACGACTCGCAGCTTTCGCCCGCTCAGCGAGCATCAGCGCAGCGAGATTCGCGTGACCCGAATCCACCTCGTGACCGCCCGGGCGGGCGAAGATCTCGAATCGATCGGTCGCCGCAGCGGCAACACCTGGAACATTTCCACGACGGCCCTCTACAATGGGGTATTCACCAACCA
>WVWW01000138.1:0-180 GCA_011773795.1 Acidobacteriota bacterium
GCGAGGGCGGTTCCACCGCCACGAAGCGCCGGCAGCGGTCGAAGAAGAAGAGCTCGGGTCGATCCCAGACCACGTCTCGTTCCAAGAAGAGCGAGCAGACCAAGCCGAGCGGTCGTCAGAACGGCGGCGGCCGAGCCCAGGGCGGCGGCCGAGCCCAGACCGGCCGCACCCAGAACGGAC
>WVWW01000138.1:306-520 GCA_011773795.1 Acidobacteriota bacterium
GTGGGCAACGTGTACATGGGCAAGGTGCGCAACGTGCTGCCCGGCATGGAGGCGGCCTTCGTCGACTTCGGCGAGGGCAAGAACGGCGTGCTCTACGCCGGCGACGTCAACTACGACGAGCACGGTGTGAATGCCAAGAAGCCTCGCATCGAGATGGCGCTCAAGCCCGGCGACTCGGTTCTGGTCCACGTCGTCAAGGACGCCATGGGTCACA
>WVWW01000138.1:648-2109 GCA_011773795.1 Acidobacteriota bacterium
AGGACATCGAGTCCAAGCGCAACAAGTCGGCGCCCGCCCTCATCTACGAGGAGCCACCGCTCGTCCTGCAGAAGGTGCGTGAGGTGTTCACCAAGGACTTCCGGCGTCTGCTCGTAGACGACGAGGAGACGATGGACCGGATCATCAACTACCTGAAGGACACCGAGCCCGACCTGGTGTCGCGGGTGAAGAAGTACGAGGACGACATGCCGCTCTTCGAGCGGTTCCACGTCGAGGACCAGCTGCGCAAGGCGCTCGATCGCAAGGTCTGGCTGCCGTCGGGCGGGCACATCGTCATCGATCGCACCGAGGCGCTCACGGTCATCGACGTGAACACCGGGCGCTTCGTCGGTCACAGCAACCTCGAGGAGACGGTTCTCCAGAACAACCTCGAAGCGGCCGAGGAGATCGCTCGCCAGCTTCGGCTGCGTGACATCGGCGGGATCATCGTGATCGACTTCATCGACATGGAGATCCAGAAGAACCAGGACCAGGTGCTGCACAAGTTCCGCGAGCAACTGGCGAAGGACAAGCGCAGGACCCAGGTCTTCGACGTCTCGAGTCTCGGGCTCGTCGAGATGACCCGGAAGAACGTCAGCGAGGGCCTCCTGGAGAGCTTCTCCGAGGCATGCCCGACCTGTAACGGTCGCGGTGTCGTGCTCTACGAGGATGCGGCGACGCTCGGTTCGCCCTTGCCGAGCACGGTCGAGGAAGCGATCGCCGACGCCGAGTGATGCGACCCCGCCGGCCCCGGTTTTGTCGGGTCGGCGGCACCGCTACACTCTGGGACACCTCGAAGTCGTACGGGCGCGCCCGCGTCCACACACGAAGGATCACAACACGCACATGTACGCCATCATCCGCGCCGGCGGAAAGCAAGCGAAGGTCCGCGAAGGCGACGTCATCGACGTCGAGCGGATCAAGAGCGAGGCCGACTCCGTCACGTTCACGCCGCTCCTCCTCGTCGAGGAGGACGGCACGGTCATCTCCGACAAGGCAGTCCTCGCCAAGGCATCCGTGACCGCCGACGTCCTCGGCGAGAGTCGCGGTGAGAAGATCGACATCTTCAAATACAAGAACAAGTCCGGCTACCGGCGCCGCCAGGGCCACCGCCAGCGCTACACGCGTATCCAGGTGACCGGCATCGCGACGGCACCGAAGAAGAAGGCCACCAAGAAGAAGGCCGCTCCGAAGAAGACCGAGGAAGCGGCGACGGCGACGGCGAGCGATCCGGCGGACACCGCCGAGGAGGCATGAGCGCATGTCGAAGACCAAGGCGAGCGGTTCCAGCAAGAACGGCAGCGACTCCAAGGCGAAGCGGCTCGGACCGAAGGTGTTCGACGGCCAGCAGGTGAACGCCGGCGCGATCATCGTGCGTCAGCGGGGAACCCGCATCCACCCCGGCGAGAACGTCGGCAGGGGCGGTGACGACACGTTGTTCGCCATGAAGCCCGGCGTCGT
>WVWW01000106.1:0-163 GCA_011773795.1 Acidobacteriota bacterium
CTTGTGGCTCAGGCCGGCCTTGAGGATCGGCACGAGCTGCTCCTTGTCGCCGGAGAAGCTGCGGGCGACGAAGCTCGCGCCGATGCTGAGCGCGAGCAGGACCGGATCGATCGGCCGCTGCAGGTTCTCCACGCCTCGCTTCGATTTGGTGCCCACGTCGGCC
>WVWW01000106.1:315-635 GCA_011773795.1 Acidobacteriota bacterium
GACGAGGTCGCCGTTGGCTGCGTTCGCGCCGCTGGCGACCGCGGGCATCCGGCCGTGCACGGCGTTGAAGCCATGCGACTCGCCCAGGAAATAGGCCGGCGTCTTCGACGAGCAGCCGATGCCGCTCATCTTCGCCACCCTGTGCGGCGGGATGTCGAGCTCGAAGAACGCCTGGATGATCGCGGAGGTGATCGAGTCGTGGCCGCAGCCGGCGCACAAGGTCGACATCGATCCTTCGTAGTCCCGTCGCGTCAGACCGAGGGCGTTCGTCCTGAGGCCCGGGTGCCGCACCTTCGGCTTGCTGATGTAGCTCACGAGCC
>WVWW01000106.1:716-1570 GCA_011773795.1 Acidobacteriota bacterium
CGCCAGCCCCCCGTAGTAGCGCACGGAGGCGAGCCGGTCCGGGGGCACGCCGGTCTCCAAAGTCAGGAGCGAGCGGAGCTGCGCATCACGGTTTTGCTCGACGACGAACACACGCGGATGCGACTCCAGAAAGCGGCCGACGGACTCGTGGAACGGGAAGGCCCGGATCCGCAGATAGTTGGCTGGGATGCCGCGTTCCGCGAGGCGGTCGATCGCCTCGCGGACGGCTCCATCCGAGCTGCCGAACGCAACGATCCCGGTCTCCGCTCCCGGCCGGGACTCCAGTTCGGGTGCCGGCAGCCTCTCCGCGCAGCCATCGATCTTGGCGGCGATGCGGTCCACGACCTCGGTGTACTCGGCCGCATCTTCCGTGTACGTCCCGAACTTCGTGTGGCCGGAACCGCGCGTGAAGTAGGCGCCCTTCGGGTGGACGCCAGNNGATGGAACTTGTCGAGCGCTTCGATCTGATCGCTGCTCAGCACCGGGCCGCGGTCGTGAGTGAACTCGTCGTCCCACTCGAGCTTCGGGCAGGCCCAGTCGTTCATCCCGATGTCGAGGTCGGAGAGCACGAACACCGGCGTCTGAAGCCGCTCCGCGAGATCGAACGCCTCGACGGCCATGTCGAAGCACTCGGTCGGGTCGCGCGGGAAGAGCAGGACGTGCTTCGTGTCGCCGTGCGAGGCGTAGGCGCAGAGCAGAAGGTCGCACTGCTGCGTCCGGGTCGGCATGCCGGTCGACGGCCCGGTGCGCTGCACGTCGAAGATGACGGCCGGGACCTCGGCGTAGTACGCCAGACCGATGAACTCGCTCATCAGGGAGATCCCGGGGCCGCTCGTCGGCGTGAACGAGCGTGC
>WVWW01000106.1:1628-1886 GCA_011773795.1 Acidobacteriota bacterium
GCGGTAGCTCTCGCAGAACGCCGAGAAACGATCCATCAGCGAGGTGGCCGGTGTGATCGGGTACCAAGCCGCGACGGTCGCCCCCGCGTACAGGCAGCCGAGCGCGGCCGCGGTGTTTCCATCCATCAACACGCAGTCCCCGGTCTCATCCATCGCCGAGAGCCTCGGCGGCAGCGGCGTCGAGAACTGCTCCTTCGCGAAGTCGTAACCCAGCTTGATCGCCAGGTGATTCGAGTCCAGCAGCTTCGGCTTCCGGGC
>WVWW01000106.1:1976-2214 GCA_011773795.1 Acidobacteriota bacterium
CTCGAACCCGTCGACGCACATCTTACCCATCGGGACGCCGAGGAAGGTGAGGTCCTCTCGCTGGAGGTCTTCATCGAGAGGCCACGTGGAGTCGTAGACCACGTATCCGCCCGGCACGACCTCGGCTATGTCCTGCTCGTAGGAGGCGGGATTCAGCGTCACCATCAGGTCGAAGCGGGGGGTCCGCGCGATGTGACCGTCCCGGTTGACCCGCACCTCGTACCAGGTGGGAAGCCCC
>WVWW01000308.1:0-255 GCA_011773795.1 Acidobacteriota bacterium
CCCCCGACTCGGCCGCCTCGGCCGCGTGCGAGTCGATCATCGAGCGCATCCAGTGCGGCTCTCCGGTCAGATCGCAGTAGTCGGTTCCGCTCGCCGCCACCGCGGCGACGAGATCGCCGCCGTAGAGGGCGTAGGGCCCGACGGTCGAGACGACCGCTCGGGTCGAGGCGCACAGCGCGTCGAGCGCGGGGCGGTCGGTCGCATCGGCGACGATGCGCTCGACGTCGGCTCCCGTGTCGGCCGCGACCCGATCGA
>WVWW01000308.1:396-951 GCA_011773795.1 Acidobacteriota bacterium
CCTACGCCGGCGCTCCGGTCCCGGGCGACCTCCAGGGGCTCAACCGGCTGGTGGCGGCACCCGCGCCGGTGACCGGTAATACCGCCGCTCGAAAGCGAGGGCGACGTTCACCAGGCCGATCAGCACCGGAACCTCGACCAGCGGCCCGATGACGGTGGCGAAGGCCACCCCCGAGCCGACGCCGAAGACGGCCACGGCCACGGCGATCGCCAGCTCGAAGTCGTTGCTCGCCGCGGTCAGCGAGACCGTCGCGTTCTCGGCGTAGCCGGCCCGGATCCGGCGGTTGCGGGCGGCGAAGAAGGTGACCAGGAACATGAGCACGAAGTAGACCGTGAGCGGGATGGCGATCCGCACGACGTCGAGCGGCAGCCGGACGATCAGGTTCCCCTTGAGCGAGAACATGACCACGATCGTGAAGAGCAGCGCCACCAGCGTCACCGGGCTGATGCGCGGGATGAAGACCCGCTCGTACCAGTCGCGGCCCTTCGCCCGGAGCAAGGTAAGACGGGTGACGAGGCCGGCCAGGAAAGGGAGCCCCAGGTAGATCGCGACGCT
>WVWW01000308.1:981-1279 GCA_011773795.1 Acidobacteriota bacterium
GAAGATGTAGGCGTAGAGCCCGTAGAAGAGCACCTGGAAGATGGCGTTCAGCGCCACCAGGCCGGCCACGAGGTCGCGGTCGCCGCGCGCCAGGTCGTTCCAGACCAGGACCATCGCGATGCAGCGGGCGAGGCCCACGAGGATCAGACCCACCGCGTACTCCGGCAGATCGAAGAGGAAGATCATCGCCAGCGCGAACATCACGATCGGCCCGACCACCCAGTTCTGGAAGAGCGACAGCGCGAGGACCCGCTTGTGCCGGAAGACCGTCCCCAGCGCCTCGTAGCGCACCTTGGCG
>WVWW01000308.1:1393-1692 GCA_011773795.1 Acidobacteriota bacterium
CCGCCATCGCCAGGAAGATCCAGACCGTCAGGTAGCGATCGAGAAGAGACAGTCGCTTGGCGACACCTCGGCTCATGACATCCGGTCGCTCGCCAGCCGACACGCCCGGCCCTCGACCAGGCGTCCTTCAAAGAAGCTCACGAGGCGATCGCCTCGAGGCGACGGCGAGAGGTCTCCTCCAGAATCGCGCTCGCGCACGAGGTGAAGTCGAGCGCACAGCTCATGCGCAGCCGGTAGAACACCTGCTTGCCCCGCTTGTCGTCCTGAACGATCCCGGCCTGCCGCAAGAGCGCCAGGTG
>WVWW01000017.1:0-160 GCA_011773795.1 Acidobacteriota bacterium
CAGATCGGGGGAGCCTTGGAGCGTGACGACGATGCTCTTCCCGCTCGCGTGCAGCCGCTGCAGATGCGCGTCGTAAACGGTCCAGTCGAAAGGCACGTCACGCGAATACGTGGCTTCGAAGCGAACGTAACTCGAGGAAAACCCCGGACTCGCGACGGGC
>WVWW01000017.1:290-489 GCA_011773795.1 Acidobacteriota bacterium
GGGGGGATTCACGGAGCCTCGCTCACGGCGCAGCGGGACGGCAACTCGGTGTCACCGTTCCGGTCGGCCGAAAATCATTCTTCGCCACCGCCCGGTGGACTGTCAAACAAAGTTCCTCTCGAAGAGTCAATATAGTTGCCCTTCGGTTCGAGTCACGAAACACCGTTCTCGTTCGGCGTGCTATAAACGAGCAGCCCGG
>WVWW01000017.1:606-977 GCA_011773795.1 Acidobacteriota bacterium
GCGCGTGACGCTCGAGCGCAGCGGATTGGCCGTCGATCAAGTCGATCAGACGATTTTCGGGCACGCGCGACAGGCGGGCTGCGGCCCCAACCCCGCGCGCCAAGTCGCACTGGGAGCCGGGCTGCCGGTGGAGCGACCCGCGTTCACCGTCAACCAGGCCTGCCTCTCGGGCATGCAGGCCGTGATGGCCGCGATTCGCGCGATCATCGTCGGNNCCGGCACCGAACCACCTTGGGAGTACAGAACGATGCCCACCGAAGTCGTCCTCGCCGCCCCGGTCCGCACGCCGATCGGAAAATTCGGTGGCGGCCTTGCAGGAAAAACAGCCGTCGAACTCGGCGTGCACGCAGCGCGCGTGACGCTCGAGCGCA
>WVWW01000017.1:1089-1905 GCA_011773795.1 Acidobacteriota bacterium
GTGATGGCCGCGATTCGCGCGATCATCGTCGGCGAGGCCCACGTCGTGCTTGCCGGGGGCATGGAGTCGATGAGCCGGGTCCCCTACCTGCTGGACGCCCGCTGGGGCTGGCGCATGGGGCACCAGGACGCCGTCGACGCGATGTACCGCGACGGCTTCGTCGATCCGATCTGCGGCAAGGTGATGGGCGAAACGGCCGAGACGCTGGCCGCGCGCTACGAGATAACGAGGGACGAGCAGGACGCCTATGCCGCTCGCACCCAACACCGGGCGGAAGCGGCGTGGCGCGACGGGCGCTTCGAGCGCGAGGTCGCGCCGGTCGAAATAGAGACGCGGAAAGGCACGCTGACGATCGAGCGTGACGAACACCCGCGGGCCGGCGTGACCACGGAGGGGTTGGCCGAGCTCAAGCCGGTCTTCGATCCCGACAACGGATCGGTCACCGCGGGGAACTCGAGCGGGATCACCGACGGCGCGGCCTCGATGCTCGTCCTGGCCGGCGAAACGGCGGACAAGCTGGGCGTCGAGCCGATCGCCCGATGGGTCAGTTCACGCGTCGACGGAGTACAACCGGAGATCATGGGCATCGGCCCGGTCCCCGCCGTGCGCAACCTGCTGGAGAGCACGCGTGTTTCGCTCGACGACATCGATCTGATCGAGCTCAACGAAGCGTTCGCCGCCCAGGTGCTCGCGGTCGACCGGGAGCTGGGCTTCGATCCGGAGCGGCTCAACGTCAACGGCGGGGCGATCGCCCTGGGCCACCCGATCGGGTGCAGCGGGGCGCGCATCCTCGTGACGCTGCTGCACGAGATGCAA
>WVWW01000017.1:1997-2234 GCA_011773795.1 Acidobacteriota bacterium
CAGGCCGGGGCTAGCGCGTCGCGCAGTCGACGATCTGCCACAGATGCACCAGCGAAAGCATGCGTCCGGTGCGGATCGGGATAAACCCGTCGGGCCGGCTGTTGAGGTAGTCGATCAGTCGTTCGCGGCCGGGCGGCATCGCGAACGAGACCGTGCCCTCGATCACCGATCCGTCGGCCAGGCGGCAGGCGACGAGCGTCGGCTCGCCCGCGCCGGGCTCGGACTCACGCCGGGCGT
>WVWW01000152.1:0-175 GCA_011773795.1 Acidobacteriota bacterium
GGATGCGCCTCGCTGTCGCCCTTCATCTGGGTGACCTCGAGCAGAGGTTCCCAGCGCGCGCGGCGCTCGGCGTAGTCGCGGGTCATGGGCTTGCCGTTGACGGTCTCCGCGAACATGACGCCGTTGCTGAGGTTGGGGTTGTGCGGGATCGCCAGGATCCGGCCGCCGGTCTTCT
>WVWW01000152.1:290-1124 GCA_011773795.1 Acidobacteriota bacterium
GGGCCCGTCCGCGAAGACGACGATCCGGTGCAGGTTGTTGCCGCCCGGGCCCGAGGTGTACTCGTAACCGTTGAGAGCGGTGAAGGTGCCGGGCTGGTTGTACTCCGAGGCGGTGTCGATGACCCGCTCCCAGACGCTGCGCTCGAGCTTAGGGTTGCGGAACGACGCCTTCCCCTCGCCGAATTCCCTGATCATCTCGATGGTCGCGTCGATCNNGCGTCGATCGCGGTATCGCCACCCGCCTGCATGGCTTCGTACCACTTGCGGCCCGCCTCGGTCGCGAGCAGCTCCGGGTCTGCGGTGTTGAGAAGATCGGCGATGCCGAGATACTCCGCGTGGTCCGAGACCACCAGGAAGTCCAGCGGCCGGATCAGTTTTGCCCGCTGGCCGGTGTTGGTCAGGACCTCCTCGCCCCGGGCGAAGCGCAAGGCCGTGTCCAGGTCGAGCGTGTTTCCGATCATGCCGCTGTCGACGGAAAGCGAGGAGTGAAAGTGGGTATCGCCGAAGAACACCCGCTGCGGGAAGTGTTGATCGACGTAGGGCGAATAGGGCTTCGGCTCTTCGACCAGCTGGTCCTTCTCCAGCGTCCATTCCTGCCCCAGCGCCGGACCGCCCGGCACTGCGACGAGCGCGGCGCATGCCACGAACGCGATCAGGTTGCTAGTTCTGCTCGAGGTTCTCATACCTGCCCTCCTTTAGGATGTGCTCGGGTTCACGGCGTGTACCAGATCGGCGAGGTGTAGGCGCGCTCCTGGACCGTCATCGGGATCTCGTCGGCCATCTCGATGCCGAAGCGCTTGGCATCGTAGGCCGTCCAGCGCGGCGTGGGGATCT
>WVWW01000152.1:1141-3452 GCA_011773795.1 Acidobacteriota bacterium
GGATCTCGATGACTCGGACGTAGTAGAAAGCGCGCTCGGCCGGATCGAAATCGGGGTCCTTCCAGTAGCCCATCAGCACCGCGTCGCCGATGGAGTTGGTGTAGCTCGCGTCGGCGACGTCGACGGTGTTGCCCACCGGCGTCTTGCAGCGGCCGTCGGCGCCGATCTCGCGGCCGTCGGAGACCGCCACGTCGTAGATGCGCTCGTGGGTCTTGCCCTTGCTGTCCAGCCAGCCCTTGATGATCTGGATGCGGTCGAGATTGGCGCCATCGGGCATATCGAACTCCTTTTCTTCCATCCGGTGAGAGCGGACCCGGGCAGTCGTTCGCTTTGCTCAGGATGGGTGCAAGGAAACTCGAGAATTGCCCTGCGCACAATTGGACCTTGGTCCCATCGCGGTCTGGGCGGGGTCCCGTCGCTTCGGCCCAGCCGCGACCTAACCCTTCTTCTTCTTGATCGGCTGCGGCGTGATGTTGGTCAGCCGCGACGGCCGGGTGCCGCGGAACTCGATCTCGATCTGCTTCGTGTCCTTNNACCAGGCTGACGTTGTAGTCGCGGCTGCGGAAGCCGCCCATCACCTCGAGAAAGCCCATCGGACGGTCGGTGGCCAGGACGATCCGGCGCTTGCCCTCGGCCTCGACCTGCCAGGCGTACATCATGTCGTAGCCCAGGGTTTGCGGCAGCCGCAGGTAGCCCTTGACGCTGACCCGGCCCAGGGCGTCATAGAGCGCCTCGCTGCCCTTCTCGACAAAAGTCTCGAGCAGGGCCTGGCGCTCCTCGGGCGTAGTCCACTCGTAGATCACGATGTCGAGAAACGACGCCTTGCCGCGATTGAAGTCGAAGATACGCGCGCGGAACTTCTCGATCGGCTCGCGCTTTTCCTTGGCCCAGAGCGAACCGGTGGTTGGCGCCAGCAGGGCGAGGGCGAGGGTGGCGAGAAGGGCGTTGCGACGGGTGAACGTCTTCTTCATGTTGAGTCTCCTAGAGCGGTGACGGTCTGGACGTGCTCATCCGCAGAATCCGCTGACCCGCTCCAGCGTCCAGTAGGTCGCCATGGCACCGATGCCGTAGGCGGGGATCCGCCAGGCCCAGGCGGGCCGCGGGACGGGCAAGCGCTTCGCCAGGGCAATGCCGAGGATGACCACCGTGATGAAGGCGAGCTGGCCGAGCTCGACGCCGATGTTGAAGAACAGCAGCGCCAGCGGGATCGCCTTCCCCGGCAAGCCGACCTCGGTCAGGGCGCCGGCGAAGCCGAAGCCGTGGAGGAGTCCGAACGAGAACGCGACCACCCACGGCCAACGCTGGGCCATTCCGGGCTTGCCCTGACGGGCGTGGACGATCTCGGCCGCGACAAAGACGATCGACAGCGCGATCACGGCCTCGACCGGCTGCTGCGGCACGTTCACGAGACCGAGCGTGGCCGCGGCCAGGGTGATGCTGTGCGCCACGGTGAACGCGGTGACGGTGCCGATCAGGCGGCGCTTGCCCTCGACGAGGATCAGCAGCGCGAGCACGAAGAGCAGGTGGTCGATGCCGAGCAGGATGTGCTCGACGCCGAGCTCCAGATAGGTCGCGGCGATCCCCGCCCAGCTCTGGGTGGCCGCGACCACGAAGGACGGGCTCTTGGGCGCAAGGAGCTCGCTCTGGACCGTGCCGTCGAGCCGCTCGAACCGCACCAGGACGTCGGTCAGGGTCGATTCGAGCCCGTCGATCACGATCGTCTGGCCGGTCAGGCCCCCCGGACAGTCCGCCGTCCAGCGGTCGGTGAAGGCGCCGCCCGCCGAGTAGGTCGACGGCGGTCGCAGGTTCTCGCAGGTCCGGGGCAGGCGTGCGTAGATCCCCAGCCGCAGATCGCCCTTGGCCGGCACCTTCCACAGGACGTCATAGGCTTCGGCGGCGGTCTGTTTGATCTCGAGGTAGCCGGGGCGCACCTCGTGGGCGGCGGTTGGTGTCGCGGTCAAAACGGCCGGGACGAGAGCGGCGAGAGCGAAGACGGGCCTTGGCATCGTCGAGATCTAGCGGGACGCGTGGGTGTCGCCGGGCGGGCCGGCGGCGGTACCGGCGACGGCGGTCTCGTCCGACTCGACGAAGTCCTCGATCACCACGTCATAGCGCTCGCTCAGACCCTGATAGAACGCCTCCTTGGCCTCGACCCGGCGCTCGGCCCGCCACTCGCGCTCGACTACGTCACGCGCCAGCTCGAAGGTCGGCAGCTCGCCGGGCTCACGCCGGCTCACCCGGGCGAGGTGCAGGCCGTAGGCGGACCGGATCGGGCCCGACCACTCTCCCACCGGGAGCGCGGCCAGTGCTG
>WVWW01000053.1:0-206 GCA_011773795.1 Acidobacteriota bacterium
GAGCAAGGGCTGCCCATCATGACGACTTCGACCGCCGCCGGTGTGCCGCTCGGCGCCGCCCGGCTCACCCACCTGCAGTGGCTGGAGGCCGAGGCGATCCAGATCATGCGCGAGGCGGTGGCCGAGGCCGACAACCCGGCGATGCTCTACTCGGTCGGCAAGGACAGCTCGGTGATGCTGCACCTCGCCATCAAGGCCTTCTACCG
>WVWW01000053.1:278-526 GCA_011773795.1 Acidobacteriota bacterium
TCGTCGTCCACCACAACCCCGATTGCATCGCTCGCGACATCAACCCGTTCGATCACGGCTCGGCGCTGCACACCGACCTGTGGAAGACGGAGGGTCTCAAGCAGCTGCTCGACGAGAAGAGGTACGACCTCTGCTTCGGCGGCGCACGCCGCGACGAGGAGAAGTCGCGGGCCAAGGAGCGCGTGTTCTCGATCCGGTCGCCCCAGCACCAGTGGGATCCCAAGCGTCAGCGACCCGAGCTCTGGCAG
>WVWW01000053.1:542-862 GCA_011773795.1 Acidobacteriota bacterium
AGTACATCCACGTCGAGAACATCCCGCTCGTCTCGCTCTACTTCGCGAAGGATCGCCCGGTGGTGGAGCGTGACGGCGCACTGATCGTGATCGACGACGACCGGTTCCGTTTCGAACCCGGCGAGGAGCCCGAGACGCGGCTCGTGCGGTTCCGGACGCTCGGCTGCTACCCGATCACGGGGGCCATCGAGTCCGATGCGGGCACCCTGCCCGAGATCATCCGCGAGCTGTTCCTCGCCACCACGTCCGAGCGGCAGAACCGGGTGGCCGACCACGACGGGGTCAGCTCGTTGGAGAAGAAGAAGCAGGAGGGCCACTTC
>WVWW01000053.1:934-1152 GCA_011773795.1 Acidobacteriota bacterium
ATCGCACCTCGTGTTCGAAGACCACCTCGCGGCCCTCGAGGCCGACTCCGCCAAGGTGGGTACGCAGGGCGGCGATCTCGACTTCGCGCTCCTCGTCGACGGGCTGTCGGCCGAGCGCGAGCAGGGCATCACCATCGACGTCGCCTACCGCTTCTTCTCCACCGACCGGCGCAAGTTCATCGTCGCCGACACGCCGGGCCACGAGCAGTACACGCGCA
>WVWW01000303.1:0-200 GCA_011773795.1 Acidobacteriota bacterium
TTGATCACCAGGATGGCGTACTCGGGGCTCGCCTGCTCGGGGCCGTAGGAGAGGAAGAACCGCGGCGCGCCCTCGCCGATGAAGGTCATCCAGTTGGTGACCCCGTCCTCGCCGCCGGCGATCTCTTTCTCGCTCTTCCGCAACCGCTCGCGGATGAACTCCTCGACCTCGATCACCAGCTTCTCGGTGGTCTCGAGCGG
>WVWW01000303.1:299-544 GCA_011773795.1 Acidobacteriota bacterium
CCGCGGTATCCGCGGTAGAAGCGGGTATCGAAACCGGCGTCCCCCTTGGGCTCGACCTTGAGAAAGAGGACGCAGAACAGCGGGATCATGGTCAGCGCCAGAACCCAGGAGCACAGCAGGGTGATGGTCACGACCTGGAACAGGGCGGCGGTGTACTCGCCCACCGCCGACTTGGCGAGAAAGATCGGCAGAAAGGCGGCGGCGGTGGTCAGCGACGAGACCAGGAGCGGCACGCGCAGCTCGGC
>WVWW01000303.1:597-1358 GCA_011773795.1 Acidobacteriota bacterium
CGTTGTCGACCAGCAGCCCCAGGGCGATGATCAGCGCCGCCAGCGACATCGAGTTGATGCCGACGTCGAACAACGCCATGAAGATGAAAGCTCATGACGATCGCCATCGGGATCAGGCTGGCCACCACCAGGCCGGTGCGCAGCCCGAGGCTCACCAGCATCACCAGCATCACGATCACCACCGCCTGGACCAGGTTGCCGACGAAGTCGTCGACCTTCTTCTCGACCTCGCCGGCCTGGAACTGGGTGAACTCGAACTCGATGCCGATCGGATAGGCCTGCTGCAGGCGCGCGATGGTCTCCTGCACCTGCTCGCCGAGCGCCAGGATGTTGCCCCCCTCGCGCATCGAGATCGCCAGCGCCAGGCCGCACCGGCCCGAGGCCCGCATCTTGCGCGTCGGCGGGTCGCGGTAGCCCCGGTAGATCGACGCCACGTCGCCGAGGTAGATCAGCTCGTCTCGCCCCGGCAAACTGATGATGGTGCGCTTGAGGTCGTCGATCGACTCGAAGTTGCCCGACGGCTCGAGGACGATCTTCTCGAAGTCGGTGCGCACCTCGCCGCCCGGGATGATGATGTTGCGGCTCTCGAGGATCGACTGCAGCTGGACCGGCGACAGGCCGAGCTCGGCCAGCCGCGCGTTGTTGTACTCGACGAAGACCCGCTCGTCCTGGGCGCCGTAGATCTCGACCTTGGCCACCTCGTCGATCAGCAGCAGCTCGTCGCGCACCTCGTCGGCGACCTCCTTGAGCTCGGCGTCGGT
>WVWW01000303.1:1454-1659 GCA_011773795.1 Acidobacteriota bacterium
CGCGCACCCGGTCGACCTTGCGCCGCAGGTCGTCCCAGATCGGCCGCATCACCTTGTAGCGCTCCTGGATGTCGACGATGATGATCGACACGCCGTTCTTCGACTGGCTGTTGATGACGTCGACCTGGGGAATCTCCTGGATCGCCTTCTCCAGCTTGTCGGTCACCAGCTGCTCGACCCGCTCGGGGCTGGCGCCGGGAAAGTA
>WVWW01000050.1 GCA_011773795.1 Acidobacteriota bacterium
CCATGTGCGAGGCGTCATCCGGGGTTCCCCTCTCCGCGAATCAGCTCATGATAGCGGTCGATCCCGGTAGCGTCGAAGAGCTCCTCGCTTCCGTCGGGCCAGCGAACGCTTAGCCGATCGATCGAGCCTGCCGCACCCAAACCGAACAGTAGCCGCGGATCGTGAGAGGAGAGATAGCTCTGCGCCGGCGCGACGATGCCGCGGAGCGTCCACGCTCCCGCGCGCACCTCGACAACGGCCCCGGTCGCATCGCGAGGGCCCGTCGTGTCGGTCAGCCTGAAGCCGATCCAGTGGGCGTCGCTCGCGTGGACGTTGCGGAGCAGGCGAACCCGGCCGTCGGCCGTGGTCGCCAGCAGATCGAGGTCGCCGTCGTTGTCGACGTCGCCGACGGCGAGACCCCGGCCGACGTCGACGTCGCAGAACGGCCCGCACTCCTCCCCGGCCTCGCGGAAACGGCCGTCTCCCTCGTTCCAGAACAGCAGATTCGCCTCGGCGTAGGGCGGCCAGTGCTCGTTTCCGGTGTATCCCGTCGCACGGAGGACCCGTCCGTTGACGACGGCCAGCTCGGGGCGCCCGTCGCGATCGATGTCCAACGGTGCCGCGCCGAACCCGGTGGAGTCGGCACTCTGCTTTCCGAGGCCGCTCCCGAACGTCGCGTCGGCAAAGCGGCCGCCCTCCCCCGCCAGGTACAGCGTGTTGGTCTCCTGGAACAGGTGGGTCAGGAACAGATCGGAGCGTGCGTCGCCGTTCAGGTCGGCAACGACGACACCCATGCTCGCCTCGGCCCCGCCGAATCCGTTGAGCGCCACGCCGAGCGGCCTCGCCGCGTCGCGCAGCCCGCCGGCGCCGTCGTGGACCCAGGCGCGGTTCGCCTCGCCGTCGTTGGCCACGAAGACGTCGGTCCGGCCGTCGCCGTCGAGATCGGCGAAACCGACGCCGAGCCCCTTCCCGCGTGCCTCGGCGATGCCTGCCTGCGCGCTGATGTCGCGAAACGTCCCGTCGCCGTTGTTGCGGTACAGGATGTCCGCGGTCCCCGGACAGCACTCGGGTCCGGCGTACTCGGGCCGTCCCGCGGCGTCGCGCACGTCGGGACCGGGCCGGTACTGCAGGTAGTTCGACACGAACAGGTCGAGGAATCCGTCGCCGTCGAAATCGAAGAAACCCGCGGACGCGCCCCAGCGCGGATCGCCCACACCGGCCGGCTCCGTGATGTCGCTGAACGTCCCGTCGCCGTTGTTGCGGTAGAGCGCGTTGGGCCCGTAGTTGGTGACGAACAGATCGGCGTCGCCGTCGTTGTCGATGTCGCCGACGGCCACGCCCATCCCGTAGCCCGGATCCGCCGCACCCGAGGCCGCGCTGACGTCGGTGAAGCTGCCGTCGGGTTCCTGCCGGAAGAGTCGATTGGCGCCGTCCGCATGCACCGCAGCCTCTTCGAACAGGCCCAGCACGACGTAGGCGTCCAGGTCGCCGTCGTTGTCGTAGTCGAACAGCGCGCAGCCGCCCGCGAGGCTGTCCGGCATGAAGTGGCCGCCGCCGCGCGCTCGATCGAAGTCGAAGGAGAGTCCGCTCCCCGCGGTTACTTCTTCAAAGACGACGTCGACATCCGTTGCGGCGCTACCGGGCTGCCCGGGCGCGGCGCAACAGACGGCGAGGAGCGCCAGGCCGGCGGCGGCGATCGGTTTCATCGGCCTACAGTACCAGCCTCGTCGGTTCAGGCGGAGCGTCGGCGACGACGACGGCGACGCCCGGTCGGCCGGCTCGCCGCGGCCTGTCCGCCGCGCCCCGTGCGGCCGTTGCTCCGCGGCTTGGCCCCGTGCTCGACCAGCGTCGGGGCCTCGTCGAACCCCGGAAGCGAACGGCGCTCGATCGGTTCCGCGATGCGCGCCTCCACGGCGCGGATCATCGCCAGGTCTTCGGACCCGACCAGCGTGTAGGCGCGGCCGTCTCGTTCCGCTCGTCCGGTGCGGCCGATGCGGTGGGTGTAGGCCTCCGGCGTCGTGGGCATGTCGAAGTTGACCACGTGCGAGACCTGCTCCACGTCGATGCCGCGGGCCGCGATGTCGGTGGCCACCAGCACGTCGTACTCGTGCTTGCGGAAGCCGCTCATCGCGCGGTCACGCGCGTTCTGCGACATGTTGCCCTGCAGGGCGACGGCGCGGTGCCCCGCGGCGTCGAGTTGCCGGGCCAGCCGTCTCGCGCGGTGCTTGGTGCGCGTGAACACGATCGCCTGCACGAACCCCTCCTCCGCGAGGATGTGGTTGAGCATGTCGAACTTGCGGTTCGGACGTACAGGGTAGAGCGCGTGGTCGATCGTCGAGATCGGTTTCGAGTGACCCAGCTCGACGACGTGCGGTCGGTTCAAGACTTTCTTGGCGAGCTTGCGGATCTCCGACGGCATCGTCGCGGAGAACAGCAGGTTCTGGCGCTCTTCCGGCAGCGCCGCGAGGATGCGGCGCACGTCGGGCAGGAAGCCCATGTCGAACATGTGGTCGGCCTCGTCGAGCACCAGCGTCTCGATGCGGTCGAGCCGCACGGCGCCCTGGCCGTGCAGGTCGAGCAGCCGGCCCGGGCAGGCCACGACGATCTCGGGACCCGAACGCAGCGCCTCGATCTGCGCGCGCGGCTTGACCCCGCCGAACACGACGGCGGTCCGGATGCGGGTGAATCGGGCCAGGCTGTCGATCTCGTCGCCGATCTGCGTGGCCAGCTCGCGGGTCGGAGCGACGATCAGGACGCGGGGGTCGCGGCCGCGAACGCGCGTCGCCATCAACCGCTCGAGCAGCGGCAGCGCGAACGCCGCGGTCTTGCCCGTGCCGGTCTGGGCCAGGCCGAGGATGTCGCGGCCCTCGAGGGCCGCGGGGATGGTTTGCTTCTGGATCGGCCGCGGCTCGTCGAAGCCCATCGCGGCGATGCCGCGCTGAACGGAGGGGCCGAGGTCGAATGCGTGGAACCCGTTGATCGGGTTCGCTTCAATGACGGACATACGGTTCTCTTCTCCGGCGGTGCGGTGCACGTCGGCACACACGGGCCCGCCGTTTGCCTAGCCACACAACAGAAGTAGGTAGGGAAGTCGTGATCAGCGGCGCGGTCTTTTGCTTCAGACCCTGTTGGGCGCCGAGGACCGGAGGGTCCGGTCACGCAAGAAGGTATGGGTCAGGACCCGATCTGTCAACTCCGGGGCAGTCGTTGGCCATGAATGCTCCGACCGCGCGCGGTCGCCCGCCGCGGACCGGAGGCCGGCGCCGCGGTTCCGATGTACCGGCCGAGGCGTGTCAATGCGGCGGAGTCTCGCGGACTCTTTTCGCGCGTTCGGGCTCGTCGCCTCCGTCGGCATACATCAGCATCTCGACGACCTGACCGGAGCCGTCCTCGACCAGCTCGAAGTGCGCGAACGAATTCTCGTGGAAGAAACCGGTCTTCGAGTGCGGGAACGCGGGCGTCCGTTGGCCGCCGGTGCGCTGGGTGTAGAGCCGGGTGCCGTCGAGGGTGACGATCCACTCGGTCGTCTCGTCGATGCGGTACACGCCGACATAGCCCCCCAGCACCGCCGGCGACAACGAGATGCGCCTGAACTCCCGGAACGGATCGCCGGCGACGAGCGCCGCGATGCGGTTGGCCACGTAGCCGGGTTCGGCCGGCAGCCCCGGGGTGTTGGTCAGCACGGCGACGTAGATTCTTTCGTCGGGGAGTCGGGTCGCGTAGGTCGTGAAGCCGTGGATCCCGCCGCCGTGGAAGACCGCGCTGCGGCCCCGGACCGAGCCGATGCCGAAGCCCAGGCCGTACGGTGACCCGGAGCCGTCGTTCAGCGTGAACCCACGCATCATCTTCCGGACGGACTCCGGCCGCAGCAGCCTGTCCGTGTAGAGCGCGGCGTCCCAGATCGCCAGGTCGTCGACGGTGGAGAGCAGACCGCCTGCACCGTGGGGGTGCGTCATGCTGATGAAGTCCGCATTCGACCACTCGCCGGGGCTACCGTCGTAGCCCCGCGCACGACGGGGAATGAGCCGTGTGTGGCTGCCGTAGTAGCTGTGCTTCATGCCCAGCGGTTCGAAGACGTTTCGCCGGATGAATTCCTCGTAGCTCTGCCCGGAAACCGTCTCGATGATCGCACCCAGCAGGACGTACCCGGAGTTGCTGTAGCTGAACCGCTCGCCCGGCGCGAACTTCGGCGGCTGGTCTTTGAAGCCGTCGATGAGCTCGCCGACCGTGACGTCCAGGCGCACGCCTTCCCGGATGTACCCGGGGATGTCGGTGTAGTTGAAGATTCCCGAAGTGTGCGTCAACAGGTGCTCGATCGTGATCTGCGGATCGTGCACGGGGTAATCGGGAAGGAACTCGGTCAGCCGATCCGACAGCGACAGCTCGCCGCGCTCGACCAGCAGCAGGATCGCCGCCGCGGTGAACTGCTTGGTGATCGAACCCAGCCGGAAGACCGACTCCGGCGTCAGCGGCAGCCCGTTCTCGAGGTCGGCCATGCCGCGGGCGCCGCGGTAAACGACCTCGCCGCCGCGGACGGCGATGACCGCGGCCCCGGGGCCGTCCGCCGGGTAGCAGCGGTCGAGGATCGCGTCGATCCGCTCGGAGCGCTCGTCGGCTCGCGTCCCCGCGGAGAGCAGCGAGAGCCACGCGATCACGAAGATCGCGACGGGCCGGCGGATCCGCGGGTCACGGATCATCGTGTCCCCCATCGCGGCCGGAGCCGCGCCGCAGCGGGACGCGCCGGCCGGCTTCGAACCCGCCGAACGATTCGACCGTCCCGTCGATCCAGCGAACGATCACATCCTCGACCCGCCGCGCCTTCCCGAGACCGAAGTGCACGAGCGGGCTGTTGGCCGCGAGGTAGCTGTAGCCGCGTCGCAGGTCGCGGCGAACGCGCCGCCCCTCGACGGTCGCGGTCACGACGGTCCCCTCGGGAGCGCCGGGTAAGTCGAAGAAGATCCAGTTGCCGCGGCCGGGCACGACGTTGCGCAGCAAATGCACCGCGAGGTCGCGATTGACGATCACGATATCGATCCCACCGTCGCCGTCGAGATCGCCGAACGCCGTCGCCCGGCTGGTGGCGATCAACGCCTCCGAGGTCCCTCCGCGCGGGAGGACCTCCTCGAAGTGGCCGCCGGGCAGCCCGCGGAACAGCAGGTTCGGCTCGGCGTAGAGGTCGTCGGACCAGAGGTTCGACTGGTACTTCACGCGACCGTTGGCCTCGAACAGGTCGAGGTAACCGTCGTTGTCGAAATCGACCCACCCGAGGCCGAACCGGGTGAACAGACGCGGCGTCACGCCGAGGCCGGCGAGCGCCGTCACGTCGGTGAAGAAGTTGCCCTCGTTGCGGAAGTAGGAGTCCCCCTCTTCGTAAAGGTTGCAGACCAGCAGGTCGAGATCGCCGTCGTCGTCGACGTCGGCGGTCGTGACCCCCATGCCGGCCTTGGCCAGCGCGTCCTGGTCCGCCGCACAGCCTCGGACGAGCGCCAGGTCGCGGAAGGTGCCGTCACCCTGGTTGACCCAGAGCTGGTTCAAACTGCCGTCGTTGGCGACGAACACGTCGAGGCGCCCGTCCCCGTCGAAGTCGGCGCTGACCACGCCGAGACCGTTGCCGAAGTCGCGATCGATCCCCGCCTCGACCGTGACGTCCGTGAAGGTGCCGTCCCCCTCGTTGCGGTACAGGACGTCCGCGGCGGGTGCGTTGTAGCTGCGCGGGCCGCAGTAGGTCGGCTCGCCGACGGGCCCGTAGCAGTCGTTCTCGTTCTCCTCGGACCAGTAGATGTAGTTCACCGCGTAGAGATCCTCGTCGCCGTCCAGGTCGTAGTTCGAAGAACACCGCGCCGGTGGTCCACCCCGAGTGCCCGGTCCCGGATGCCTCGGTACGATCCGTGAACGTGCCGTCGCCTTCGTTGCGCAGGAGCGTGTTGCGTCCGAGGTTCGTGACGTAGAGGTCGACATCCCCGTCCAGGTCGTAGTCGGCGGCGGCGACGCCCATCCCGTAGCCGCGATCGTCGGCGCCGCTGCCCTCCGTGACGTCCTCGAAGTGACCGTCCCCGCGGTTGCGGTACAACCGGTTGGACGGTTGTTCGTCGGCCGCCCGGATCAGGCTCCCGCTCTGCACCAGGTAGACGTCGAGGTCACCGTCACCGTCCATGTCGAAGAGCGCGGCGCCCCCGCCCATCGCCTCCGGCATGTAGTGCTCCGTCTCGTGTCCCGAACGGTGCTCGAACGTGAGCCCGCGCTCCTGCGCGACCTCCTCGAACCAGCGTTCGCCGTCGCCGGTCGAGGCACACGAAACCGCGATCGACACCAGGACGAGGGGCAGGAGTCGCGACATGCCGTCAGCGATCATCGGGCTCGCTCTTCCGCGGCAGCTGTTGTCGGATCCGGGCGAGCATCAGGTTGGCCGCGCGCGCGTCTTCCGGGGCGAGGCTGACCGCTTGCAGAAGCACGGCCTCGGCCCCTTCGAGATCGCCCAGCTCCATCCGGGCGAAGCCCAGCTTGGACAGCACCTCGGCGTCCTCCGGATCCAGCCGACGGGCGTGCTCCAGACCGGCCGCCGCGGCCTCCCACTGCCTGAGCTGCAGGCGGCAGTCGCCGAGCGCGCGCCACGCCGCACGATCGTTGGGCGCGAGGCGGACGGCCCGGTCGTAAGCGTCCGCGGCGGCGTCCAGCCTGCGTTGGCGCTGCAGGATGGACGCGCGGCGCCGGTAGGATGCGGCGTAGTCGGGGTTGAGCTCGATCGCGCGATCGGCATGCCCGAGCGCCCGATCGAGGTCGCCGAGAAACTCGTGCGCGCCGGCCAGGTTCAGCTCGGCCTCGAAGTGATCCGGGTAGAGCTCGCGCATCCGATCCAGCAACGCCAGGGCGTCGTCGGTACGGCCTGTCCTCAGGTAGGCGCGCGAGAGGCTGGAGAGTGTCCTCCGGTCGTCGGGCTTCTTGCGCAACAGCTGCTCCAGGACGGGAATCGCGGCATCGGGCTGCCCGCCGTCGGAGGTGCCTCCCGCCGCGGTGAGCAACGTGTAGTACTCGATCCGGTGGTTCAGCGCCTCCAGCGCCCACGGGTCGTGCCAGACGGCCTGGCTCTCGCGCCCCTTCATCAACTCGATCTCCGCGCGCTCCCATTGCCCGAGCTGCCGGTAAGCCTCACCCAGCAGGTGGTGGAGGTACGCATGCCGGGCACCCGCCGCCAGCAACTCTTCGAGGATTCGTGCGGCCTCGGCCGGTTCACCGCGGTTGAGCGCGACCCGCGCGAGCCCGGCCTGCGCGGCGACGTCGCGCGGGGCGACCTCGAGCGCCTCGCGGAACGCCCCGTCGGCTTCGTCGAGCCGGCCCAGTTCCAGCAGCAGAAAACCCCGGCGCCACCTCGCCGGGGCGTAGCCCGTTTCGAGGTCGCCGACCCGCATGAGCGAGCCGACCGCGGACTCGAGATCGCCGGCCTCGTTCTGCATCAACGCCAGGTGATACCAGGCGCGGGGCTGCTCCGGATCCAGCTCGACGGCCCGCGCGTAGCACTCGAGCGCGGGCTCGTAGATCTCGTGGGCCTCGTACAGCAGACCGAGCCCCATCCAGTTGCCCGGGCCCTGCGGCTGCCTGCGAAGCGCCGCCAGCCGCTGCTCGATGCGGTCGACGAGGTCGGGGTCCATCTCCTTCAGGCGGTCGGGCACGGGCAGGCCGACGGGTGCGTCGAGCGGCTCGGGGGCGGCCGCGCAGGCGAGCAACCCGAGCGTCAAGATGGAGAGCGACAGGAGTCTCATCGGTGACAGGTTACCGTGACGGGCGGACCGGGCGGCCGCGGATCGGTTGTTCCGCACGGAGAACGATGTAGCGTTCGCTTCCCGCCGCACCGAAGGCGAAGGGCAGCGGTGCGGATAGGTGCGAGTAGCACCCCGCGCCGACGTCGAGGTTCATCGTCGAGAGCCAGCCGTGAGTCCGCACGTCGAGCGGCGCCAGCTCGCTCGCCAGGCGCGGATCCAGCCGGCGCACGTTCGTGTTGTTCGTCGGGAGCACGAGGACGTCGCCGGGCGAGACCTGCGGGTCCCGGATGTCGAACGGCCGGTGCCCCTGTTCCTGCATGTACCACTGGAAGCCCCAGTGACCCTGGAACCACACCTGCACGCCCTTGTCCCGCCAGTCCGCGTGAATCCTGTTCGCGGCGTCGCGCGCGGAGTTCGCCCAGGCGCCGTCGGCCAGGCCGACGAGCAGGGCCA
>WVWW01000044.1 GCA_011773795.1 Acidobacteriota bacterium
AACTCGTGCAACAGGATGCCCATGTAGCCGAACACGAAGCGCGGGAACGGGAAGGCCATCACGAGCACGGCGAGCAGCCCGCCGATCAGCAGCGTTGTCCGCACGTCGGCGTCGATCCGTCCGGTCACGGGGGCGTCCCCGGTGGTCACGATCACCCTCGACAACGAGCGCCCGGCACCTTCCTCGAGCCGCGCGAAAACCACACCGCAGCGCAAGCACTCGACCGCGGGCGGCGTTACGGCGAAGGAGCACTTGGGGCAGGTCACCATCCCGGCCAATCTGGAGTCCTTCCTCGCCAAATGCCAGCCGGTTGGTTACGATGAATCTCATGCTCTTCGGCCGCAAGAAACTCGAGATGCCCGAACCGTCCGAGGCCCTTCCCGGGCGCACCGAGAAGATGCGCGTGGCGGCCCGGCACTTCGTGCTCGGGACGCCGCTCGACGCCGCGTTCGAGGGCATGAGTCTCGCGATGTTCGGGATGGGCTGCTTCTGGGGCGCCGAGCGCAAGTTCTGGGAGGCCGACGGCGTGCACTCGACCGCCGTCGGCTACGCGGCCGGATCGACCCCCAACCCGACCTATCGCGAGGTGTGCACCGGCATGACCGGTCACAACGAGGTCGTGCGCGTGGTCTACGACCCGGAGAAGACGAGCTACGAAGCCCTGCTCAAGATCTTCTGGGAAAACCACGATCCGACGCAGGGGATGCGCCAGGGCAACGATCACGGGACGCAGTACCGCTCGGGGATCTACGTCTACGACGATGCTCAGCGTGTCGCCGCCGAGGCGTCGCTCGCGGCGTACGAGCAGCAGCTGCGCGCCGCCGGTCACGGAGCGATCACGACCGAGATCCTCGACGCGGGAGAGTTCTACTTCGCCGAGGACGATCACCAGCAGTACCTGGCGAAGAACCCCGGGGGTTATTGCGGGCTCGGCGGCACCGGGGTTGCCTGCCCGCTGGGTCTGACCTAGTCTCCGCCCCATGGGCGAGCGTTCCTCACGCCGGACGATCCCGATCGTCCTGGCCCTGCTGGCCGCGACGTTTGTTGCCTACCTACCCGCGCTGTCCGGCGGGTTCATCTGGGACGACAACGACTGGGTGACGGAGAATCCCGCCGTCACCGGCGAGCAAGGGTGGGCCGCGATCTGGACCGGCGAGGCGCGTCTGCAGTACTACCCGCTGCTGTTCAGCGCGTTTCGCGTTCAACACGTGCTTTGGGGCTCGAATCCTGTCGGCTACCACACCGTCAACGTGCTGCTTCACGCGCTGACTGCGATCCTGCTCGGGTTGCTGCTCGTCCGTATCGACCTGCGGTTCCCGTGGTGGATCGCGTTCGCCTTCGCGCTGCACCCGGTGCACGTCGAGTCGGTCGCCTGGATCACCGAGCTGAAGAACGTGTTATCCGGCGCGCTGGGCATGGGCTCGATGCTTGCCTTTGCACACGCAGTGCGCACGAAACGTATCTACCCCACGCTTTACGTGGTCGCGCTCGCCCTGTTCACAGCGGCGGTGTTGAGCAAGACCGCGGTCGCCACCGCGCTGTTCGTCTTACCGGCTCTCGTCTATCTCCGCCGCGGGCGCTTTCGCCCCGCGGACGCAATGCCGCTGATCCCGTTCGCCGCTGTTGGCGTCGCGCTGGGCTGGATCGCCGTGAGTCTGGAGCGGGGCATGGCCGCGGTGGTCGGAACCGACTTCGGGTTCTCGTGGACCGAACGCTTGCTGATCGCCAGCCGCGCCGTGTTCTTTTACCCGTACAAGCTCGTCGTTCCCTATCCGCTGGTGTTCAACTACCACCGCTGGGAGCTCACCGGCTGGCAAGCCTGGGCCTGGCCGCCGCTGGCGCTCGCCGGGCTCATCGTCTGTTTCGTCGCCTGGAGGCGCGGGTATCGGACGACCGTCCTGGCGCTTGCGGTCTACGGCGTCCTGGTGGCTCCGGCGCTGGGCCTGTTCGACGTCTACTGGTTCCGCTATGCGTTCGTGGCCGATCACTTCGCATACCTCGCGAGTATCGGCATCCTGGCACTCGCGAGCGAGCTCCTCGGACGCCACCTACCCGGAACGGCGCGACAGCGCGCGGCCATCGGGGTCGGGCTGCTGGCCACGCTCGGCGTGTTGACCTGGAACCAGACCCACGCCTACCGCAACACGACGAGCTTGTGGACGCACACGATCGAGCACAATCCCGATTCCTGGTTGGCCCATCACAGCCTGGCCCTCGAAGCGCTGGACGACGATCGGCCGGACATCGCGTCACGTCACTTCGACGAGGCGTTGCGGTGTAAGCCCGGCGCGGCCGAGTCGCTCACCGGCCGTGCAATGTTGCGCATCCGGGAGACCGGTTACGCCGATGCGCTCGCCGATCTGGATCGAGCGATCGAGCTCGTCCCGAACTACCCGCAGGCACGACTGCAACGCGGGATCGCCCGAGCTCGTCTGGGGCGCTGGCAGGCCGCCATCGACGACCTCGAACCGTTCCTCGCCGCGAATCCCGGGACCGTCACGGCGCTCGCCGCGCGCGCCGAGGCGTACGTTCGCCTCGGTCGTTTC
>WVWW01000267.1:0-220 GCA_011773795.1 Acidobacteriota bacterium
TACATGTCCCCCGAGCAGCTCGAAGGCCGCGAGGCGGATCCGCGCACCGACATCTTCGCCTTCGGCATGCTGCTGTACGAGATGGTCACCGGCAAGAAGGCGTTCGAGGGCAAGAGCCGCGTCAGCCTGATGGCGGCGATCCTCGAGCACCCCGCGCGATCGATCTCGACCATCCAGCCGCTGACGCCGCCGGCGCTCGACCGGCTGATCCGCAGCTGTC
>WVWW01000267.1:324-1442 GCA_011773795.1 Acidobacteriota bacterium
GCCGTCGCCGCCGCAACGATCGCGGCGCTGGCGTTCTTCGGCCTGTGGTACGCGCGGCCGCAGGCGCCGACCCGCTTCGCGACGGTCTCGGTCCTTCCCCCCGCGGGGACCACGCTCTCCCCGCGCGAGGGCCTCGCAATCTCGCCGGACGGAACCAAGATCGCTTTCGCTGCGGTCGACGAGTCGGGCGAGAGCAAGCTCTACATCCGCGCTCTCGACGACGTGGAGCCGCGCGAGGTCGAGGGCTCGGCGGGCGGCGTCTACCCGTTCTGGTCGCCGGACTCTGCGCACGTGGCCTTTTTCGTCGATGAGAAACTCAAGCGGGTCACCTCCGCCGGCGTCGCGCCGCAGACGATCTGCGACGCTCCCGGATCGCGAGGCGGTGCCTGGGGTCCCGACGGAGTCATCGTGTTCAGCCGGGGGGCCGGCAGCGGTCGCGGCGCGCTTTTCCAGGTCGCCGCCGGCGGCGGAGATGCCGAGCCGCTCACCACGCTCGGCGAGGCGGACTTCAGCCACCGCTGGCCTTCCTTTCTTCCGGGAGGGAAGCGGGTGCTGTTCGTGCGGCAGACGGGCGAGGGGAACGTCGAGGGCGACGAGAGCACCCTCGAGGTGGTCGATCTCGAATCCCGCGAGACGACGCGCATCCTGCGCGCCAACTCGTCCCTGCAATACACGCGGAGCGGGCACCTCCTGTACTGGCGCGAGGGGATCGTGCTGGCGCATCCCTTCGATCCCGATCGGCTGCAGCTCACCGGAGATCCGATCCCTCTGATGCGCAACGTTGCCTATTCCAACGCCGAGCTCGCGCAGTTCAGCGCGTCCGGCGAAGGAACGCTGATCTTCCACAGCGGCGTCGCCGGCGGAACCCAGTTGCGCTGGTATGCCGAGGACGGATCTCCCCTCGACCTCGTCGGTCGCCTGGCCACCGGTTTGTGGACGCCCAAACTGTCGCCGGACGAGACCAAGGTGGCGTACTCCGTCCAAGGCGACATCTGGGTGATGGATCTCGCGCGCGGCACGGAAACGCGCCTGACCTTCACCGAGTACAACATGAACCCGATCTGGTCGCCCGACGGCGAATGGATCTACTTCGCTTCCAACCGCAGACCGTGGGGCAT
>WVWW01000244.1:0-185 GCA_011773795.1 Acidobacteriota bacterium
ACGACCGCGATCACGGCCAGGGCCCACACCACGAAGCGTTCGAGCTGGGAACGCGGCTCCATCCCGCGCCCAATCTAAAGAGAAAGGCCCCGACCGGCAAGACCGAAAAAAAAGCCGGTCGGGACCTCTTCAGAGACCGAATCAGTTGGCGGCGTGACGCCGTTCGTGACGTTTGACGCTGCGGG
>WVWW01000244.1:284-1551 GCA_011773795.1 Acidobacteriota bacterium
CGCGTCCCAGACCGCTCTCGGCCAGTGCGATCACGTCGTTGAAGGTCAGATCGCCGGAATGCTGCGAGTCGCGCAGCAGCATCCCGAACCCGGCAACCGCGGCGGCGAAGCAGAAGTCTTCACTGGCCGCTTGGAGACCGCGCCCGCGATCGACCACGGCGAGCTCTTGAAGCCGGCTGTGATTGCCGTCCGGCGCTTTCCAGCGGATCTTGACCGTCAACAACTCGCCCGAGCTCGCGGCTTCGGTCAAAGCGTGACCCGAGTGCACGGACTCGTGGCGTTCGTGACGCGGCTGCTGGTACTTGAGCGGGTCGATCGAGGGGGACGGATGACGAAGCCCGCGCGGGACGATCTCGTACAGCGCGGTGACGGTGTGGCCGGCGCCGATCTCGCCCGCGTCCTTGGTGTCGTCGTTGAAGTCTTCGTCGCGAAGCGCACGGTTCTCGTAGCCGATCAGCCGGTACGCCGCGACCTCGGCGGGGTTGAACTCGACCTGGATCTTGACGTCCTTCGCGATCGTGACGAGCGTGCCGCCCGCTTCCTCGACGAGCACCTTGCGGGCCTCGCGGAGGCTGTCGATGTAGGCGTAGTTGCCGTTGCCGTGGTCGGCGAGTTGCTCGAGACGCGAGTCCTTGAGGTTGCCCATGCCGAAACCGAGCGCGGTCAGGGCGACGCCGGTGCGCGCCTCTTTTTCGATCAGATCGATCAGCGAGCTTCGATCGCTGATGCCGACGTTGAAATCGCCGTCGGTGGCGAGCACGACGCGGTTGACGCCGCCTTCGATGAACGAGCGGCGCGCCTGCTGGTAGGCCAGGCGGATGCCGGCTCCCCCGGCGGTGCTGCCTCCGGCACGCAGCGAGTCGATGGCATGGCGGATCGCCGCGCGGTCCGCGGCTGCGGTCGGCGGCAGCACGAGCCCCGCCGCGCCGGCATAAACGACGATGGACACTTGATCGCGCGTGTTCAGCTCGTCGACGAGCATCTTCATCGAGCGTTGAACGAGCGGCAGCTTGTTGGCCGCGTTCATCGAGCCGGATACGTCGATCAGGAACACGAGGTTGCACGCGGGACGGTTGCGTGCGGCCAGCTCGCGGCCCTTCAGACCGATGCGGGCCAAACGGTGGCGCGGGTTCCACGGCGCCTCGCCGACCTCGACGTCGATGCCGAACGGCACGCCGCCGTCGGCTTGAACGTAGTCGTAGTCGAAGTAGTTGATCAACTCTTCGATGCGCACCGCACCGGGCGGCGGAACGGCGCCTTGATTGAG
>WVWW01000244.1:1616-1953 GCA_011773795.1 Acidobacteriota bacterium
ACGGAAACCGTTCTCGTCGATCTCGTCGTACGCCTCGGTGTTGAACGCGGGCGGGGGGTATGCAGGATGAACGTGAGCCAAGTCGTCGCGCGCCCGGCTGTACTTCAAGCGTGCGTGCCCCGCGATGGCTTCCATCTCGTCGATCGAGCCGGGATCGACCGGGTTCGGCTCTCGACCGTTCAACGGGCCCGTGACGACGACGACGCCGGCAACGGCTTTGTTGAAGTCACGATCGCGCGCGCCGTGGACGTTCGTGCGCCCGTCACCGCCGGCATCCCGCAAAGGCTCTGCTTGGGGCCTGGAGACCGGCGCTTCGGCGCGTTGCTTGCCGGGGTCG
>WVWW01000245.1:0-166 GCA_011773795.1 Acidobacteriota bacterium
AGACGCTCTTCGCATCCCGCGAGGCGCGGTATCCGAGCCGCACGAGCACGCCACGCAGGTCGGAGAGCTTGGCGTCGAGCCCCGGGTAGACGATGGCGGGCGCGGAGTAGACCCGGGAGGGAACGCGAAAGCGCTGTCCGTCGAAACGCGCGCGAACCACGCGGTC
>WVWW01000245.1:315-532 GCA_011773795.1 Acidobacteriota bacterium
TCGTGCCACCGATTTCCCCGAATCCGAACTCGCGATCTACCGGATCGCCCCACGGGGCGCCGGACATCGTCGGACTCTGTCAGCGAGCGCGTCGGCTCGCCGTTGCACTACTCCGTCGGGGGAATTGCGACGCGCCGACGGCGCGTCTCGTAAGCCTCTCGCACGATCTGCACATCCTCGAGGAAGCGCGGGAGCTCCTCGACGAGTAGCGCCTGGG
>WVWW01000245.1:586-838 GCA_011773795.1 Acidobacteriota bacterium
GGGGCCCGTCGCAGAGCGCCTCCTCGGGCCTCGGGTGGAAGTCGACGAGAACCACGTTGGCTCCGGCGATCACGCCCTGCGCCGTCACGTGGAACACGTCCAGCAACCCGTCGGGCGCCAGCGCCCGACTGCCGACCGAGTGCGACGGGTCGATGCACACGGGCAGCCGCGTCAGGCGCTTGACCACCGGCACGTGCGCGAAGTCGACGAAGTTGCGGTGCGGATCGCCGAGGTTGGTCTTCATGCCCCGCA
>WVWW01000245.1:982-1119 GCA_011773795.1 Acidobacteriota bacterium
GGGTCCCGATCTGGAGCATCACACCGGTCGCGTTGCCGGACGTGCGCAGTGCGTCGAGAACCTCGTCGATGTGCGACTCGTGCGTCACCTCCATCGCGATGATGCGGATCCCGTACTTGCCCGCCAGCTCGAACACG
>WVWW01000314.1 GCA_011773795.1 Acidobacteriota bacterium
CGTGAAGCGCGCCCCGCCGAGCGGAGAACGGTCCACGTCGATCAGGCCGCCGTGGCTGTCGACGATCTTCTTGACCGTCGAAAGGCCGACGCCCGAACCCTGTTGTTTGGTGGTGAAGAACGGGTGGAAGATCCGTTCTTTGACCTCGTCGCCGATTCCCGGCCCGTCGTCGGCGATGCGCACGACGACGAGTTCGTCGAATCCGCCCCACGTGTCCTGATCGCTCGCGCTCGCGGGCGCGGGCACGCGCTCGATCTCGACCTCGACCGCACCGGATTCCCCGGCGGCCTCGGCCGCGTTGATCGTCAAGTTCTCGAACACTTGCCTGAGTTGGTCCCGATCCATCCGGAACGCGGGGACCTCGCACGTTCTGGCGATGCGGATCGTGGCGCCCGGGAACGCCCGGCGTCCTTCGGCGACCAGGATCGATTGCTCGATCAGCGGGAGGAGCTCGCCGTGCCGGAAGTTCGACGCCACCGGCTTGACGAATTCGAGGCTCGACGTCACGGTCGCGTTCAGGCGACGGACTTCCTCGGTGATCCTGTCCACGAGGTCACGTCCGGCCGGCTCGTCGCCCAGGCGCCGGCGCAGCAGCCCGCAGGTGACCTCGATCGAGGCCAGCGGATTGCGCACCTCGTGCGCGAGTCGCGCGGCCATCGCGCCGAGCGCGGCCAGGCGGTCTTTGAGCCTTTTCTGCTCCTCGGAGCGTTCGATCCGGGTGAGATCCTTGAAAAAGACCGCGGCGCCCGCGCATTCGCCATCGTCCCCGCGGACGTGCGACACGGTGAAGCCGATCCGCGTGCCCTCGCGGCGTCCGGGACCGAGATCGAGTTCGGCGCGGTTGGGCAGCGTTGCGAGTTCGAACGCCTCGCTCAGAACGCGGACCAGATTGGGATGATCGGCGAGCGCCGAGGAAACGGCGACGCCGGCGGGCGGCGACTGGTCGAACCCGAGGATCTCGCAACCGTGCCGGTTGATCAGGACNNCGGTCGACGGCGGCGACACCGCACCGGATGCCGCTCAGAAGGCCACGAAGGAACGCGTTGTCCGGCGCCGACATCTCGCCGGCAACACGCACGGCTTCCCGTTCTTCGCACGCAGCGGAAGCGCTGCGGATCTCGATGGACTCCACCTTCCGTTCCTTCCAAACCC
>WVWW01000041.1:0-2254 GCA_011773795.1 Acidobacteriota bacterium
GTCCAATCGGCCGACCCCGCGGCCCCCAGCCACGAGGCTGTCGATCGTAATCGGCCCCCCCACATTTTGTGCCTCGGGAGCCTGCGGATCCCTCATCTTGGACTTTTCCCTTGACATCGGTTTCATTCCAGGGGTATGGTGCTGCCCGTCAACAAGGCCCCATCCGGGTCCGGGGTCCGTTCGGAAAAAGAACGCTTCTAAATTCAGATCGTAAGGGAAAATATGCCTATCGGGTGCTGGTCGCTCTCTCCGGCGAATTGTAGCCCGACCTCGATACATTGGAACCGGTCTTTGATCGGCTCCTCCTACCTACCGCCTGTCGGGGTTTTCTCCGGCAGGTATCCTGCTTTCGCCTACCGTTGGAGTCTTGACCCGTGCCAGGGTGGCGGTTCACCGGGGAGAGCGACCAGCATCCGACTAGCATAGCCCCTCCGACCGCCGGCGTTGCGCCGGCGGTCACAATCCGTCCTCAAAAAGCGAAGATCCGTCCTGTTTCCTCGCTTTACTCTGTTTGGCTTCCACCGTAATTTCAACTCGGTTCGTGAGTTATCAAAAACGCTCGAACCAAACGGGCGGTGCGCCGGTGGCCGAGAATGACCGGGGGGGATTGGATCGGCCGCCCGGCCGTCCATAAGGCAGCTGAGTAGCCCACCTCCCCCGCGAGGGGGAGTACCCGGCTGCCCTGCTTGGGGGCGATGACCACGGTTATCGCCCCCTTCTTTTTTCAGCTCAGTACTCTGCCAGTTGCCGGCGGTAGGCGTCGACGGTGCGCCGCAGCTCACGGACGCAGTCGCCGCCGAACTTGATCAGGAGCTCCTCGGCCAGGATCCAGGCCACCATCGCCTCTCCGACGACGCCTGCGGCAACGATCGGGATGGTGTCGGTTCGCTCTCGGACCGCTTCGAAGGGCTGCTTCGTCACGAGATCTGCCGATTCGAGCGGCCTGGGAAGAGTGGCCAGCGGCTTGAGCCAACCACGGCAGCGGATCGTTTCGCCGTTGCTCATCCCGCCTTCGATCCCGCCCGCACGATTCGTGGGGCGTTCGAAACCGCGCTCTGCCGAATGCAGGATGGTGTCGTGGTGCTCACTCCCCGGCCGCGTCGCGCCCTCGACACCCTCGCCTACGCTCACGGCCTTGACCGCCTGGATCGACATCAGCGCACCGGCGAGCCGGCCGTCCAACCGTCGATCCCAGTGCACGTGACTCCCGAGACCGGGAGGAACCCCGCGAGCCAGCACCTCGAACTGGCCGCCGATCGACTCTCCGTCCGCTTGGGCCTTCTTCACGGCATCGATCATCGCCTGCATCGTCGCATCGTCGAGCACGCGCATCGGTGCTTCGTCGGTCAGCGCGGCAAGAGCGTCGAACGCGGCATCGGCCAGCGCCGGCGCCTGTACCTCACCGACAGCCACCGTATGGCTCGTGACTTTGATACCGACCGTCTCCAGCAGCAGCTTGGCCAGGGCACCGGCGGCCGTCCGTGCCGCCGTCTCTCGTGCGCTCGAACGTTCGAAGACGTCGCGAGCGTCATGCGTGTCGTACTTCAGGGACCCGGCGAGGTCGGCGTGGCCGGGCCGCGGACGCGTCACGCGACGCGCCTTGTCGCCCTCGGGCACGGGTCCGAGGGGCGACATCGCATCCGACCAGTTGGCGTGATCGAGATTCGAGATCTGCATCGCGACCGGCGAGCCGAGCGTCTTCCCGAAACGCACTCCGGCCAGCCACTCGACGCGGTCGCGTTCGATCTCCATCCGACCGCCGCGGCCGAAACCGCCCATCCGGCGCTTCAGCTCGCCGTCGACACGGTCCGGATCGATGCGGATCCCGGCCGGCAGGCCCTCCACGATCACCTGGAGTGCCGGACCGTGGGACTCGCCGGCCGTGAGGAAGCGCAGCGCCATGAGACCTCCAAAGGGAAAGATGGTAGCAGTCCCGGCGCCCGAAAACGTCGACGTACAAGGCGCGTCTCTTGAAACGCCGAGCTGATCGTCGCGGTCCCGTTCGACCGGGGATCCCGGGACGAACCGAGGCTCGCTGCCCCGTCACCGCTTTTCCGGGTGTGCCTGCACACGCACTCCATCCACGTCCGCTGGTCTTGGTCCGGAAACGCCTTCAACCAGGGACTGAAAAGGTCGATCTGGCCCTCCTTGACCGTGCCGAGAGCGGAGAACTATCTTGACTCTCGGTGGGAGCGAGGAGCGGGTTCGATGAAGATTCTCACAGGCGAACAGATGCGTGCGGCGGACAAGCACG
>WVWW01000041.1:2264-6919 GCA_011773795.1 Acidobacteriota bacterium
TGCCGGACCTCGCGGAGCGCACCGTCGCCGTCGTGTGCGGCAAGGGGAACAATGGCGGAGACGGTCTGGTCATCGCCCGGCACCTCGCCGTCGCGCGCGTGCCTGTCTACGCCGTCGTGCTGGCCGAACCGGATGAGTTGAGCGCCGATGCCGCCGTCAACCTCGAGCGTGCGCGCCAGGAATCGATGGACCTCGAATGCATCGCCGACGAGCTCGGTTGGGAGCGTTGCCTCGAACGGATCCCCGAACGGGCCCTGGTCATCGATGCGCTTCTGGGAACCGGGATTCGCGGAGCGGTTCGGGGTCTGACCGGGCGGGTGATCCAGGACCTGACGCGCAAAGGCTTCGATGTCGTTTCCGTCGATCTGCCCTCGGGTCTCGATGCCGACAGTCATCAAGTGCTCGGGCCGGCGATCCGCGCGCACACCACCTTCACGCTGTGCCGTCCGAAGCCGGCGTTGATCTTCGAACCCGCCGCGCTGCAGGCGGGAGAGTGGCACGCGATTCCGATCGGAATCCCCGACGAGCTCGTCGACATGCAGGACTCCAAGATGATCTGGCAAGATGCCGAGAGCGTCCGCGGCCTCCTGCCCACACGGAATCTCGATGCGCACAAGGGCAAGTTCGGCCACGTTCTGGTCGTGGCCGGCTCACCGGGTCGCGCCGGAGCCGCCGTGTTGAGCGCGCGCGGGGCGCTTCGCGGCGGCGCCGGATTGGTCACCGTGGCCTGTCCCGCGTCGATCCGCGGGGAGATCGCCGTCCAGCAAGCCGAAGTGATGACCGAGCCGCTGCTCGAGTCGAGCGAGGGGTGGTTGAGCGCGGGCAGCGCGGCACGTGTTCAGGATCTCCTCGGGCAGCGCGACACGCTGGCCATCGGGCCCGGTCTCGGAACCGATGCCGACACCGCCAAGGCCGTACGCCTTCTCGCCGTCGCGGCCCGGCGTGCCGCCGTCATCGACGCCGACGGTCTGAACGCCCTCGACCCGGAGTCGCTGCTGACCCTGCGCGACGCGGCGGCCCCGCGGATCCTGACGCCTCATCCGGGTGAAGCCGCTCGACTGCTCGGGGTCACGAGTCGTGAGATCCAGGCTGACCGACTGGGCGCGGTTCGCAACCTTGCCGAGAGATCCGGCGCGGTCGTGATCTTGAAAGGTCATCGGACCCTGATCGCCAAGACCGACGGATCGGTGGCGGTCAACACCAGTGGCAACCCGGGCATGGCAACCGCGGGAAGCGGCGACGTGCTGACCGGGATCCTGGCGGCTTTGCTCGCGCGCGGGCTGGAACCGTTCGACGCCGCCAGGCTGGGCGTGTTTCTCCACGGCGACGCGGGCGACCGAGCCGCCGCCCGGCTGGGCCAGGACGCGATGACCGCGTCCGATCTGCTCGATGACCTCCCGGCGGCGTTCATGGCCCAGGCCGAGGGAGGCGCCTGATGCCTCAACGAGAGAAGACCGTATCGAAGGTACCCGCCGCCAACGGGGGCACCGTGTACTCCCTCAGCGAGCAGGAGACGTTCGAATTCGGCCGCCGCTTGGCGGAAACGCTCGAGGGCGGCGAGTTGATCGTGCTCGAGGGTGACCTCGGCATGGGCAAGACGGTCTTCGCCCGTGGCGTCGCCGCGGGCCTCGGCGTCCCCGCGGACGAGGTCAGCTCGCCTTCGTTCACGCTGGTGAACGAGTACGAGGGCGGACGCTGTCCGCTGTTTCACGTCGATCTCTACCGCCTGACGGGGGGGGACGATCTCGAAGGGCTCGGGCTCGACGAGTTGATCGATGCCGGCGGCGTCGTGCTGGTCGAGTGGGGTGAACGGCTCCCGCTGTGGTACCGGCGCGACGCATTGACCGTGCGGTTCCACGACCTTGGCGAAGGCTCACGGCAGATCGAGCTGGACAAGCGCGGCACGCCCGAGAAGCGCCGCGGCGACGCTTGAGAATCCCGGGGGCGGAATTCAGTCGGCCCCCGATCCTTGTGGATCTGCGGTCAGTCCAGCCGGTAGTTCGGAGCTTCCTTGGTGATGATCACGTCGTGGGCGTGCGATTCCTGGAGCCCGGCCGAGGTGATCCGCACGAAGCGCGCCTTGTCGTGCAGATCCCCGATGTCGGTCGCGCCGACGTAACCCATCCCGGAACGCAGTCCGCCGACGAGTTGCGCGATCAAAGCGGACAGCGCCCCCTTGTAGGGGACGCGTCCTTCAATGCCTTCGGGAACGAGTTTGTCCTGATCGAACTGATCCTGGAAGTAACGGTCCTTCGAGCCCTTCTTCATCGCTCCGATCGAGCCCATCCCGCGATACTCCTTGAAGGTCCGGCCCTGGTACAGCACCGTCTCGCCGGGTGACTCCTCGGTGCCGGCGAACAGGCTGCCGATCATCACGGAGTCCGCCCCGGCGGCCAGCGCCTTGGTCACGTCGCCGGAGAACTTGATGCCGCCGTCGGCGATCAGCGGGATCCCCGCGTCGCGGCACGTCTCGGAGGCTTGAACCACCGCCGTCAGTTGCGGCACCCCTGCTCCGGTCACGACGCGGGTCGTGCAGATGCTCCCCGGCCCCACACCGACCTTGACCCCGTCCACCCCGCGCTCGACCAGCGCGGACGCGCCGTCCCGGGTGGCCACGTTGCCGGCGACGATCTGGACGTCGGGAAAGCCCTCGCGCAGCCGTGCGACCATCTCGAGGACGCCGTGGCTGTGGCCGTGCGCCGTATCGATCACCAGGAGGTCGACGTGAGCGTTGACCAGAGCCTGAGCCCGATCGACCGTGTCCACGCCGATCCCGACCGCCGCGCCGACACGCAGCCGTCCGAGGTCGTCCTTGCAGGCGTTGGGGAAGCGAATCTGCTTCTGGATGTCCTTGACCGTGATCAGCCCCTTGAGGTGGAAATCCTCGTCGACGACGGGGAGCTTCTCGATCCGGTGCTTGTGGAGCAACTCCTTGGCCTCGTCGAGCGTGGTCCCCACCGGGACCGTGACCAGGTTGTCGGAGGTCATCAGCGACGAGACGAGCTGGTTGGTGTTGGTGACGAAACGCAGATCGCGGTTGGTCAGGATCCCGACGAGCTTGCCGTCGGCGTCGGTCACCGGCAGACCGGAGATCCGGTAGCGCTTCATCTGTTCGAGGGCTTCGGAGATCTTGCGATCGGGCGACATCGTGATCGGATCGACGATCATGCCCGACTCGGAGCGCTTGACCTTGTCGACCTCGTCGGCCTGCGCCTCGATCGAGAGGTTCTTGTGGACGATCCCGATGCCGCCCTCCTGGGCGATGGCGATCGCCAGGGCCGATTCGGTTACCGTGTCCATGGCGGAGGAGACCAGCGGGATGTTGAGCCGGATGCCGCGCGTCAAGCGGGTCGTCGTGACGACCTGCGCGGGGAGCACCGCGCTGGCCCCGGGCACCAGCAACACATCGTCGAAGGTGAGCGCTTCGGGTAGCGGGAACTCGATCATGGCGCCTCCGCGAAACCCGGGGCGTCCTTATGAAAAACCCTGCGCCAAGGACGCAGGGCCGCTCCGGTACCGCATTCTAGCAGGCCCCTCCGGGCCCGCGCCGCCCGCGCGACCGCCGGGGTCGCGATCTCGGTCTAGGCTCCGCAGCAGCGTTTGTACTTCTTGCCCGAGCCGCACGGACAGGGGCTGTTTCGCCCGACCTTGCCGCCGGCCTTCTTGACCGTCTGGACGCCGCCCTTGGCCGTCACCCCGGCCTTCGCCTGGCTGGCGGCGCGGAAGATCTGCTCCTGTTCGGCGCGCCGCTGAGCCTCTTGCCGGGCGCGTTCCTCCTCGGTCATCGGTTCGAGCAGGAAAAGGTAGCGGACGGCATCCTCTTCGATGCGCGCACGCGTGTGACCGAACATCTCGAACGACTCCCGCTTGTACTCGATCAGCGGATCCTTCTGGCCGTAGGCGCGCAGGCCGATCCCCTCCTTGAGGTGGTCCATCGCCAGCAGGTGGTCCTTCCAGGCCGCGTCGATGATCTGCAACAACAGGTGCCGCTCGTACTCGCGCATGCGGTCGGCGCCGATCTTCTCTTCCTTGGCGTCGTAGCGCTCGACCAGGGGATCCCACAGCTTGTCCGCGACCTCGTTCAATCGAATCGCGTGCAGCTCGTCGTCGCTCGCGGACAGCTCCATGCCGAAGAAGTGCTTCAACTGCTGGCGGAAGTTCGGCAGGTCCCAGGCCTCGGGGCCCGCCTGTGCACCGAGATGCTCCTGGACCAGCTCATCCAGGATCGCCCGGCCGTTCTCCATGACGAAGTCCTTCTGCTCGAGCTCCTCGAGGATCCCGTGGCGCAGCCCGTAGATCTCCGTGCGCTGCTTGTTGTTGACGTCGTCGTACTCGAGCAGGTGCTTGCGGATCTCGAAGTTGCGCTGCTCGACCTGCTTCTGCGCGCGCTCGATCGCGCGGGTGACCATCGGCGACTCGATCGGGACGTCCTCTTCCATGCCCAGCGTCTTCATCGCGGCCTTCATCTTGTCGCCGGCGAAGATGCGCATCAGGTCGTCGTCCATGCTGAGGAAGAAGCGCGACGCGCCGGGGTCGCCCTGACGGCCCGCACGGCCGCGCAGCTGGTTGTCGATCCGGCGCGACTCGTGGCGCTCGGTGCCGAGGATCATCAGGCCGCCGGCCTCGATGACGCGCCGCTTCTCGTCGGCGCACTG
>WVWW01000037.1 GCA_011773795.1 Acidobacteriota bacterium
CGCCGATGGCGATCCGCTCGTGGTCGACCGCCTCGATGAGCCTGCCGGTGCCGTCGCTGACGCCGTCCTCGTAGAACAGGAAGTCGCCAGCAGTGAGCTCGATCCGAGCCGCGTTGGCGAGCGTGACGGCGGGATGGATCACGGGGTTGGCGTTCTGCAGGGTGGTCTGCATCACGCCCGACGCCGCCTCCATCGTCGGATAGACGCCGGCAACGAGCTCCAGGACCGTGGCCGTGATCCCGGACGGCAGACCGGCGAGCAGAACGCCACCCTTCAGCTTCAAGAAGATGCGGACCCGCCCTGGCTCGATGAGCCGGACCGCATACGGCAAGGTCGACGTCTCGGCGACGCCGATACCGCCGCCGATGTCGAGACCTGCGGCACGAGCGAATGCAAGCGCCCCGCCACACGACCCTGGACTGACCACGACCGTCTGGCCCGCCTGCAATCGCCCGGCAACCAACTCACCGAACGGTTCCGTGCTGAAGGCTGGGCCGACGACGTAGATCAGGGTCGCACCCTCGAGCGCCTCGTCGATGTCGTGGCCTGCGCTCGAGACAGGGGCGAAGCCGGAGATGGCGCCGTCGGCGTGGACACCACCCGCCGCGGCGATGGCAGCGACGTTGTCCGGGAACGCGGGAACGTCGAAGACACGAACGTCGTGGCCTTGCGCGGCGTGGTCGAACGCCGTGGCAGTGCCACCCGCCCCCGCGCCGAGAACCGCGATCCTCATCCAGACACCTCTTCGTCGAATGCGCCGGCACCACACCGACGCACGCCTGCCAATCCGCCAACGCTACCCGCGGCCATGCAGCGGGGCGGCACTGAGGGCCTCAGGAACCCGGAGCATCCAGCAGAAACACGGCCATCGGGCCCTTGCCCTTGACGTCGACGGTGCCGCGGGGAGTCGTCGACCAGCGATCACCGAGCCGGTGCCTGGTGGCATCGGTGATCTGGATGAGCCCCGCCATGCCGTGGGACTCCATCCGGCTGGCCGTGTTGACGGTGTCGCCCCACAGGTCGTAGATGAACTTCTGCTCGCCGATCACACCGGCGNNCGATCCGGAAGCGGAGATCATGTCCGTTGAACGAACGCCCGGCGACGAGATCCCGCATGGCGAGCGCCATCTCGGCGAGCACGTGGGCGTGATCGGGTCGAGCCACGGGCACACCCGCAGCGACCATGTAGCAGTCGCCGATCGTCTTGATCTTCTCGACGCCGAAGCGATCGGAGAGCTTGTCGAACTCGCTGAACACGTCGTTCAGAAGCTCGACGAGCTCGTCGGCGGTCATGGTCGCCGACATGGGTGTGAAGTCGGCGATGTCGGCGAACAACACGCTCGCGTCCTCGAACCGGTCGGCGATGACCCTCTCCCCCTCCTTGAGCCGGTCGACGATCTCGTCGGGAAGGACGTTGAGCAACAGCGCATCAGACCTTGCCCGCTCCATGTCGGCCTCTGCCTGCGCACGATCGCGCTCCCTCGTGAAGTAGACGAAGAGCGCCATGAAGAA
>WVWW01000036.1:0-3403 GCA_011773795.1 Acidobacteriota bacterium
TTCGCCATCCGGCGGTGCAACGACTTCTCGACGGTACCCGCTCTCCCGTTGTCTGGGAAGAGGACGGTTTCTCCATCGAGGTCGACGAATACTCCGGCGCGCGGCAGGCGGTCTACCTGACGGTTCACCACCCGGACGTCCCCGAGGGCGGCGTGAGCGTGTACTTCGGAAACAGCCCCGAGGCGCTGAGCAACGCGGGCGTGCTCAACTTCTACCCGAACAGCCTGCTGGTCTTCGAAACGCCCGAGGGGTCCACGGAGCCGGAGGCGGCCGACGCGATGCCGCGCGCGGAGGTGATCCGGCGCATGGACTTCGAGTTCCACGAACGGATCGACTTCTGACCGCAGGCGCTTTTCGCTCAGTAGCGGTAGAGCGCCGCTCCCCAGCTCAGCCCGCTGCCCAGCGCGACGAAGCAGACGAGCTGCCCCGGGGTCAGGCTCCTTTCGGTCCTGGCCTCGTGAAACGCCATCGGCAGCGTCGCCGCCGTCGTGTTCCCGTACTTCTGGATGTTGTTGTAGACCTTCTCGTCGGGCAGGCCGAGCGTCTTCTGCACCGCCTCGTTGATGCGCAGGTTGGCCTGGTGCATGATCAGCAGGTCGAGGTCGTCGAGGGTGTAGCCGTTGGCCGTGAGGATCTCCTCGACCGCCTGCGGCATCACGGTCACCGCGACCTTGAAGACCTCGCGCCCGACGACGATCGGGATCGTCTCGCCCTTCTCGAACTGTTCCGGGTCGAAATAGGGGCGGCGTGCGCTGCCCCCGCTCGGCACCCACATCTTCTCCGTATGCGCGCCGTCGGCGTGCACCGAAACCGCCTCGAGCCCGCGTTCCTCGCCGTCCGCGGCCGAGACGACGAACGCCCCGGCACCGTCGCCGAAGAGCACGGTGCGATCGCGGAAGCGCGTGTTCCAGGAGCGCTCCTCCTCGGGAACCTCGCGATCCGACTGGCCGAGGAGGACATCCCAGGATTTCCACGGCATGAAGCCGCCGTGCACCTCCGCTCCGATCAGCAGGATGTTCCTGCATTGTCCCGAACGGATCATCGCGTCGGCCAGCTGCATCCCGTAAACGAAACCGGAGCACTGCAGCCGGATGTCCAGGGCACCGATCCCCTGCAGCCCGAACTTGTGCTGGAAGACGGGCGCCGAACCGGGAAAATAGAAGTCCGGCGTCATCGTCGCGAAGACGATGTAGTCGATGTCTTCCTTTTGCAGTCCGGCGTCCTCGACGGCACGCTCCGCCGCCGGAAGCGCCACGTCGCTGGTCGCCTCGTCGAGATCGGCGAAGTGCCGCGTCGAGATCCCCGTGCGTCGCAGGATCCAGTCGTCGCTGGTTTCCATCACGCGCGACAACCGGTGGTTGTCGACGACATTGGCCGGGACATGCATCCCGGTTCCTCGAATCACGGCTCGCATCGCCCCCTCCGTCACGATCCCGAACCACCCGTCGCCGGACAAGAATGTATCTCATTTCGAGCCGAGACGGGCCGTCCGATGTCTGAGGTAGACTTCTTCGAGGATTTGTCAGGGGGTTCCGCTGGACTCGGATAAGACACCTTCCGAGGACCTCGAGCCGACCCGGGAGCTCGAGACCGAGGAAGAACTGCCTCCGACCGAGGTCGCGCATCCTGCGACCGCCGCGCCGCCGTCCGCCGCGCCGATCCCGGAAACGATCGGGAAGTACCGCGTGCTTTCAAAACTCGGCGAAGGCGGGATGGGTGTGGTCTACGAAGCCGAGCAGCAACACCCCAGGCGCCGGGTCGCGATCAAGGTCGTCCGCGGCGGGCAGTTCGTCGACGAGCAGCGGGTGCGGATGTTCCAGCGCGAGGCGGACACGCTGGCGCGGCTCAAGCACCCCAACATCGGCGGCATCTACGAGTCGGGACGCACCGAGGACGGCCAGCACTTCTTCGCCATGGAGCTGGTCCAGGGCGAGACCCTACAGGAGTACATCGCCAAGCGCCCCGAGGTCCTCGACGAGGAGGAGCTGCGCTTCCGCCTCGGCCTGTTCCGCAAGATCGCCGACGCGGTGCACTACGCGCACCAGCGCGGCGTGATCCACCGCGACCTCAAGCCCTCGAACATCATCGTGACGCCGGAGACGAGCGCCTCCGGCGTGACCAGCGTCCCGTCGGGCGCGCGACTCCCCTCCCTGAAGATCCTCGACTTCGGCCTGGCGCGGATCACCGAGGGCGACGTGGCCGCGGCGACGATGACGACCGAGGTCGGCGTGATCAAGGGCACGCTCGCCTACATGAGCCCCGAGCAGGCGCGCGGCGATCCCGACGAGATCGACGTGCGGACCGACGTCTACGCCCTCGGCGTGATGCTCTACGAGCTGCTCGCGGGGAAGCGTCCCTACGACGTGTTGCGCAAGTCCCTGGCCGAGGCCGTGCGCGTGATCTGCGAGGAAAATCCGAAGTCGTTGACGCAGGCCTGGCGCGGCCCGCGGAAGCTCGACCCCGACGTCGAGACGATCGCCGCGACGGCGCTGGAGAAGGAGGCCGACCGGCGCTACGCGAGCGCCGCGGCGCTGTCGGAGGACATCGGCCGCTACCTGACCTCGCAGCCGATCCTGGCCCGCCCGCCGAGCGCCGCCTACCAGCTCAAGAAGCTGATCTCGCGCAACAAGGCCGTGTCCGCCGCGCTGGCCGCGGTCGTCGTCGTGCTCGCCGTCGCAACGGTCGTCAGCTCGGGTCTGTTCGTGAAGGCGAGCCGCGAGGCCTCGCACGCGCAGGCAAACGCGATCCTGGCCTCGGCGTCGGACGTCGACGACCCCGTGGTGAAGGCGCTGCTGGTCCGGGAGCTGGACGGGTTCTCGCGGTTGACCGACAAGCAGCTCGGCCGCGCCCTGGGCGTGCTCGGCGCACCGCTCCCGATCGCGATCTTCGGGGAGCGCGGCCCCCCGTTGCCCGACCCCGTGCTCTCCCAAACCGCCCTGAGCCCCGACGACGCGCGTGTCGCGGCCGCAGCAGCAGACGGAACCATCCGAGTGTGGCGCACGGATGGGTCGGGTGAGCCGCTCGTCCTGACCGGACACACGGCAGTGAATGACATCGCGTTCAGCCCGGACTCCACTCGACTCGTTACCGCCGGCTTCGATCAAACCGTACGAGTCTGGCCGCTCGACGGCGGTGAACCCGTCGTGCTGCGCGGGCACGAACAGTGGGTCAACCGGGCCGTGTTCAGCCCCGACGGGCTCCGCATCGTCAGCGCCGGAGATGACGGAACCGCTCGCATCTGGCCGGCCGATGGCGCGGCCGAGCCGATCGTTCTGCGCGGACACGACGACTCGGTGTTTGACGCCAAGTTCAGTCCCGACTCCGCCCGGGTGGTCACCGCCTCGAGGGACGGGACGGCGCGGGTGTGGCCTGCCGCCGGATCCGGCCGACCCGTCGTGCTGAA
>WVWW01000036.1:3506-3985 GCA_011773795.1 Acidobacteriota bacterium
GACGGAAGCGCGGAGCCCGTCGTGCTGACGGGTCATGAGGGGATCGTGGGATCGGCCGTGTTCCATCCCGACGGCTCGCGGATCCTCACCGCATCGGTCGACGGAACGGCGAGGCTGTGGGAGCCGTTCACACCGGTTCCCTCGGACGGTGGTTCCCTCATGCAGCTCGTCGCCGGAGGGCCCTACCGCGGGCGGGAGATCCGCCTCCGCGCCAAGTTCCGTGTCGATACGGAGGACGGATCGGGCGAGGGCGTGATGGTCCTGCGCGTGGACAGCCCGAGTGGCGCGGGAGCGTTTGGAGCGGTGCGGGATGGGAAGATCACGAACGAGGAGTGGCGGGAGTACGAGATCGTCCGCGACGTCGCCGAGGACGCCAGCGAGATTCTGATGTGGCTGGGTTCGTCCGGATCCGCGCGGGTCTGGATCGACGACGTGGTCCTGGAACTCACGGGAAGGGACGCCCCTCAAGTTGGAAGACT
>WVWW01000036.1:3991-5895 GCA_011773795.1 Acidobacteriota bacterium
CAGTGGGATTTCGGCGGAACCGGTTTTCGCGCGCGAATCGTCGAGGAGAGTCCCGCCCGCGGGGAACGCTGCGTTCTCATCGAACCTTTCGAAGATACACGGTACCAAAGCAGGGTCCTGTCGGCCCATGGCTCCGCGGTCATCGTCGCCGCGTTCTCCCGTGACGGAGACACGGTGTTGACATCCGCCAACGACGGCAGCGGGCGGCTGTGGCGCGTCGACGGGACGGGAGAGCCCGTCGTCCTTCGCGGGCACCGATCCGAAGTCGAGAGTGCCGCGTTCAGTCCCGACGGCCGCCTCGTCGCGACCGGATCCAACGACGGCACGGCACGTGTATGGCGAGCCGACGGGAAGGAAGAACCCATGATCCTTCGCGGGCACGCCGATGCCGTTCCGAACGTTGCGTTCAGCCCCGACGGCCAGTACGTCGTCACGGCGTCGTACGACGAGACCGCGAGGGTCTGGCGAGCCGATGGAACGGGAGATCCCGTCGTGCTGCGCGGGCACGAACATCTGCTGGAAGGCGCCGAGTTCAGCCCCGACGGCCAACGTATCGTGACCGCGTCGGGAGACACCTCGGCGGGCCTGTGGCGGGCCGACGGAACGGGCGAGCCCGTCTTCATCGAGGGGCACGATGCACACGTGAGGAGCGCGACATTCAGCCCCGACGGACAACGCATCGTCACCGCGTCGACCGACCGAACCGTCAAGGTCTGGTCCGCGGACGGAACGGGAGAGCCGCTCGTACTCACCGGGCACGAGGGCAAGGCCGCGAGTGCCCGCTTCAGCCCCGACGGCCGGTACGTGGTGACCGCGGGCGATGCAAAGAAAGCATTCGTGTTGCGCGCCGATGGGACGGGAGAGCCGATCGTACTCGGAGGGCACACGCGAACCGTCTGGAGTGCCGCTTTCAGCCCGGATGGCGAACGCGTGGTCACCGGCTCGGCCGACCAAACCGTACGCATCTGGAGCGCCGACGGGACGGGGGACCCGATCGTTCTCCGTGGCCACGAAGACCAGGTGTGGAGCGCCGCGTTCAGCCCGGATGGCCGACGCGTCGTGTCGTCGTCCTCGGACGGAACGGCACGCATCTGGCGGGTGACGTGGGACGGAGTCTTCGAATTCCTGCGCGACTACGCGAACCTTTGCCTCGAGCCGCAGGACCGCAAACGATACCTCGACGAGTCGCAGGCCGAGGCCCAGCAGAATTACGACGACTGCCGTGGCGCGACCGAATGAAGAAGCGATTCCGGCGATTGAAGATCGCTGCCGTCGTAGCCGGCGTGTTCGTCTTCCTGGTCTACCTCAACAACGCCTCCTCGCTCGCCGATCCGCTACCGGGCGGACCGTTCCTGGTCGCCCACCGCGCGCTGGGGCAGGGATTCGAGCGTGAAGGGCTGACCAACAAGACCTGCACCGCCGCGCGGATGCTCCCGCCGGAGCACGAGTTCCTCGAGAACACGATGGCCTCCATCGCGGCGGCATTTGATTTCGGCGCCGAGACGATCGAGATCGACATCCATCCGACCGTCGACGGACGGTTCGCCGTGTTCCACGACTGGACGGTCGACTGCCGGACGGATGGCAGCGGTGTCACTCGGGAGCACACCCTGGAGGCGCTGCAGAAGCTCGACGCAGGCTACGGGTACACCGCGGACGGCGGCGAGACCTTTCCGTTTCGAGGCCGCGGTGTCGGCCTGATCCCCGCGCTCGAGGAGGTGCTGACGACCTTCCCCGACCGGTATTTCATCCTTGACGTCAAGGGCAACGACCCATCCGAGGCTCCGAAGCTCGCCGAGCGGATCACGGCCCTGGATCGAACGGGTGGCGTCGGGTTTGTCGGGGGCCCGCGACCGGTCGATTGGCTCCACGAGGTGCTCCCGGACGTTCGCACCGTCAACCGC
>WVWW01000135.1:0-153 GCA_011773795.1 Acidobacteriota bacterium
TTCGGCAAGATCCCGACCTACCTCGAGAACCACGAAGCCGTCTACGATTACATCGACGCGAACCTCGACGATCACCTCGCGGCGATCCAGCGCTGGCTCAGGCAACCGTCGATTTCGGCGCAGAACGTCGGTATCTCCGAAATGGCCGAGATG
>WVWW01000135.1:259-495 GCA_011773795.1 Acidobacteriota bacterium
AAATCGTGCCGACCGACGGCCATCCCGGCGTCTGGGGCTACTACGACGCCGGCGCCGACAAGACGCTGGTCGTCTACCTGATGTACGACGTGCAGCCGGTCGACCCCGAAGACTGGGAGAGCCCGCCGTTCGAGGCGAACGTGATCGATCACGATCTGGGCAAGGTGCTGATGGCACGCGGCGCGACCAACCAGAAGGGTCCGGAGCGGGCGTTCCTCAACGCGCTCGAATCCATC
>WVWW01000135.1:599-784 GCA_011773795.1 Acidobacteriota bacterium
CTACGAAGAGCGTCTCAGGTCGGCGGACGCCGTGCTGTTCCCGTTCAACTCGCAGCGGCCCGACGGCCGCGTCAACGTCATCCTCGGCGTCAAGGGCATCATCTATTTCGAGATGATCGCGAACGGCGGCGACTGGGGCGGCCCCGCCGTCGCCGAGATCCACGGCTCGTACAAGGCGATCGTCA
>WVWW01000135.1:926-1133 GCA_011773795.1 Acidobacteriota bacterium
CGGACCAGCAGATGCAGGAGATGCTCGGCGTCAGCCAGTGGGTCGACGGCAAGACCGGCGTCGACGCGGCCATGGAGCTGCTGTACACGACGACGCTGAACATCGACGGCATCTGGGGCGGCTACACGGGCGAGGGCACGAAGACGATCCTGCCGCACCGCGCGACCGCCAAGGTCGACTCGCGCCTGCCACCCGACATCGATCCCG
>WVWW01000192.1:0-156 GCA_011773795.1 Acidobacteriota bacterium
CCTGATGACCCTGATCGTCGATACCCGGGCCACGCGGTATCGCGAGCAGTCGCCCTACATCCCGCTGGAAATCGCGATCGCGAACAACGGGCTACGGCAGATCGCCTTGACCCGCGAGTCCTTCACGTTGATCGACGAAGCCGGCAACCGTTACCC
>WVWW01000192.1:215-919 GCA_011773795.1 Acidobacteriota bacterium
TCTCGACCGCGAAAACCTGGCCGAGCTCGAGGGCATCATCTTCAACAAGTTCGCCGCGTTCGCCCGCTACCCCAGCCGCTTCAGCCCCACGCGGAGCTACAACTTCGGTGCCGACAACATCGTTCGCGACTTGGTCTCGCTCCCCAAGTTCGGCTACCTGCTCGACTTCATCTACTTCCCGGCACCCAAGGACGGCTTGCTGGGCAAGCGTTTCGAACTGTTCGTCAGTTCGCAGCAACTCGAGGACCCCGTGTTCGTCAAGTTCGAGGTGAAGTGAACGTCCTCCTGATCGACAATCACGACTCGTTCACGTGGAATCTGGCCCAGTACCTGCTGGAACTCGGCGTCGATTTGACGGTCGAATTGAACGACGAGTCGAGCGCCGAGGACGTGCTGGCTTCGAACCCNNCCGGGGCCCGGCCGGCCGGAAGACTCGGGGATCACGCTCGATGTGGTCCGGCGCTGCGCCGGAAGGATCCCGCTGATCGGCGTCTGCCTGGGCCACCAGGCGATCGCCCAGGCGTACGGCGCGGCGATCGTGCAAGCTCCGGTCCTGATGCACGGCAAGACGTCTCCGATCGAGCACGACGGCGAAGGCTTGTTCGAGGGGTTGCCCAATCCGTTCGAGGCCACGCGCTACCACTCGCTGGTCGTCGACCGGGCGACCCTGGCCGGCGAGTTCATCGTCAGCGCGACGACCCCGG
>WVWW01000192.1:1023-1248 GCA_011773795.1 Acidobacteriota bacterium
CTGCGATGGCGCTGCCACCTGTCTACAACCTGAAAGCCTGGGTCGAAGAGAACCGCGAGCTGCTCAAGCCGCCGGTGGGGAACAAGATGGTCTATCGCGATAGCGAGTTCCTCGTGATGGTCGTGGGCGGCCCCAACCGGCGAAAAGATTTCCACGTCGAGGACGGCGAGGAGTTCTTCTATCAGATCGAGGGCGACATCGTCGTGCGCATCATGGAGGACGGCC
>WVWW01000192.1:1293-2018 GCA_011773795.1 Acidobacteriota bacterium
CATCTCCGCTGGTACTGCGAGTCGTGCGGCGAGGTGCTGCACGACGCGTCGTTCCAGCTCGAGGATCTGGGCAGCCAGCTCAAACCGATCATCGAGAGCTTCTACGCCGACGAGAGCCTGCGGACCTGCAAGCATTGCGGCGCGGTGATGCAGCCGCCCGACGCGCCGAAGTGACCCCTCTCCAGGCACCGGGGTTTTAGGTCTCGTCGCCCGGCAAGGTGGTGTTCGTTGCGATCGTTGACGATCGATCTACATACGCATGTCCTGCCCGAGAATTGGCCCGATCTCGAGCAGCGCTACGGGTATCCGGGGTGGGTCCGGCTGGACCACTGTTGCCCGGGGAAAGCGCGGATGATGGTCGGCGACCGCGTGTTTCGCGAGATCGAAGACAACTGCTGGTCGACCGAAGCGCGCCTCAGGGACTGCGATCGTCTCAACGTCGACGTGCAGGTGCTTTCCACGGTCCCGGTGATGTTCGCGTACTGGGCCCGCGGCGAGCACGTTTCGGACCTGGCGCGACTGCTCAACGACGACATCGCGGAAAGGATCCAACTCCACCCGACGCGCTTCGCCGGGCTCGGAACCGTCCCGTTGCAGGATCCCGACCGCGCGATCCGGGAGCTCGAGCGCTGCGTCGGGGAACTGGGCCTGAGCGGCGTCCAGATCGGCAGCCACGTCAACCAGTGGAACCTCGACGCCCCGGAACTGTTCCCGTTCTTCGAGCG
>WVWW01000027.1:0-149 GCA_011773795.1 Acidobacteriota bacterium
GTTCGCTCCGCGGCGCTCTTGGCGCGACCCTCGTCGATGTCCGTCAGGATCATCTCGCCAAAGAAGTCGCGTCGGCGCGCGATGGCCGCGACCGCGGTTCCGACTCCTCCTGAACCGATTACGAGTATCTTCATGGCGCGACAGTCTAC
>WVWW01000027.1:267-820 GCA_011773795.1 Acidobacteriota bacterium
ATCATGCGCTCGAGCTTGGAGTCGACCTCCGAGAGCTCCCAGTGCTCGCTCTTCTTGTTCTGCACCCACTCGAAGTAGGAGACGATCACGCCGCCGGCGTTGCACAGGATGTCGGGGATCATCGCGATTCCCCGATCCGCGAGGATCTGATCGGCGACCAGGGTCGTCGGCCCGTTGGCGGCCTCGGCGACGACGCGCACGTCGAGACTCTCGGCGTTCTGGGACGTGATCTGGTTCTCGAGCGCCGCGGGAATCAGGACGTCGGCCTTGATCTTCCAGAACTGGTCGAGCGAAATGGACTCGGCCTCGGGGAAGCTCGCGAGGTCTCGCGTCTCGTCGTAGTGGCGTCGCAGCGCGTCGATTTCGAGACCCTTGCTGTTGTAGATCGCCTGGCGGCTGTTGCAGGTGGCGAGCAGCTTGGCGCCGTGCCGGCCGAGCAGCGTCGACGCCCAGGCTCCCGCGTTCCCGAAGCCCTGTGTGATGAAGCTCGATTTGCTCAAATCGACGTCGTTGTCCTTGGCCCACTCCTCGATGCAGAAGACGGTTCCCTGTC
>WVWW01000027.1:840-1178 GCA_011773795.1 Acidobacteriota bacterium
GGTATCCATCATCCAGACCATGATCTGCGCGTTGGTGTTGACGTCCGGAGCGGGGATGTCGTACTCGGGACCGATGTTGTTGCCCAGTGCGTGCGTGAATCTCCGCGTCAGCCGCATGAGCTCGTCCTGGCTGCACTCCTTCGGATCGAACTGCACGCCGCCCTTGCCGCCGCCGAGCGGGATGTTCGCCAGCGCGCACTTGAAGGTCATCCAGGTGGCCAGCGCCTTGACCTCGTCGATGTCGACGTGCGGGTGGTAGCGCATGCCGCCCTTGTAGGGGCCGAGGATGTTGTTGTGCTGGACGCGGTAGCCCTTGAACAGCCGGTACTCGCCGTCGT
>WVWW01000048.1:0-421 GCA_011773795.1 Acidobacteriota bacterium
GCAGCGCGCTGGATCGGCGCCGACCCGCACGACCTGTTCCTGACCAACGGGGCGTCGCTGGGCCTGCATCAAATCGCCCACGGCGTGCGCCTCGAACCCGGCGACGACGTCGTCTTGATGCGCGGCGACTTCCCGTCCAACGTGTTGCCCTGGCTGTTCCACCGTGAAAACGGCGTTTCGGTGCGACGGCTGGAGCCGGAAGACAAGGTCCTGGAGGTCGACGAGATCGCGGCCGCCCTGCGACCGGAAACGCGCATCGTCTGCCTCAGTTGGGTGCACTCCTTTTCGGGTTGGACCCTCGAGATCGACAAGATCGCCGCGCTGTGCAAGGAAGCCGGGGCACGTCTCGTCGTCAACGTTTCCCAGGGGCTCGGCGCGCGTCCGTTCGACGTCGACCGCGCCGGGGTCGATGCGCTCGTTT
>WVWW01000048.1:445-1901 GCA_011773795.1 Acidobacteriota bacterium
CCGTACGGAGTCGGATTCGGTTGGTTGAAGCCGGGCTTTCGGCAAGAGCTCCTGCCGCCGCAGCGTTACTGGTTGTCGCACCAATCGGCTGAAGATCTCGGCTCGGACGGCGACCCCGCCGAGGAAGCGCCGCCCGATTCCATCCGCCGCTTCGATCTGTTCGGGACCGCGAACTTCTTCAACTTCCACCCCTGGGGCGTGACCCTCGAATATCTCTGGGAGCGCGGCCCCGAGGCCATCGAACGTCACGATCGCAAACTCGTCCGGCGCCTGATCGACGGCTTGCCCCCGGTCTACGAGAGGATCAGTCCGGAGTCGGACCGGCGTCGGTCGACCCTCGTGTTGTTCGGCCTCAAAGATCGAGATCGCACCGAGACGGTTTACCGGGCGCTCCTCGACGCGGGGATCTACGGCGCTTTCCGGCGCGGTGCGATTCGCATCGCGCCGCATCTTTACAACGACGAGGCCGAGATCGACCGCGTACTCGAAACGCTCGAACGGGCGTCGGGCTGAACCCCCCGGCCACTGCTCGAATTCGCCGCCGGCCGACGCGGGGCCGCGATCGAGGTCCGGCGTCTCGACGGCGGCGAGCCCCGATTGCGCGGCGCAATCGAACGCGGTTCGTCGCGCCGCCCCGCCGGTCCCGACCGATTGTCCTATGTTATTGGGACAATATGGACGATCGGATCGAGGGCCCCGTCGGGTCGTGTTCGCCGCGTCGACTAAGATTCGGAGCGATGGTCAAAGGAAGACCGGAAAGACGAACGATTTCGATCCACTGCGCCGGCTGTCGCACGTTGCTTTACCGCTACAACAAAGGTGGAACCGGCGCGCTGGTCAAGTGTTTCGTCGAGCGGATCGTCGAGGATCGAACCGCGGGAGACTTGAGCTGCCCCAGCTGTGCCCAGGTTTTCGCCCGGCCGGGGGAGATCGCGGGCCGTCCGATTCACAAGATCGTGAATGGGAAAGTCTTTACGCGGGGTATGCGTCGTAGGTAAACTTCAAAAAGCCAAAACACGCTCAAAAGTCTTACTTGTTCGCAATCCGGCTGAAATCGGACGGATTTCGACGTAATCTGACAAAGAATTCGGGCCGTCTGTCGGCACGGCAGGGCGGCTTCTGTAGGGGGTAAGCGATGAAACGCAGGGACTGGGGCGTTGTGGCTGTCACGGCGACGGCACTGGTGTTCGGTTCACTCTTTGCGGAACAGCCCGGTGAACAAGGAGCCATCGGAAACCGTCTGGACCAGGCGACCGTCGAGGCGATGTCGGTCAGCCAGGCGGCCCTGGAAGGGGAACGTCTGTTCACGNNTCTGTTCACGACACCGTTCAACAAGATCGACGGTTACGGTGACGGCCCGATCGACCTGGTGGACACGACGTCTCCGGGAGGCCGCCCCACGCTTCAGGGCAACGGGATTCTGTTGCGCATCAACGGGCTCGACGCCCAGGCCTGT
>WVWW01000048.1:1960-2501 GCA_011773795.1 Acidobacteriota bacterium
GATCGGCGGTGCCGGCGGAACCAACTCGAACGCCATCATCATGCCGACGGCGGTCGATCCCGCGGACCTCGACCTCGACGGGACCGCCGCGTTCAACGGCCGCTTCGCCAATCCGCCGTTCATGTTCGGCCTCGGCGGCGTCGAACTGGCCGGTCTCGAGATGACCGCCGCCCTTCAAGCGTACAAGCAATACGCCATCGACAATCCCGGCGTGCCCGTTTCGCTCGACACCAAGGGCGTGAACTTCGGTACGATCGTGGCCGACGGATTGGGCAACGTCGACACCTCCGGCGTGCAAGGCGTCTCCGAAGACTTGGTGATCCGCCCGTTCGGCCGCAAGGGCGAGTTCGCGACGACCCGCGAGTTCGACATCGGCGCGATGCAGTTCCACTTCGGCATGCAACCCACCGAAGAGGTCGGTTCCGGCATCGACGGCGACGGCGACGGTGTCGTCGACGAGATCATCGAGGGTGAACTGTCCGCGCTGAGCGTGTTCCTTTCCACTCTGGCGCGTCCCGAGCAGGACAAGGTCGACGGTGCG
>WVWW01000098.1:0-288 GCA_011773795.1 Acidobacteriota bacterium
TTCCCTGTTGGGCGTACCCGGCTACCCCTGGTACCGGCTACCGATCGAGTTCGTGCTGCTCGTGCTGGCGGCGACGGGGCTGGAGTGGACGGCCGCTCTGCCGGCCCCGTCGCGATCCCCGGCGTGGCGGCGTGCGCCGGCCCTCGCACCCGGTCTGGTGATGCTCGGACTGCTGTTTTGGCCGACGCTGGAGGCGGTCCGAACGGCTCCCGTGGGCGAGAAAGACCGCGCTTACTACGAGATGGCCGCCTGGTTCGACGGGCACGGCAAGCCCGGCGAACGCATCGC
>WVWW01000098.1:362-602 GCA_011773795.1 Acidobacteriota bacterium
TCGTCGCGCTCGAGGACAGCCGCTTCATCCTGCCGATCACGAACGATCCCCGGTTCGAGCCGCTGTACGCGCGCGTCGCCGAATTGGACGGCTTCGAGGGGCTGCGCCTGACCATCTTCCGGCGTCGAGGGTATCCTTCTTGACGACGTGCGTCGTTCCCCAGGCATCGTAGCGTTCGCTCTCGTCGCCCTTGCAGGCGCGTTGAACGGCGCTGCGCCCGACGAGCGGACCGACCCGCTT
>WVWW01000098.1:713-935 GCA_011773795.1 Acidobacteriota bacterium
GACGAAGAAGGCCTCGGCGCACGGGTCGCTTCGCGTCGCCCTGGACCGCGACGAGAAAAGCGAAGCGGATCTCGAAGCAAGAAAAGCCTTGACCGCATGGGCCAAGGAGGTGCGCGGCGAGTGGGCCGACGTGGTCTTCAAGATCGTCTCGTACGAAGCGACCGGTGACGACCGCGTGGAAACCACCGTGCGCGTCGAAGCCAAATCGGCTGCGCGCCACGA
>WVWW01000098.1:1004-2010 GCA_011773795.1 Acidobacteriota bacterium
GAGGGAACCGACGTTGCTCTGGGGCGCGGATTACTGGTTCGGGCGCATCGACGCCGTGGGCGAGTTGAACCTGATGGGGCACCAGGGCATCGCCATCGGCGATCTGAGCGGAGACGGGCTCGACGACGTGTACGTCGCGATGGGCACCGGGCTGCCGAACAAGTTGCTGGTGCGGCAGCCGGACGGAACGGTGCGCGACACGGCCCATGCGTCGGGGGTGGCCTGGCTCGACGACACCAAGGGCGTGCTGTTCGCCGACACCGACAACGACGGCGATCGCGATCTACTGACGGCCATCGGCAACACGATCGTGCTGGCCAAGAACGACGGCCGCGGCGGATTCGAACGGTTCGTCCTCATGAAGGCCCCGACGTCGGCAGCGTTTTACTCGCTTTCGGCGGCCGACTTCGATCTCGACGGCGACCTCGACATCTACGGCACCCGCTACGTCGAGCAGAGCTACGGCGTCAGCGTTCCTATTCCGTTCCACGACGCCAACAACGGTCCGACCAATCACCTGTTGCGCAACGACGGCGAAGACGTCTTCCTGGACGTGACGGCGGAGGTCGGGCTCGACGAAAACAACCGGCGCTTCAGTTTGATCGGCGCGTGGGCCGACTACGACGACGACGGCGACCCGGATCTGTACGTGGCCAACGACTTCGGCCGCAACAACCTCTACCGCAACGACGGCGGAACGTTTACCGACGTGGCCGCCGAAACCGGGACGGAGGATCAAGCCGCCGGGATGGGCGTCGCCTGGGCCGATCACGACGCGGACGGCGACTTCGACCTGTACGTGACGAACATGTTCTCGGCCGCCGGGCGACGGGTCGCCTACCAGCCGCGTTTCCAAAGCAGCCTCGCCGCGGAGCAGCGATCCGCGATCCAGCGGCACAGCCTCGGAAACACGCTGTTCGTCAACGATCAAGGCCGCCTGGCCGACCGCTCGGACGACGCCGGCGTCCGCATGGGCCGCTGGGGCTGGGGATCGATCTTCCTCGAT
>WVWW01000098.1:2036-2338 GCA_011773795.1 Acidobacteriota bacterium
TGTGAAGCTTCTTCTGGCGGCGGGTCGCGTCGCAAACACCGGCGGCGGAAGCGTCCTTGGCCGCGGATAGCGCCTACCTCCAAGGTTGGGCGACCCTGACCCGATCGATCCGTGACGGTTCGTCGTGGAGCGGGCGCGAGGCCAACGGCGCGTTCCTGAATCTCGGCGACGGCCGCTTCGCCGATGCCGCGGGCATCAGCGGCTTCGATTACGAGGACGACGCTCGGGCCGCCGCGGCGGTCGATTGGGATCACGACGGCCGACTCGACGTATGGGTCAAGAACAGAACCGGCCCGCAATTG
>WVWW01000249.1 GCA_011773795.1 Acidobacteriota bacterium
TGCCAGCCGTACTGCTCGATCAGCTCCGGACTCGCGAGGTACTCGGTCTTGCAGCCCGGGCAGATCGAGCGCACCAGGCGCTGCGCGACGACGCCGATCAGCGCCGACGACAGCAGGTACGGCTCGACGCCCATGTCGATCATGCGCGTGACCGCGCCGATGCTGTCGTTGGTGTGCAGCGTCGACAGCACGAGGTGGCCGGTCAGCGCCGCCTGCACCGCGATCTCGGCGGTCTCGCGCTCGCGGATCTCGCCGACCATGACGACGTCGGGGTCCTGGCGCAGCACGTGCTTCAGCATCNNNATGACGACGTCGGGGTCCTGGCGCAGCACGTGCTTGAGCATCTTGGCGAAGGTCAGGCCGATGTTCTCGCGCACCTGGTTCTGGTTGACGATGTCGAGCTGGTACTCGACCGGGTCCTCGATCGTGACGATGTTCTTCTCGAGGCTGTTCAGGTGGTTGAGCGCCGCGTACAGGCTCGTGGTCTTGCCGCTGCCGGTCGGCCCGGTGACGAGGATCAGGCCGTAGCTGCGGTCGAGCAGGCGCTTGTAGGCGGCGACGTTGTCTGCCTGCATGCCGAGCTGCTCGATGTCGAGGATCGACTGGTTCTTGTCGAGCACCCGCAGCACGACTTTCTCGCCGTGNNGGGATGCGGCCGTCCTGCGGCAGCCGCCGCTCGGCGATGTCGAGGTTGGCCATGACCTTGAGGCGCGAGATCAGCGCCGGGTGCAAGTCCATGCGCGGCGTCATGACCTCGTAGAGCAGGCCGTCGATGCGAAAGCGGATGCGGCATTTCTTCTGCGACGGCTCGATGTGGATGTCGCTGACGCGGTCGTGCACGGCGCGCTGGATGATCGAGTTGACCATGTTGATGACCGGGCTCTCGGCGGCCATCTCGTCGATGCCGGTGTAGTCGTCGGGCAGCGCGCTCTCGATGTGCTCGAAATCCTCGTCGAGCTCCTCGATCATCTCGGCGCCGTAGAGGCTGTCGGAACCGGCGTCGGACAGCGTCTTGACGATATCGCTCTTGCGCGTCAGCACCGGGCGGATCCGGCAGTCGAGCTTTTCCTCGATCTCGCGGAAACCCGCGATCGCCTGCGGATCGGAGGTCGCCAGCGCGAGTTCGCCGTGCACCAG
>WVWW01000028.1:0-228 GCA_011773795.1 Acidobacteriota bacterium
AGCAGTCGATGAGCCCCGAGGAGATGGGGGCGGCACGGAGGCTCTTCGAGGAAAACAACGTCGTCGAAAGCCCGGTGTTGCTGGCGCACCGGAATCCCGAGTACCCCGACCTTGCAAGAGTCGCTCGCGTCGACGGCCAAGTCATCCTTCAAGCCATCGTGGGCGTGGACGGGAGGGTCGAGGACGTCGAGGTCATCCGGGTCAACCGGCCGAACCTCGGGTTCGAGG
>WVWW01000028.1:279-3059 GCA_011773795.1 Acidobacteriota bacterium
AGGGCGGAAAGGCCGTCCGCGTGTACGTTACCGTCGTGGTCGACTTCGGGCTCGAAGACAAAGGGTCGCACTCCCGTCGCTAGCCGCAGCGGCGCGGTGATCGCCCGCCGTGAGTAGAATGTCGCTTCATGACTGACACAACCAGGCCTTTCGACCTGATCGCCTTCGATGTCGACGGCACACTCGTTTGGGGGCCCGACGGGATGACCGTCTGGGAAGTGCTGAACCTGAAGTTCACGGGCACGGCCGAATGGAACAAGGAACGCTACGCCGAATACAAGGCCGGCCGGCTCTCCTACGCTGATTGGGTCGATCTCGACGTCCGGGGTTGGCGTGACTCCGGCGCCCGGCGTGAAGACCTGATCGCCGCGTTGGAGCCCTTGCGCTTGATCGAGGGCGTGCGGGAAGCGACCCACGCCCTGCGCGATGCGGGTTACCGATTGGTCGTGATCTCGGGAACGCTCGACCTGATGCTCGAGACGTTGTTCCCCGATCATCCGTTCGACGAGGTTTACGCCAACCACATCGGTTTCGACGAGCAGGGCCGAATCGCGCACTGGCGCGCGACGCCGTTCGACATGACGGGCAAGGCCGAAGCGCTTCGTGGCGTGGCCCTTCGCGAGGGCATCCCGCTTAAACGCTGCGCATTCGTCGGCGACAGCTCCAACGACGTGTGGATCGCACAGACGGCCGGCTTCACCGTCGCGTTCAACCCGCGTTGCGAGGAACTCGAACGGGCCGCCGACGCGGTCGTCCTCTCGGACGACTTCCGCGACGTCCTGCCGCACTTTCTCGACGGCGTTTCCGTCTGAGCCGGCCCCGGCGCGGGGTTCGCGGTTCGAAACGCCTACGCCGGGGCGGCGCAACGATCTCGAGCCGCCGGAGCCGTCCGGCAAACAGCCGCGCGTCGCCTTCGCGCGTTTTGCGAATCCGCCGGCGGCGGCTTGGAACGAACCGAGCCTCAGCGAGCGGCGGCGGACTGCGGGATCGGCTCGGCGGAGGCCACCGGCGGCGCCAGCGCACGGAAGATCGTGGGGGCCAGCACCGAAGTGACGATGGCGAGCATCACGACCTGCGCTTCGAGCTCGCGGCTCAAGAGGTTGAGACGCACGCCCATCTCGGCGACCGCGATGACCAGGCTCAGGCGCGCGGACAGCAGGACGCCGGCGGAGAGCGTCTGCCGCGGGCTGAAGCCCACGAGCAGCAGCACGGACGACGCACCCATCTTGACCAAAGTCGCGGCGAGGATCAGCAGCAAAGCGCCGCTCAGCACGCCGGGGCGTGCCAGCGCGGCGACCTCGAACCGCACGCCGACATGGATGAAGAAGATCGGTATCAGGAAGCCGTAACCGAACCCTTTCAGCTTTTGCTCCAGTTGCCCGCGATGGCGGAAGACCCAGGCGAAGGCCGTCCCGGCCATGAACGCTCCGAGAATTGCTTCGACGTTGAGCGCCCAGGACAACCCGACGAAGACGAACATCAGGAACAGGCAGGTGCGGATCCCCATCTCTTCGGGATCCTCGGGATCGAACAGCCGCTCGAACTTGTGCGGGAACCACCAGGCGAGGTGTTTGAGAGCCAGCAACACCAGCACGATCGCGGCGAACAGCGCCGGAAAACCGAGCAGGTGCCAGCCGAAACCGCTTTCGCGGACCATGGCGAACAAGGTCGCTCCGATCAGCGTGAGAAAATCGGTCAGCAAGGCGGCGATGAGGATCGCCTGGCCCAGCGGTGTCGAAGAACGTTGCGTGTTGCGCAGCGTCGGGACGACGAGGCCGACGGATGTGGTTGCGAGGACGAGCGTTATGAACGGACCATGCCCGAGCATCGTCCCGGCTTTATAGGCGAAGATCAAGGTCAGCAACAGGATCGACATACCGATCACGATCTGCCCTGCCCCGCCGCGTTCGAGTTTGCGGAAATCGATCTCGAAGCCGGAGAGGAACATCAACAGCAGAAAGCCGAGTTCCGCCATCGACTCCATCGTTTCCGACTCGTGCAACAACCCGAGCAACGCGGGACCGGCGAGTATCCCGAACAGGATCTCGAGCACGACCGCCGGCAGTTTCAAGCGTGAGGCGACCAGAGGCAGCACGAAGGCTGCGACGGCCAAGACGAGGATGGAAACGGCGGGGTTCATCGGAATCAGGCGGGCACCAGGAGGACCGACTTCGACGTCCCGCGAGCCACGAGTGAGGCGATGTTGCGGCGCCGGGCCAGCGCGCCGAGCCGCGCCCCGATGCCCAGGACCATCAGGTCGGCGGTGTCCGCGATCCGCCTGAGCAGACGCACCGGATTGCCGCGCTCGATCAGCGGGTCGACGCGCACGCCGTGAACCGCGGCTTCTTCTTCGAGCCAGGCCATCGCTTCGACCGCGTTGTCTTCGGCTTCCTCGCCCGCGACGAAGATGGGATCGACGATCGACACGCCCAACAGGTCGGCCTTGTTGAACCGCGCCAGATCGATCGCCGCGCGGATCGCCGCGCGGCCCGAGGGCGTTCGGNNACGGCGCGCTGCCCCTGGAGATCAGCACGGGCCGGCCGGACCAGCTGACCAGCGACGTTGCGTGCGAGGTCTTCTGACGGCCGAACCAGCGGTTTTGCAGGCCCTTCACGACGATCACGCCGACGCTTTCCTCGACATGCAGTTCTCCGAGTGCCCGGACCGGCTTGTTGCCGACCGGCCGCGTGCGGATTTCGACCCCTTCGGCGAGTTCCGGCGCGAGTTGCAAACTTTGCTGGACGCTCGCGGCCTTCGCCTCGTCGCGGATCGCCCCGGTG
>WVWW01000028.1:3132-4419 GCA_011773795.1 Acidobacteriota bacterium
GCCCTCGCCCGACGTGAACGTGCGAACCATTTCGGCAAAGTCGGAACTCGCCCCGACGACCGTTACGAGATCGCCGGGCTCGAAGCAGGTGTCGCCGTGAGGGATGACCAGCTCGTTGCGCCGCAGGATGGCGCCGACCATCCACGGGCAGGAGCCGAACGTCTTGAGGAGCCGACCCCGCACGGGAGAATCTTCCGTGATGCGAAACTCCATCGCTTCCGCGCGGCCTTCGGCGAACGCCACCGACGAGACCCTGCGATTTTCGAGGCTCAGTTCGAGTTGCCGGGCGGCGAGGCTTTTGGGCGAGACGACGTGGGCGCCCCACGACCGCAGGATCGTTGCGGAGGCCGGGTCGTTGGCCCGGGCGATGATGCGGTGGACGCCGGATTCGGCGGCGAGCCGGACGGCCTCGAGATTGACGTCGTCGTCGTTGGTCGCGGCGATCATCGCGGCGGCGCGCTCCAGGCCCGCGCGTTTGAGCACGATGCGGCTGGAGCCGTCGCCTTCGACGACGGGAACCGAACGGACCCGTTGAGCGGCGACGAGGCAGGCGGGGTCGCGGTCGACGACCGTGACGACCCAGCGATCACCGATCCTTTTTAACAACTCGCAGCCGAGGGTGCCCGCTCCGACCAGAATCGCCCGCATCCGTCCCTCCGGGACAGAACATGGGGACTCGAACCCGGCTTGGCCAGTTGCGGCTCTTTTCGGGCGTTCCGCACCCGGCATGCGGTGCGTCCCGGAGCCGCGGGGTGCCGGCCGGGCAAGCCGACGGCGCCGTTCGAGGGCGGCGTCTTCTTATTCTTCAGGAACCGACCGCAACAGGTACAGCACGACGAAGCCCGTCGCGGTCAGCGGCGGACCTTCCGACCACGTCCACATCGCGGGCATCCCCGAATGAAGATCGACAGCCAGAAGGCATGGCCCCAGGCCGATCAGCAGGTACGCGACCCAGACGATCAGCTTGCGGTAGCGGCGCACGGCGGTCGACATCACGAGCAAGAGCACGCCGTGAAAACCGTAGAGCAGGCTCAACGAGCGTGCCATGTAGCCGGTGATCGGTTGATCGGGAAAATCACCCAAGCCGAGCCAGGCGTGAACGTCCGACATGGCCGCCGCGGGCAGCAAGGCCGTGGGAAACGCCAGCACGGTCGTCGCCCCGCCGATGCGCAACAGCCAGACCAAGATCTTTTCGTGCAAACCGGCTTGCCCCATGGTGACCCCCGGCGTCTAAGATTCGACGTAGATCTTCGATCCCTTTTCGCGGAACTCCGCGGACTTCGCGGT
>WVWW01000028.1:4477-4849 GCA_011773795.1 Acidobacteriota bacterium
TACTCGCGAATCTGCCGCGTGATTTCCATCGAGCAGAACTTGGGCCCGCACATCGAACAGAAGTGCGCGACCTTGGCCCCGTCGGCCGGCAGCGTGGCGTCGTGATACTCGCGGGCGGTCTCGGGATCGAGGGACAGGTTGAACTGATCTTCCCAGCGGAACTCGAAACGGGCCTTCGACAGGGCGTCGTCCCACTCCTGCGCCCGCGGATGGCCCTTGGCCAGATCGGCGGCGTGCGCGGCGATCTTGTAGGCGATCAGGCCCTGCTTGACGTCTTCCTTGTCCGGCAGCCCGAGGTGCTCCTTCGGGGTGACGTAGCAGAGCATCGCCGTGCCGAACCACCCGATCATCGCCGCGCCGATGGCCGACGTG
>WVWW01000028.1:4876-5124 GCA_011773795.1 Acidobacteriota bacterium
ATCTCGAGCTGCCGGTCCATGTTCTCCTTGATCAGGTGCATCGGCACGTGGCCCGGGCCCTCGATCATCACCTGGCAGTCGTGCTCCCAGGCGATCTTGGTCAGCTCGCCCAGGGTCTCCAGCTCGGCGAACTGCGCCTCGTCGTTGGCATCGGCGATCGAGCCCGGCCGGAGGCCGTCGCCCAGCGAGAAGCTGACGTCGTAGGCGGCCATGATCTCGCAAATCTCGGCGAACCTCTCATACAGGAA
>WVWW01000028.1:5211-5842 GCA_011773795.1 Acidobacteriota bacterium
TCCGGCGTGAATCGTGAAGTAATCGACCCCCTGCTCGGCCTGCTCGATCAACGTGTCGCGGTAGAGCTCCCAGGTCAGCTCCTCGGCCTTGCCGCCGACCTTCTCGAGCGCCTGGTAGATCGGGACCGTGCCGATGGGCACCGGCGAATTGCGGAGGATCCACTCGCGGGTCTCGTGGATGTTCTTGCCCGTCGACAGATCCATCACCGTGTCCGCGCCCCAGCGGGTGGCCCAGATCATCTTCTCGACTTCTTCCTCGATCGAGGAGGCGACCGCCGAGTTGCCGATGTTGGCGTTGATCTTGACCAGGAAATTGCGCCCGATGGCCATCGGTTCGGATTCGGGGTGGTTGACGTTGCTGGGCAGGATCGCCCTCCCGCAGGCGATCTCGTCACGCACGAACTCCGGCGCCAGCCCCTCGCGCGTGGCGACGAATTCCATTTCCGCAGTCACCTCGCCGCGTCGCGCGTAGTGCATTTGCGTCACCTTGCGGCCGGGTTTGGCGCGCAGCGGGCGGGTGATCTCGGGAAAGCGGATCGCCGCGGTCGAGGAATCGCTTTCCCGGGAGCGGCGATAGTCCGAACTCGACCCCTCGAGCTCGACGACGTCGCCGCGGTCGAGGATCCAGGGA
>WVWW01000028.1:5856-6030 GCA_011773795.1 Acidobacteriota bacterium
GTACAGCCGGACGGGCGCGTTCCCGCCGCTCAGTTCGATTTCGCGTAGCGGCACCTTCAACCCGCGCCCCGGCGATTGTTGATAAACCCTGCGGCCCGTCGACCGCCTCATCCCTGACTTTTTCATGCTGAGACCTTTCCCCTTCGTACGTTGTCTTCGGGGCGTCCCGCGGCC
>WVWW01000251.1:0-4784 GCA_011773795.1 Acidobacteriota bacterium
CAACGCGGGCAAGTCGACGCTGATCTCGAGGGTCTCCGCCGCACGGCCGAAGATCGCGGACTACCCTTTCACGACGCTCGAGCCGCACCTCGGCGTCGTGGATGCCGGCGACTTCCGATCGTTCGTGATCGCGGACATCCCGGGGCTGATCGAGGGCGCCCACGAAGGCGCCGGCCTGGGCGACCGGTTCCTGCGGCACATCGAGCGCTGCCGGCTGCTGCTGCATCTCGTCGACGGGGCCGACGTTGAGCACGATCCGGTCGAAGCCGTACGGGCGATCGAGAACGAGCTGGGCGCGTATTCGACGAAGCTCGTGGCCAAACCGTCGATGCTCGTCGTGACGAAGGCCGACGCGATTCAGGACGAAGCGCGGTGCGAGCGTCTACGAGCCTGGGCTCAGGAAAGAGGTCGCGAGTGTAGGACGATCTCGGCCGTGTCCGGGCAAGGCGTCCCGGCGCTCGTGCAGCGTATCGCCGACTGGATCGAAAGGACTCCGCGCGACGTCGGAACGGCACGCTCCGGATGAGCATCCGCGTGTTCATGGGCGGTACGTTCGATCCCGTCCACTACGGTCACCTGCGGATCGCCGATCGCCTGCGCGTCGCCTTGGGCCTGTCGGAGTTGGCGTTGATCCCCACGGCACGCCCGCCGCACAAGCCGCAAGAATCGATGACGCCCGTCGAACACCGGGTGGCGATGATTCGACTCGCGCTCGAGGAGTTCCCCGACCTGAGCGTGTGTGATCTCGAGTTGAACGATACCGTCTCCTATACCGTCGACTCGCTGCGATCGTTGCGCGAAGACAACCCCGGTGTCGATCCGGTATTCGTCGTCGGGATGGATGCGGTCGCGGAGCTCTCGACCTGGCACGACTATCGCTCGTTACTCGAGGAGTTCGACCTGATCGCGATCGCGCGGCCGGATCACGACCGTTCGTCGCTCGCCGACTGCGATCCGTTCGTCGCGCGTCGCATCCGTCCCGCGGTCGACCCCGAGGATGCGATCAGCCTGATCGAGCGCGACGGCCTCGGCGCTGGCGGGCGCATCTTCCCGGTTCGGCTGCCGGCGGAGGCGGTCTCCTCGCGGCAGATCCGTCGCCTCTCGGCAACCGGCGGGCCGCTCAACGCGCTTGTCCCGGCCGACGTCGCTTTGTATATTCAGCGCCATCAGCTGTACGAGAGGAGCCACCGCTGAAAACCCAGGCGAACGACGCTGTCCTGCTCTGTGTGGATGCCGCACGCGATCGAAAAGCCGAGGATGTGGTCGCCCTGGACCTGCGCGGGCTCTCCGACGTGACCGACACGTTCATCATCTGCCACGGCTCCTCCGATCGTCAGGTCGCCGCGATCGTCGAGAACATCGAGCGCCGCCTGCTCGTCGAAGCCGGAAGAAAACCGACTCACATCGAGGGTCTGCGCCGCAGCGAGTGGGTCCTGATGGACTACATCGACTTCGTGGTCCACGTGTTCCTCGAGGAGAAGCGCGAGTTCTACCGGCTCGAGCGCCTGTGGGGCGACGCCCCCGCGCTGCCCCTCCCGCCGCTGCCGGAAGAAAGCGCGGGGGCCGCGGAAAGCTGCTAGGGCTGCGTGCGGGTTCGGCTCATCTGCGTCGGACGCCCTCGAAACCCGCACACGAACGCGCTCTACGACGACTTCACGTCACGGGTCGCCAAACTCGGTCTCGACTACGATTCCGGCTGGGTCGCCGAGGAGCGTAGCGGCGGCCGTTACAGTGACGAGCACGTCACGGAACGGGAAAGCCGGAGCTTGCTCGAGGCTGTCGGCAAGAGCTCCAAGCTGATCGCGCTGGACCGGCGGGGGAAGCAGTTCGAGAGCGAGCGACTCGCCGAGCTCCTGCAACGATGGGCGACCCCGGCCGCGACGATCGTGCTGGGTGGCCCGCTGGGCCTCCACACGAGCCTGCTGGAACGTGCGGATGCGCTCTGGTCGCTCGGAGCGATGACCCTGCCCCACGAGCTCGCTCGTGTCGTGGCGGTGGAGCAGATCTACCGGGCGATGACATTGATCCGAGGCGTCCCGTACCACAAATGAACGGGGGCGTGGCGGCCTTGACGCTGGCTGGGGGCTGAACTAATCTTGGATTTTGAGTCGTTTAGGCTGTTTTTGCGGTAGGCATCGATGAAGGTTCGCACGTTCCTGCTGTTTGTCCTGTTGCTCGGGGGCCTGCTCCTGCTGGCGTCCGTGCTGGATTCCAACCGCGAGGTGCTGGAGCAGCCGATCCTGTTGTGGGGTGACATGTCCCTGCCCGTCGGGATCGCGCTCGTCGTCTGCCTCGGCCTCGGCATCGTGACCACCTTCGTGATCGGCCTGTCGCGCGAGGCGGGTCTGCTGATCGAGCGCGGGCGATTGCGCCGCGAAGGGCGCAAGTACGAGGAGGTCGAAGAGGAATACTCGCGCGGCCTCGTGGCGGTGGTGGAAGGCCGCGACGAAGAGGCCTTGGGCCACTTTCGGGCCGTGCTCGAGCGGGACAGCCGTCACTTCAACACGTTGATCAAGATCGGCGACGTGCTGCGCGCCCAGGGGCGCATCCCCGAGGCGATCGAGTTTCACCGCAAGGCGCACCACCTGAAAGAGGACAATACGCGACCGCTGTACGCGCTCGTCGACGATCACGAGGCCGGCGGCGATATCGACCGGGCCCGCGTGGTGCTCGGCCGAATCCTCGGCATCCAGAAGAACTCGATCGCTGCGTGGCGCAAGCTTTGCTCGCTGCACCTGAGCGAGGAGAACTGGGACCAGGCGCTGGAAGCGCATCAGCGTGTCGAGAAGCTCGCCCCCGACCCGAACCGAGAGTCACGCGACCAGCGCGTCGGCCGTGGCATCCGGTACGAGATCGCCGCCCAGCGCCTGAAAGCCGGGAAGCCGCGCGAGGCGGCGGGTCTGCTGCGCCGCCTGCTCAAGGACTACGACCAGTTCATCCCCGCCCACCTCACGCTGGGCGAGGCGTTGCTCTCCCAGGGCAATGACGCCGAAGCCGTCGAGGTCTGGTTCCAGGGGTTCGAGACGACGGGATCGCCGATTTTCCTGACGACGCTCGAGGAGCATTACCTGCAGAGCGAGCAGCCGTTGCAGGCGATCGAGGCCCTGAAGCGCTGTATCGCGCAGGCCCGCAAGGACACGCTGGCGCGGTTCTATCTCGGCAAGCTTTATTTCCGACTCGAGATGCTGGACGACGCGCTGTCGGTCCTCAGCTCTCTCGATGGACTCGCCAGCTACGCGCCGACCTTGCACTACCTGCTGGGTCGGATCCACGAACGTCGAGGTCAGTTTCGCGAAGCCGCGCAGGACTACCGGAAGGTCATCAAGGAAATGGATCTCGTGCAACTGGAGTACGGTTGCCGGCAGTGTGACGAGAGCCTGATGGCCTGGACGCCGCGCTGTCCCGAGTGCGGAGAGTGGAACAGCGTCGAGGTCAACTTCCGCGAGGAGATCCCGCTGGAAGAGCTCGGTCTCGCGCCGGCTCCGATCTACACGACGCGCGACTGAGCCGGTCCCCGCTTCCCCGAGACTCGACTCTCCTGGCGGAGCATCTTCCAGCTCACGGTCTACGCCGCTCGACGCTCGTCTGGTTGTCGCTCGATGCCGTCTTGCCCACCCGCTGTTTCGGCTGCGGAAACCGGTTGGGAAGCACCCAGGCATACGGGGCCTGCCAGCGTTGCTGGCTCGGTCTCGATCCCCTGGACCGAGGCGGCTCGCACCTGCAGGACGGCACGCGGGTGGTGAGCGCGGTCCGCGACACGGATGTGGCGAGGCGCTTCCTGCTGCGGGCCAAGTTCGGGCGACGACCGGAGATCTATGGACCCATGGGCCGGATGATGGCCTCGGCCCTCCGCGATTTCCCGCAACGCCCCGACGACATCATCCCGGTGCCGTCGCACCCGTGGGACACCCTGGTTCGCGGCTTCGCGCCGGGGCTCGAGCTCGCCCGGGTCGTGTCGAGCCGGACCGGGGTGCCGGTCCGGCGTCTGATCCACCGCGGCTGGAGACCCTGGACCCGCTTCAAGCGGCTCGACCGCGCGGGTCGAAGAGCGCTGGCACTCCGAGCTTTTCGGCTTCCCCACGACCTCCGGGGCCGGCATGTGCTGCTCGTCGACGACCTCATGACCACCGGCCACACCCTGCTTGCCTGCGCGAGGTGTTGTCGGTCCGCGGGTGCGCGTGGGACGTCCGGGTTGGTGTGGTCTTCGGCGAGCTGATTATAGATTTTAATAATTAAATAATCGCGCCGGCAAAAACGGGCTCGATCGCCGCAATCCCTTGACCGTCGGGCACCGCCGCCGTATATGGTCCCTCGTAGAAACGCCTGGAAAGGCGATCAAACAAGGGGGACGGCGAAAAGCTCGCCAGGTATTTTCGAATCCATGCAATTGAACGCCTCGAGTGTTCTGAATCGCCCGCAAATGGGGAGGTCAATCTGATGAACGTGAAACGTCTTGGCGCGCTGTTGGCAGCTGCACTACTGGTGGCGGCGGCCATGCCGGCCTTCGCCGCAAGCGATGCGACGGTTGGCGATTTCGTCATCAAGCTTGCCAAGTCGCGCAACTTGGCTGCAACGGACGCCCGGGTTGCCGCAAACTCGTTGCGCGGCGTCGGTGTCCGCATTCCCACGGAGACCGAGTTCTCCGCCAGACTGACCGAGCGCCATGTCGCGAACCTGTCTCGCGCGTTCGGGTTGAACGTGACGACTGCGACTCCGGACAACACGTTCTCGGATGCGCAGGTCGACCAGTTCTTCGCGACCTTCGGTGGCGATATCACGGGCAA
>WVWW01000251.1:4836-9131 GCA_011773795.1 Acidobacteriota bacterium
CACGACTTCACTCCGTCGGAGCCTGAATAAGATTCTTTTTTAGTCAGTACCTTCCCGTGATGAACAGGCCGTCATCGTAGGCGATGGCGGCCTTTTTGTTTGTCTTGTGAGCAGCCCGAGAATCTCGTATCCCTCGAGACCCCTTGACCCATCCGGCTACGACTGTATATCTAGGGGACGGCAGTGAGGGAACCGTTTAGTTCGACGGTTCTTGGCGAAGAGGTTCCTTTTCCCCGGGAGGTCCCGAATGGCGTGGATGCGTTTGACGACCGCACTCTTTCTCGTAGTGGCCCTGGCGCACACGAGCCAGGCCGGCTCCGCGGGTCCGACCGTCGCTGATTTCGTCGTGCGCCTGGCACAGGCGAAGAGCCTCGAGGCGACGAACGCACAAGTCGCGGTGGAGTCACTCCATCAGGCCGGCGTCCTGTTGCCGACCGACCTGGAGCTGTCGCGCGACCTGACGGAGGGCGACGTGGCCCGGATCTCCCGCGCGCTCGGCTTGGCGGTTTCGACCAACCGTCCGGAGACGGGTTTCTCCGGCGAGCAGGTCGACAAGTTTTTCTCCTCGTTCCAGGTCGAGATGGCCCTGACGCACGGCGCGGGAGGCCCCGGCGGCTCCGCGGTCCGCGCGCCGACCGCGGCGTTCAACCCCTACACCAAGGGCAAGGGCGGCTCGAAAGGGAAGAAACGAGGCCACGCGTTTACTCCGTCCGAGCCCGAATAACGGAGATTTGCGGCCTGCGCGAGGCCGCGGGCATCCGAATCGATTAGCGGAAGTAAGGCGAAAATTTTGATGGCGAGAAATCGACGGCAACATATGCGCAAGAACCGCTTGACGGCCCGCGGATACGCCGTATAAGTAGGAAACTTCGGCAGCGCGGTGTCCACAGCGCTCACGGGGCTCTGGGGCAAAGAGAACCACGCTGACCAGGCGATGGCCGACTGAAGACTGTAGAGAACCAATTAGTTGGGGGAGGCAGGAAGCATGGCAATCATCAAACGAATCGGCACGATCGCGGCGGCAGCGGCCTTGTGCCTGGGGCTTGTCACGCCCGCGATGGCGGCGAGTGACATTACCGTCGGCGAATTCGTCCAACGTTTGGCCGTGGCCAAAGGATTGGCGGGAACCGATGTCACGGTCGCAAGCAACTCCTTGCGCGGGATCGGTGTTCGGTTGCCCAGCGGTCTGGATTACGGCAGCCACTTGACGGAAGGTACCGTCGCGGAGATCTCCCGCGCGGTCGGTTTGACGGTTCGCACGAGCAATCCGGAGAACGCGTTTACCGCCCAGCAGACGGAAACGTTCTTCGTCAGCTTCGGGGATGATCTTGCGGGCGACGGCGGCATGCGGAGCCACACCAATCCGGGCGGCGGCAGCGGCCCCGGCAACGGTGAGTCGGGCCCGCCCTTCGATCCCTTCACCAAGGGCAAGCACGGCAAGGGCAAAGGCAAGGGCGTCTTCACACCGACCGAGCCTGAATAAGTTTCGGTTGATCTTAGCGACGAAAGCCGCCATCGTTCGCGATGGCGGTTTTTCTTTGCCTGGAGAACTGAGGCGTAGCGGTGAGTCCCCCCCGAACCTCGACGGCACGCTGGGCCATCCTGTTCCTGTTCCTGTTGTCCGGTGCGACGTCGCTGGTTTACGAGGTCGTCTGGCTCCGTAAGCTGATCCTGATCTTCGGCTCGACCCAGTTCGCGACGAGCACCGTCCTCTCCACGTTCATGGCCGGCCTCGCGCTGGGCGCGTTCATCGCCGGCCGTCGGATGACGCGCAGCGCGACCGCCCCGCTGAAGATCTACGGTCTGCTCGAGATCGGCATCGGGATCTATGCGCTCCTGGTGCCGCTTCTGTTCCGCGTGACGTCGCCGGTCTACCGCGCCTTGTGGGACGCCGGCCTCTCCGAGTCGTTCGTCGCGCTCAGCTTGGCCAAGTTCGTCGGCATCGCGGTGATCTTGCTACCGCCCACGGTGATGATGGGCGCGACCCTGCCGGTCCTGGCCAGGCAGGTCGCCGACGACCCGGAGCGTATCGGCGGAAAGGTCGGCACGCTTTACGCGATCAACACGTTCGGTGCGGTGACCGGCACGTTTCTGGCCGGGTTCGTCTTCGTACCGCATCTTGGCGTGCGACAGACTCTGTGGGCCACGGCGGCGGTCAACGGCGTGCTGGGTTTGGCCGCGGTGTGGCTGGCCCGTCGGATCCGGCAGCCGCTACCGGCGGAACCCGAGGCGATCGATGCCGCGGGTACGGCGGCGCGCCCGACCCCACGCCGGGTCCCGCTCGTGTTGCTCGTCTTCGGGTTGTCCGGGTTCGGCGCGTTGGTTCTCGAAGTGGCCTGGACCCGGGTCCTGGCGCTCGTCACGGGCAGCTCGGTCTACGCGTTCTCTCTGATGCTGCTCGCCTTCCTGGTCGGCCTGGCGGCGGGCAGCGCGTTCTTCGCGGGCTATCTCAGGAGGCGACCGGCGACCGATCCTGCGGCGATGCTCGCCGTGTTACTGATCGTCGCCGGATTCCTGGCCTACGCGACCTCCTGGGCGTTCAGATCGCTGCCCCGCATCTTTGCCGAGGTCCACTTCTGGACACAGTCGCCGTCCGATTGGCTGACCGGCGCCGGATGGCTGTCGGCGAACCAGTGGATGGTGGCGCAGTTCCTCGCCGGCCTCGCGATCATGTTCCCGGCCACGTTTGCGCTGGGTGGAATCTTCCCGGCGGTTCTCCAATACCACGCGCGCCGGCTCGACCGCGTCGGCACGTCGGTCGGCACGGTCTATGCGTCCAACACGATGGGCACGATCGTCGGCGCCGCGATGGCGGGTTTTGTGCTGATCCCGGCGTTCGGGATGCTCAACACGGTCACCGGAATCGCCGTCGTCGAGGTCGCGCTCGGTGCCCTGGTCCTGTTCGCGATCGTCCCCCGAACGCGCCGGTTGCGCCCGGCGCTCCTGCTCGCTGCGGTTCTCGTTTGCGGCCTGATCTTCCGGCTCCCGCAATGGGACGTGCGGCTGATGAACAGCGGCGTCTACATGAACCTGTTCGGCGAAGGCTGGACCGACTGGGAGACATTCTCCGAGAACATCTACTCCAACAACGAAGTGGTTTTCGTACGCGAGGGCCTCACGGCCACCGTTTTCGTCGGTGATCAGCCGCGTTTCGAGAATCGTTACCTCGCGGTCAACGGGAAGATCGAAGCATCCACGAACGCCGACCTCGAAACCCAGCTGATGTGCTCGCACCTGCCGCTGATGATGCACGCCGATCCCAAAGACGTGATGGTCATCGGTCTGGCCAGCGGGATCTCCGTCGGGTCGGCCGCAACTCATCCGGTCGAAGCGATCCGCGTTATCGAGGTCGAAAAGGAAATGGAGCCGGCGGCGCGTCTGTTCGAGGAACACAACGACTACGTGCTCGACGACCCCCGGGTCGTCCTGTCTTTCAACGACGCGCGGAACGAGCTCGAGTTCTCCTCGCAGACGTACGACGTGATCATCTCCGAGCCGTCGAACCCCTGGATGACCGTCGCCGCCAACCTGTTCACGGAAGATTTCTTCCGTATGGCGAAGACCAGGCTACGGCCCGGCGGAGTCTTCTCGCAGTGGGTTCAGAATTATTATCTGCCCAAGGAAGACCTTCGCTCGATCATCGCGGCCTTCAGGAAGTCGTTCCCCCACGTCATGCTGTTCGAGACCTACGAGGGCATCGATCTGTTGATGATGGGTTCGCAGGAGCCGATCTTTCTCGATCTGCAACGACTGGAGGAGCGCATGGCCGAGCTGCGCGTGCGGATGGATCTCGGCCGCATCGGGATCCGCTCGGCGAGCAACGTCCTGGAGCTGTTCCGGCTGGGTCCGAGCGCGATCGACGAGATCGTCGCCGGCGCCCCGAGCAATACCGACGACAACGCTCGGGTCGAATTCTCGGCGCCCAAGACGTTCGGGATCTACACCCTGGGGGAGAACCTGGAGTACCTGCACCGGTTCGCCGACGATCCCGTCGAGCACCTGTCGCCGGCGCCGAGCCCCGAAGAGGCGGACGAGCTGCGGCTCGAGATCGCCTGGGGGCTGTTCTACAGGCGCGAGTACGAACTGGCCGAGACGACCCTGAAGTGGGTCCAACTGTCGGAATTCGAGACAGAAGTCGCCGATCTGACCTCCAAGATCGAGCAGGCCGCGGCAGCCCCCTAACCACAATTAGTTAAAGACAAGAGTATGCGTTGCCGCGGGGAACGACCGTCGGTATATGAAAAGCCGACGGGACTCGCAATAAGGAATGAAAATCATCATGGCATGCACCCGGG
>WVWW01000071.1:0-942 GCA_011773795.1 Acidobacteriota bacterium
CGCGTGGTCGTCGACGACGCTCGCCAGGTGATAGAGGAAGGTCCCGTCGGCGCGCTGGATGACCTGGTCCTGCTCGCGCGCCCACTCGAGCTCCATGTCGCCGCGGATCCGGTCGGTGAAACGGCACGATCCCTCGCGCGGCATCTTGAGCCGCACCACCGCGCTGCGCCCCTCGGCCTCGAACCTTCGACGCTCGTCGCCGGTCCCGGCCATGAACTTGCGGCTGTAAACGAAACGCCGTTTGGCCGCCTGCGCCGCTTCGCGCTCGGCCTGCAGCTCTTCGGGGGTCGCGTAGTCCCGGTAGGCCAAGCCCGAATCGAGCAGTTCGTCGACAGCCGCCTGGTACGACTCGCCCCGCTGTGACTGGTAATAAGGCCCCGCATCGCCCCCGACCTCGGGGCCTTCGTCCCAATCGATGCCGAGCCAGCGGAACCCGTCGAGGATCGGCCGCAACGCCTCGTCGACGTTCCGTTGCCGGTCGGTGTCGTCGATGCGCAGGATGAAGCGGCCGCCGTTGGCCCGCGCGTAAAGCCAGTTGAACAGCGCCGTGCGCGCCCCGCCGATGTGCAGGAAGCCGGTCGGGCTCGGCGCGAAGCGCGTGCGGATCTCGGGCATGGCGTGCAATTTACCAGAACCGCCGATGCGAGTATGCTGGACACCACGGCGGCACGGCCGTGACGACACGGGAGCAGCCATGGCACTGAAGTGGATTGCCGAAAACCCGCCGCACTGGGACGAGAACAAACAACGCGTGATCGGCGGCGCACCCGAAGGAATCTTCGACCTCGGCGATCACGAGCCCGGCGCGCTGATCCCGGGCGAGTGGTGGCGCGTCGAGGACGACGGAGGCGTCGCGGGCTACGGCTGGATGGACTGCACCTGGGGCGATGCGGAGATCCTGCTCGCGGTGGCGCCGGGGCGGCAGGGCGGGGGTGTCGGCAC
>WVWW01000071.1:1020-1303 GCA_011773795.1 Acidobacteriota bacterium
TTCGTGCGCTCCCACGACGACGAACTGCTCAGGCGACCGGTCCGGCACGCGACCTGAACAAAGGAAAAGCCCCGAACCGGGGGGAGTCGGGGCTTTTCGGGCGAGACCCACTGTTCTTGGGGGAGGCCCGCGAAACGCCTGAGCAGGAGAGGTCAGCACGTTCCGATGGCCTCGCGAGCACCTATCGATGTACGCCGGCCGTCGTCCGCGGACCAGCGAAGCGCGGCTTAAGTTGCAGACCTGCGGTCCGCAAGGCCCGTTTGGCCTCGAAAATCGAGTCGCG
>WVWW01000293.1:0-187 GCA_011773795.1 Acidobacteriota bacterium
GGCCTGGCAGGACGACCTGGGCGTTCCGGTGATGCCCGTATCGGCCGGGGACGACGCTCTCGATCAGGTGCGGACGCTGCTCGGCCGCGCCGCGCACGCTCGAAGATGACGGATCTGCACGACATCGTGCTTCCCGAGCCGGTGAGCTGGATGCCGCAGACCGCGGGATGGTGGTTCGTGCTCGGCG
>WVWW01000293.1:330-501 GCA_011773795.1 Acidobacteriota bacterium
CACGGATCGAACGGGCGTTGTCGGATCCGACCTCCCGGGACGATGCGATCGCCGCGCTTCCGGTCCTGGTCAAGGAGACCGCGCTGACGTACCGGCCGAGGTCCGAGGTCGCGGCGTTGAGCGGGGACTCCTGGCTACGCTTTCTCGATGAGAGCTACGGCGGCGACGGAT
>WVWW01000293.1:593-917 GCA_011773795.1 Acidobacteriota bacterium
GATCCGGAGACACCGTGTTCGAGTTTGACCTCCCGTGGGCCTTCGTACTGCTGCCGGCGCCGTTGCTGGTCTGGCTGCTGTTTCCCGCCTACCGCGAGCGTCGCGCGGCCGTGCGCGTGCCGTTCTTCGAGGCGGTCGCCTCCGCGGCCGGCGTCGAACCGGCTCGCGGCGGCGTGCAGCCGCGGCGGAACGTTCTTCAAGCCTTGATCGCCCCGCTGGTCTGGGCGTTGATCGTCACGGCGGTGGCGCGGCCGCAGTACGTCGAGCCTCCGATCGAGAAGATCGAGCCGGCCCGCGACCTGATGCTCGCCGTCGACCTCTCCG
>WVWW01000293.1:932-1183 GCA_011773795.1 Acidobacteriota bacterium
CGACCTCTCCGGCTCGATGGACACCCCGGACATGCTCGACCCCGACGGCAACCGGATCCAGCGCCTCGACGCGGTCAAGCTGGTGCTCGACGACTTCATCACCCGGCGCGAGGGCGACCGCCTCGGCGTCATCGTCTTCGGCAACCAGGCCTTCCTGCAGGCGCCGTTCACGCAGGACCACGATCTGGTGCGCGCGCTGCTCGACCAGACGCGGCCGCGGCTGGCCGGCCCCCAGACGATGATCGGCGACG
>WVWW01000073.1:0-513 GCA_011773795.1 Acidobacteriota bacterium
TGTCGATCCTGAAATAGCCCGAATCGCCGGCGGTGATTTCCGCCCCCAGCAATCCGTTGTCGATGCGCTCCGGCGGCGGCATGTCGCCCCAGTTGACGTAGAAGTGGCCGGCGTTCAGCTCGCCGCCCATCTCGCCCAGGATGTAGTCGAGATCGCCGCGGTGCGCCAGATGCTCGACCAGCGGGGCGTAAAGGTCGTGAATCTCCTGCCAGTCCAGCCCGTGCATCCCGTCGTCGTAGAACCAATCGCGCGTGATGCGCCAACCGTCGAGGAAGATCTGATTCCACTCCGCCACGGGGTCGATGCGCATCGTCATCCCCGACATGTCGAGGCGGCCCGCGTCGGGTTTCTGGTCGGGCTTGACGTCGGCGATGCCGTAGTCGTTGCCGGACCTGTAGAGCAGTTTCTTGCCGTCCGCGGAGACGCGGTAGTTGGCCACGCCCGGGATGATCGTCTTGACTTCTTCCGACTCGAGCGAGAACTTGCGCACCTGCGGGCCGTCGTCGTCGATGC
>WVWW01000073.1:574-1199 GCA_011773795.1 Acidobacteriota bacterium
CCGTCGCCGTCGTTTTCGCCGGCGGGCTCCTCTTCGTCGCTCTTGGGCTGGAACAAGGCCGGCCCGTCGGCTTTCAGCAACGCCGCGTAGACGCGCGTGGGGTCCGTGTAGAAGTAGTTGAACTCGTAACCGCTGAACTCGAGGTTGTAGTCGCGGTCCGACAGGAAGTAGAGGTACCGGCCCTCGGGATCGAAACTCGGCGAAAAGTCGTTGGTGAAATCTCCGGTCAGCTTGCGGTTGGCCCCGTCCTCGACGGAGTGCACCCAAACCGAGCTGAACTGAGCGTCGTCGGCCTTGGTATAGGCGATCCAGCGGCTGTCGGCCGACCAAACGTAGGTCGTGATCGGCCCGAAATCGCCCTTGTCGACGTCGACGATGTTGCCGTTTTCCACGTCGGCGTAGCGCAACCGCTGCCTGGTGTCGCCGAACGCGAGTTTTTTGCCGTCGGGCGACCAGGACNNCGTCCGTCGTGATGCGGCGCTCGTCTCCGTTGCCGTCCTGGGGCCTCACGTACAGCTCGTACTCGCCGCTACGGTCGGAAAGATAAGCGATGGTCGCGCCGTCGGGCGACCAAACGGGCTCCATTTCGCGGACCCCGGGCGTACGCGTCAGGTTGCGGATCTCC
>WVWW01000073.1:1320-1621 GCA_011773795.1 Acidobacteriota bacterium
AGACGATCGCCGACGGTCCGGCGCTGGGCCAGAGTACGTCGAAGTCTTCGTGACGGGTGACCTGCCGCTGGTTCCCACCATCCTCGTCGCAGGCCCAGATGTTCAGCCGCCCGTCGGCTCGATCCGACGTGTAGTAGATCGTCGAGCCCACCCACATCGGCTGGTTGTCGGTGCCTTTCCAGTCGGTCAACCGCGCGGAACGGTGCTTCTCGAGGTCGTAGGTCCAGACGTCCTGGGCGCGACCGCCCTCGTGGCGTTTCCAAGTGCGCCACTCGCGATCGATCGGCGTGTAGACGATCTT
>WVWW01000073.1:1651-2095 GCA_011773795.1 Acidobacteriota bacterium
TGCCGGCGCCGGATTCGGGAATCTCGAGCGCGCTTTCCATGCCCCCGTCGGCGGCGATCAGGAACAGACGGCCCATCCGAACGCCCCACGGGAGCCGGTTGCCGCGGAACAAGACATGCTTGCCGTCGGGCGTCCAATCGAGGACGCGGTAGTCGAACCCTCCTCGCGGCGGCATCGCGCCGACGTCGTTGTACCAGGTGAGCTGCCGCGGCGTGCCGCCGTCGACCCCGATCACGTAGACCTGGCGGTTGCCGCCGTACTCGGCGGAGAAGGCGATGCGCTTGCCGTCGGGCGAGAACTTCGGGAACAGCTCCATACCCTCGTGGGACGTGAGCCGTCGCGCCTCGCCGCCCGTCGAAGCGGCGAGCCAGATGTCCCCCGCGTACACGAAGGCGACGTGATCGCCGTGGATGTCGGCAAAGCGAAGAAGACGGGCCTCCTCGG
>WVWW01000081.1:0-1087 GCA_011773795.1 Acidobacteriota bacterium
GGCCGCGCACCGAGAAATTGGCGAAGTCCCCGGTCGAGACCAGGCCGGGCAGGCCGTCCAGCGCCCGCATCACGTCGCTGCCGGCACCGACGGCGCTGCGAAGTTCCTCGCGGTTCAGGTAGGTCGAGCTGACGGCGCCGTGCGGGTCCGCCCGGACCGCGCGCGCCACGACGACGACCTCGTCGAGCCGCGTGTCCGCCGACACCATCTCGAGGCGTACCGGCGTCGTTTTTCGGGCGACCACCCGGACGCTCGGCTCGAACGCATCGACCAGGCCTTCACCGGCNNCCGCGCGGTTATGACAATCTCGACGTCATCGAGCCCCCGGCGCGTGTCTGCGCTGACGACACGCACCTCGATACCGGTGTCGCTGGCCTCGGCACTGGGAACGGGCGCGAGCGGTACGGCCGCGAGCAGTGCTGCTGCGCACATCGGTATTCTTGACTTCAGCATGACTTTCACCTCACGTCGGTGGAGGCAGACTAGCGGGACGGTGTCGCCGCCGGGTGACAGTTTCGTAACGGCTTGTTTCCAAATGTCTCGCGCTCACGGCTCACGGGGAGCGAAGTCCTCCCGTTGCACCTTGCCGTGGGCGACCGTAAGGAAGCTCGCTTCAGGCACTTCCTGCCAGGCGTCGGCGAGCCCGGTGAGCGGCTCGGAGACGACAGCGACGGTTCGTGACGATACGCGGTCGGCCTCTGGCGTCACATCCTGTAGTGCCTCGGCATCCTTGCTGTGAAACAGCGACCGCGAACGGCCGATGCTGGAATANNGATACTCGCCGTCACTGATGCCGAGCGACATCTGCAGCGGATGTTCGATGCCGTGTTCACGGCCGACCGCCTCGACGAAGCCCGCCATGCGAGCAACGCCGCTCGCGACGTCGCCGGCCATACCGAAGGTGAGGGCCAGGAAGAACATGAGTTCCGAGTCCGTCGTGCCCTCGATTTCGTTGAAGAGCTCCGGAGCGACGGCGAACATCAGGTCGCGGCGCATCGTCTCGTAGTCGTCGATGGACCCGTTGTGCACGAACAGCCATTTGTCGTGACTGAACGGGTGACAGTTGCTGCGCTGCACGGCGCCGACC
>WVWW01000081.1:1177-1373 GCA_011773795.1 Acidobacteriota bacterium
CTCGCGGTCGTTGTACCAGCCGATGCCGAAGCCGTCGCCGTTCGTGGTCGTCTCGCTGGACTTCGCAGCGAGGCTCTGGACGATGAGCGAATGCTCCGGTTCGAACACGGCTTCGTGCAGGTAGATGGGCGTGCCCGAGTAAGCGATCCAGCGGCACATGAGGCTCTCCGCGATTCCGGGGAGCATGATGATAGCG
>WVWW01000271.1:0-669 GCA_011773795.1 Acidobacteriota bacterium
GGTGGGGCCCCGCGGACTTCGGCCCGGGCAACGAGAAGCTGCTGATCGCCAACTACGTCAGCATCAGCGACTCGCGAGCGCACCTGATCGACCTCGGCTCCGGCGAGAATCGGCGGCTGGCGGGCGGCGGCGAGGAGGGCGGTCTCCACCTCCCTCTGGAGTTCGACGCGCAGGCCGAGGGTTTCTATCTGCTCACCGACCGAGACAGCGAGTTCACGCGGCTGGCGCACATGGTCTTCGGCAGCGGTGCAGTGACCTTCATTACCGGCGACATCGCCTGGGACGTCGAGAGCTTCGACCTCAGCGACGACGGCGCCCGCGCGGCCTTCGAGGTGAACGAGGACGGCATCAGCCGGCTCTACCTGATGGACCCGAAGACGCGCGAGTATCGCCGCGTCGAGCTGCTGCCGACGGGACTCGTCTCGGGCATGACATTCAGCCCCGACGGCCGCCGCCTGGCCATGACCCTCGAGACCGCCCGCACGCCGAGCGACGTCTTCACCCTCGAGCTGGGCGACGATCCCCTGACCGCGACCGGCCTGACCCGCTGGACCCACAGCGAGGTCGGGGGCCTCGACACGGAGGCCTTCGTGGAGCCCGAGCTGGTGCACTTCCCCGGCTTCGACGGCCGCGAGATCCCGGCGTTCCTGATGAAGCCGAAGGGCGAAG
>WVWW01000271.1:833-1097 GCA_011773795.1 Acidobacteriota bacterium
GTTGGACAACGGCATGAAACGGGAGGACTCGGTCAAGGACATCGGGGCCCTGCTCGACTGGATCGCCGGCCAGCCGGACCTGGACGCGAGCCGGGTCGCGGTCTACGGCGGCAGCTACGGCGGCTACATGGTGCTGGCCAGCCTGATGCACTACAGCGACCGGCTGAAGGCGGCGGTCGACATCGTCGGAATCAGCAACTTCGTGACGTTTCTCGAGAACACCCAGGACTACCGACGCGACCTGCGACGGGTCGAGTACGGCGA
>WVWW01000063.1:0-3175 GCA_011773795.1 Acidobacteriota bacterium
CTTGACCGCGGGGTGCTCTGCGGCGAGGGCCATGTAGGTCGCGCCGAAGATCGTGTCGATACGCGTGGTGAACACGTCGATCGACAGATCCGAGTCGTCGACGTCGAAGCGGACCTCGGCACCGGAGCTTCGGCCGATCCAGTTGCGCTGCATCGTGCGTACGCGGTCGGGCCAGCCGTCGAGCCGCTCGATGTCGTCCAGCAGCTCGGCCGCGTAGTCGGTGGTGCGCAGGAACCACTGCTGGAACTCGCGCCGGCGGACCGGTCCGTCGCAACGCCAGCAACGACCCGAGACGACCTGCTCGTTGGCCAGCACCGTGGCGCAGCGGTCACACCAGTTGAGCAGTCGCTTGGCTCGGTAGGCGATGCCTTTTTCCAGCATGCGCAGGAAGAACCACTGATTCCAGTGGTAGAACTCGGGCTCGCAGGTCGCGATCTCGCGCGACCAGTCGTAGCTGAAGCCGAGGCGCTGGAACTGCGCCCGCATCGTGGCGATGTTGCTGCGCGTCCACTCGCCGGGATCGGCGCCACGATCGATCGCCGCGTTCTCCGCGGGCATCCCGAACGAGTCCCACCCCATGACGTGCATGACGCGCTTGCCGCGCATCCTCTGGTAGCGCGCAACGACGTCGCCGATCGAGTAGTTGCGCACGTGGCCCATGTGGATCTTGCCGCTCGGGTAGGGCAGCATCTCGAGGCAGTAGTAGGTCGCCTCGTCGGGCGCGGGATCGGCGGTCTCGAAGACGCGTTCTTGTTCCCAGCGGGTCTGCCACCGGGCTTCGATCTCCCTGGGGTCGTAGCCGCGCATCACGCTCTCATTTCAGCGCATCGGATCGCAGCGCGTCCAGTACGCCGTTGACGAATCGGGCCGAGTCGTCGGTGCCGAACCGTCGCGCCACCTCGATCGCTTCATCGATGACCACCGCCGGGGGCGTCTCCCCACGACGATCCAACTCATACAGGGCCATGCGGAGGATATTGCGATCCACGACCGCCATGCGATCCAGCCGCCAGCGGTCGGCCGCCTTGGCGATCCTCGCGTCGAGCCGGTCGCGCGCCGCGTAGACGCCGTCGACCAGTTCCTGGCTGAATCGACGCACGTCGGTCTCCATGTCGTGCGACTCCCAGAAATGCGCGTAGACGTCCTGCGGCTCGTCCCCGCTGATGTCGATCTGGAACAACATCTGGACCGCGCACTCGCGCGCTCGGCGGCGTTTACCCAACCCCGGCTCTCCCCTACTCCACCGTCTTCAACAGGCGTGCCATGTCGATCGCCGCCAGCGCCGCTTCGCGCCCCTTGTTGGCCGATCCGCTCCCCGAGCGCTCGATCGCCTGTTCGACGGACTCCACGGTCAGCACGCCCATCGAAACGGGAAGCCCGCGGGCACGCGAGACCTCCGAGAGCGCTCGAGCCACCGTATCGGCGAGCACGTCGAAGTGGTAGGTCTGCCCGCGGATGAGGACGCCGAGCGCGACCGCGAAGTCGTAGCGACCGCTGGCCAGCGCGCGGTCCACCGCGAGCGGAATCTCCCACGCTCCCGGGACGTGGAGCACCGTGGGCTCCTCGCTGCGGCAATCGTGGAGCGCCTCGCGGGCGCCGGAGAGCAGCTTCGACGTGACGAATTCGTTGAACCGCGACACGACGAGCACGCCCCGCAGCCCGGCGGCATCGGGAGGTCCGTCGAGGGTTGAGGTCATCCGCGGCTCCGTGCAAAACGCCATTCTAGCAAGGCGACTTACGACCCGCCGTGCGCTTCGCGCCAGCGTGCGAGGATCGGTTCCAGGCGTTTTAGCGTCGCTGCGGGGACTCGATCGAGAGGCGTGAGGACGGCGTCTTGCAAGGCCTGGCGGCAGGGGCAGGTCCGCGGTCGGTTCCCGAGCTCGCCGACCACGCGAACGACCGTCCTGGCGGCGAGTCGGGCGTTGGCCTCGAGGTTGTCCAGCAACGCTGCGACGGTGACGTCCTCCTCGTCCTCGTGCCAGCAGTCGTAGTCGGTCACGAGCGCCAGCGTCGCGTAACAGATCTCGGCCTCGCGAGCCAAGACGGCCTCCTGGAGGTTGGTCATCCCGATCACGTGCGCGCCCCAACTCCGATACAACTCGGACTCCGCCCGGGTGGAAAACGCCGGGCCCTCCATGCAGAGGTAGATCCCCCCATCGTGGACCGTGGCGCCCAGCTCTCGCGCGGTCGTCGTGAGCCGCTCGCGCAGCTCGGCACAAACGGGATCCGCCAGCGCGACATGCGCCACGAGACCGTCGCCGAAGAACGTGCCGCGGCGATGCCGCGTGCGGTCGATGAACTGGTCGGCCGTCACGACGTGACGCGGTGCGATGGACTCTCGCAGCGAGCCGACCGCCGAAGCGGCGATGAGCCGCTCGACGCCGAGACTCTTGAACGCCCAGACGTTCGCGCGGTAGTTGACCTCCGCCGGGAGCAGGTGATGGCCTTTGCCGTGGCGGGCCAGGAACGCCGCGCGTACCCCGTTGATCGTGCCCACACGGAAGACGTCCGACGGAGGCCCGAAGGGCGTCTCGACCTCGATCTCGCGGGCGTCGTGAAGGTCGGAAAGCCCGTAAAGCCCCGAACCGCCGACGACACCGATCGTGACTCGTTCCGAAGTCGCGCTGCTCATCGTAAAGCCCTTGTTTACATCGAGTTAGAAATACCCGGTCGGGCCACGCATTATCGCGGTGCGGTAACGGGCTGTCAAACCGCCGAACGGTGCGTAGTTTTCGAAGAGTCGCCTCATCCCGGTCAAGACAGCTATGCGCGATCGCACCCTCCAGCGCCTGATCCGTTCCACCGCCTGGTTCCTGTGGGCGCTCTGCTGGCTGTTCGGTCTGCAGCAGATCTGGAATCTCGTGGCCCTCCCCGGGCCGGAGTCCTGGCTCATCCGCTCGATCCTGGCCGGCACGGCGCTGGTCTGTCTGCGCGTCGCTCGGCGCGGCGCTCCGCGCCTCGCGTCGGCCTCCCTGATCACCCTGCTGGTCCTCCTTCCCGACCCCTGGAGCCTGGGCTTGGGCCTCCTCGTGCTCTCAGCAGGCGCGCGCTGGCGGTCGCGGCGCGACCGGCGGCATCCGATCCAAGCGATCAGCGCCGTCTCCGTCGCCTGGTCGGTGGCCTATGCGCTGCTGGCCTCGGGCCTCCTGCCCCCGCTCGAGCCGGCGTGGCTTCA
>WVWW01000063.1:3182-6551 GCA_011773795.1 Acidobacteriota bacterium
TGGACCCTCGAGGCGTTGACCTGGGGCCTGGCGCAGCCGCTGGAGGCCGGTCGCCGATCGACCGTCCCGTTCGCGCGGGGGGCGGAGTTGCTGAATCCGTTGATCGCGGCGTTGCTGGCGGGTCTCGAATCGACCGCGGGCCCCGTCGCGGTCCTGGCCGCGCCGTTGACGATCGCCGGTCAGGTCCTCCTGGTTCGCCTCGACCAGGCGCGCCGGGAGCTCCGTCGCGCGCGAAAGCAACTCGATTCGCGCACCACGGAGCTGCTGACCGTCCACGCCATCGGACAGGAGCTTTCCGCCCGATCCGATGACAGGCGACTGGGCCCGCTCCTCGACCGCGAATGCCGCAAACTCTTCGACCCTGACGGATTCCTGTTTTGGCTCGCCGAGGACACTCGCCTGCGAGTCGTGTATCAGCGTCACGGGGAACGTCACAGCACGGAACCGGCTCCGGCGGACCCCAAGCTCAGCCACTGGCTGCAGGAAGAAAAACGGGGACTCTGCTGGACCGCCGAGCGAGAAACGATCGATTTCAAACCGCTGGTCGCGCATACGCGTTCGGCGCTGATCGCACCACTGCTGGTCGAACAACGCGTTGCCGGAGCGGTGATCGTCGAGAGTCGCCGCGAGAATGCCTATGACGAGCATCATTTGGCCGTGCTCACGACCGTCGCACAGCAGGCCGCCGCCGCCCTGGAGTCGGCACAGCAACAGCGGCGCGCGACGATCGATTCGCTGACCGGCTTCTTCCTGCGCGAGTACTTCTTTCAGCGCCTGGAGGAAGAGCAGCGGCGCGCTCGACGCTACGGCGGCCGATTCGCGCTGATGATGCTCGACCTCGATGGATTCAAGGCGATCAACGACCGGCACGGGCACCTCGCCGGAGATCGGTACCTTCGGGCGGCCGCCGCGACGATCCGCGGGCAGCTACGTGGCGCGGACATGCCCTGCAGGTACGGCGGAGACGAGTTCTCGCTTCTGCTTCCCGAGACCGGCCTCGGCGGGGCGTGCACGATCGCGGAGCGCATCCGCGACGCGGTGGCCCGTCTCGAGGTGGAGTCGGACGGCGTGTTTCTTCGCGGCACCGTGAGCATCGGCCTCGCCGCATTCCCCGACCACAGCACCGATGCGGCCCAGGGGTTGTTGCAGCGCGCGGACGAAGCCCTGTATCGCGCCAAACGCGCGGGTCGCGACCGCGTCGTGCCGTACGCGGCCTAGCCTCGCCGGATCAACTCGGCGAGCGAGCAACCGGCGCGCCGTTCCGCCCGTTGAGTCAACGATTCCAGGGCGCCGCTCGGACGGTCGAGCAGGATCTTCTCGACGCGCGCCATCGGCACGAACACCACCGAAGGCCCGGTCATCACGTCGTCCCCGGATGGATCGAGTTGGGCCAGCCAGTCGTCGAACGATCCGAGGTCGAGCCCCTCGATGGCGACACCCGTTGCATCGAGGCGACGCAGGACGCCCCACATCTTCTCCTGCGGCTCACGCAGGTAGAGCAGGATCGCGGAGCCGGGTGCCACCTGCTCCTCGTCCGCGGTATCGGCGGGACCTTCGCTCAGCTCCAGCAGCACTCCCCCACTGGACTTCGGATGGACAAATGCAACGCGGTGACCGCCGGCACCGTCACGGGCGCCATCGCCGATGATCTCGACTCCGGCGCCGCGGAGCGCCGCCAGCGCGCCGTCCAGGTCGGCCACCTCGAGCGTGAGGTGATGGATTCCGGGGCCGCGTTTGCCGACGTGCCTGGCGATCGTCGACTCCGGGTCCGTTGCCTCGAGCAATTCGATCCGCGCGTCGCCGACGGACAGGAACGCGACTTTGACGCGCTCGCTTTCCACCGTCTCGATCGCGCCCACCTGGAGCCCCAGCGCCTCGGCCCAGAACGGCAGTCGCTTCTCGAGGTTGTCGACAGCGATGCCGATGTGATCGACCTTGCGAATCATCGCCCCTCCAGTTCCTCGACGATGCCCTCCACCGCGGTGTAGGGATCGACGCGGCGTTCGGCAATCGCCTCGACGAGCTGCTCCATGCGGTCCTCCACCAGGACGCGCTCGAGGGTCCGGGCCATGAGGCGCTCCGCCAGCACCGAGAGCAGCCGTGCGAGACTGCGCTCCCGTCGCCGCTCCAATCTCTGCCCCTGTTCGCGTTCGAGGAAGCGGTCGAACTCGTCGCGCAAATGCTCGACTCCCTCGTCGCGGACCGCGATCGTGCGCAAGACCTTCGGTCGGGGTCGATCCTCGTAGTCGCCGAGCGTCAGCATGTAGTCGAGATCCGCCTGCAGCCGGTCGGCGCCGTCACGGTCGGCCTTGTTGATCACGAACAGGTCGGCGATCTCGAGGATCCCGGCCTTGATCGCCTGGATGTCGTCGCCCATCCCGGGAACGAGCACGACCGCCACGGCGTCCGCCGTCTTCACGACATCCACCTCGTCCTGCCCCACGCCGACCGTCTCCACCAGCACGGGATCGAATCCCGCCGCGTCGAGCAAGTCGATCGCGTCGTTGCTGGCGCGCGCCAGCCCGCCGAGGTGTCCGCGTGTCGCCATCGAACGGATGAACACGTCACCGTCGCTCGCGTGGCGTTGCATGCGCACGCGGTCGCCCAGGATCGCCCCGCCCGAATAGGCACTCGAAGGGTCGACCGCGATCACCCCGACACGTCGCCCGGCCTTGCGGTAATGCGCGATGAGTTGGTCGACAAGGCTCGACTTTCCGGCCCCGGGGGACCCCGTCACGCCGAGCACCCGGGCTCGACCGGTGCGCGGAAAGACGTCACGCAACAGCTCGATCGCGCGCGGGGCGTTTTCTTCGGCAAGGCTGATGGCCCGTGCGAGCGCGCGCGGGTCGCCGTCCAGGAGTCTTTCCGACAGGCCGGCGGTCTTCATGGGAGGCTGTTCAGGATCTCGCGCGCGATGACGATGCGTTGGATCTCGCTCGTGCCCTCGCCGATCGTGCAGAGCTTCATGTCGCGGTAGAACTTCTCGGCCGGGAAGTCCTTGACGTAGCCGTAGCCGCCGAAGATCTGCAGCGCCTTGTCCGCCACCTCGACGCCGATCTCGGAGGCGAAGAGCTTGGCCATGGCCGATTCCTTCGTGACGTTCTGCCCGAGGTCCTTCATCCACGCCGCGCGATAGATCAACATCGCGGCGGCGTCGATCTTGGTGGCCATGTCGGCGAGCATGAACTGGATGGCCTGGAACTCGGCGATCGGTTGCCCGAACTGCTCCCGTTCGGTCGCGTACTTGGCCGCGGCCTCGTACGCGCCGCGCGCCATCCCCAGGGCCAGCGCGGCGATCGAGATGCGTCCGCCGTCGAGGATCTTCATCGCGTCGATGAAACCCTCGCCGCGCTGACCGATCAACTGGTC
>WVWW01000063.1:6611-7308 GCA_011773795.1 Acidobacteriota bacterium
AGCCGGGCGTTCCCTGACGGATCACGAACGCCGAGATCCCGTGCTTGCCCCTGTCCTTGTCGGTCACGGCGAAGACCACCACGGCATCGCCCACGGTGCCGTGCGTGGTGAACGTCTTGGCACCGTTCAACACCCAGTGATCGCCGTCCTCGACCGCCGTCGAACGCGTGCCGCCCGCGTCCGAGCCGGCCGTCGGCTCCGTCAGGCTCCAGCCGCCGATCCACTCCCCGCGGGCCAACGGCTTGAGCCAGCGCTCCCGCTGGGCGTCGTTGCCGAAGAGGTAGATGTGATTCGAGCAGAGGCCGTTGTGCGCCGCGACGGAGATTCCGACCGATCCGTCGACACGCGAGAGCTCCTCGATCGCGAGCGCGTACTCCATGTAGCCGAGGCCGGCGCCGTCCCACTGTTCCGGGAAAAGGATGCCGAGCAGACCGAGCTCGGCGGCCTTGGCCATGATTTCCCGCGGGAACTCCTGGCTCTCGTCGAATTGCATCACGTGAGGCCGGATCTCGCTCTCGGCGAACTCGCGCACCGTGTCCCGCAAGAGTTGTTGGTTTTCCGTAAAGCCGAAATCCACGGCGTGACTCCACCATGCCCGTTTGAGGTTGTGCCGCCGCGGGAAAGTAACTTCATCACACGCGGCCGTGGCGACATTATGGCACAGCGGAATCTAGGCTCGAACGTCGCGGGACGCTAG
>WVWW01000313.1:0-216 GCA_011773795.1 Acidobacteriota bacterium
TGCTGCCTGCAGCGCCGTGAGCTGACGCGCCGGGTCAAGCTACGCTGAAGGTGTGACCGAGCTGGCGGTGACCGACGGAGCGACCTGGGTCTTCGGCTACGGATCGCTGATCTGGCGACCCGAGTTTCCGCACGTCGAGCGACGGCCGGGGTTCATCCGCGGCTGGGCGCGTCGCTTCTGGCAGGGGTCGACCGATCACCGCGGGGTTCCCGAATC
>WVWW01000313.1:302-604 GCA_011773795.1 Acidobacteriota bacterium
AGCGCGGAGGCTTCGACCGGACCCGAGTGCGCGTCGAGTTTCGCGGTGCGATGGATCCGCCCGTGTCGGCGCTCGTCTATCTCGCGAGCGATCGAAACCCGAACTATCTCGGACCCGCGAGCGAATCCGAGATCGCGGAGCAGATCCGCCGAGCGACGGGACCGAGTGGCCCCAACGCGGAGTACGCGCTCCGGCTGGCCGAGGCGCTGCGCGACCTCGACGCCGCTGACGATCACGTCTTCGCGATCGCGGATCGGGTGGCGAGCCCGAAGTAACGCCGCGGGTCACCGCCTTCTGCTAGT
>WVWW01000313.1:695-984 GCA_011773795.1 Acidobacteriota bacterium
CTTCTCGACGGAATGGTGGCCGACTACACGACCGTCGACGTGCTGGCCGACCCCGCGATCCGCGAGGGGATCAAGGAGTACTCGCAGTGGCCCACCATCCCCCAGCTCTACGTGCGCGGGGAGTTCATCGGGGGGTGCGACATCGTCCAGGAGCTCGACGCTTCGGGCGAGCTCGCGGAGTCGCTGGGTGTCGAGCCGATCGAGGTCGGCGAGCCGCCCGAGATCGAGATCACGACCGCCGCCGCCACCGCACTGCGCGAAGCGGCGCAGTCCGCGCCCGACGACGCGG
>WVWW01000313.1:1066-1394 GCA_011773795.1 Acidobacteriota bacterium
GATCGATGTCGTCGAGTCGCCCCAGGGAACCGGCTTCCGGATCCAGAACCCAAACGCCCCGGGGGCCGCGGTGAAGTCGATGTCGGTCGCGGACCTGAAGGAAGCCATCGATGCGGGAAGAGTCATGGAGCTCTTCGACGTGCGCACACCCGAAGAGCGCGCCGTGGCGAGCATCCCGGGCTCGCGGCTCATGACGAGTGAGGAGGCGGAGCGAGTCGCGCTGCTTCCCAAGGACACCGAGCTCGTCTTTCACTGTCACCACGGCGGGCGCAGCCAGGCGGCTGCCGAGCACTTTGCGGCGCTGGGGTTCGAGAACGTGTTCAACGTC
>WVWW01000085.1:0-249 GCA_011773795.1 Acidobacteriota bacterium
TGAGTGCGTTGGGGACGACGCGCCGCATGAGGATCTGGCGCGGCGCGGCGCCGAGAGCGATTGACGCGGCCACGTAGTCGGTCTCCTTGATCGCCAGCACCTGGGCCCGCATGACGCGCGCGTACAGGGGCAGCGACACGATCGCGATGGCGAGGAGCGCGTTGCGCAGATCCGGTCCCCCGAAGCGCAACGGGTCGACGGCGGTGATCGCGATCGCCAGCAGGAATGACGGGAACCCGAGTACCACGT
>WVWW01000085.1:394-606 GCA_011773795.1 Acidobacteriota bacterium
CTCGTCGCAGCCGAACAGGTGCACGCACGGCGGGTCGCGGGGACGCACACCTTCCTCTTCGCTGACCAAGACCTTGTTGGGTGGGAACGGCGCGATGAGCGGGGCGAAGATCGCGATGAGGATCAGCGACACGACGATGCCGAGCCCGATCATGCCCGACTTCCGCTCCCGGAACCGTCGGAGCGCCAGCCGCCACTGGCTCAGCGGCGAAT
>WVWW01000085.1:653-1028 GCA_011773795.1 Acidobacteriota bacterium
CCTCGGATCGAGGTAGGCGTACGAGAGGTCGACGAGCAGGTTGACGATCACGTAGCCGGCGGCGATCACCACGGTGAACCCCTGCACGACCGCGTAGTCACGCCCGGTGATCGCGTCGAAGAGGGCCCGCCCGACGCCGGCGAGGTTGAACACGGTCTCGGTCAGCACGGCCCCGCCGAGCAGCAACCCGAGCTGGAGGCCGATGATCGTCACCACCGGCAGCAGCGAGTTGCGGAGCGCGTGGCTGCGCACGACTCGCCCCTCGGGGGCGCCCTTGGCGCGCGCCGTCCGGATGTAGTCCTTGCCCATCACCTCGAGCAGCGAGCTGCGGGTGATGCGGGCGATGATCGCCAGCGGGATCGTCGACAGCGCGAT
>WVWW01000085.1:1116-1273 GCA_011773795.1 Acidobacteriota bacterium
CGAATTCGTGGAACTTGGCCCAGAACGTGCCCTCCCGCAGCGTCCATCCCCAAACTTCGTAGTACGGCTCCGAGAACACGCCGGCCGACAGGCGGCCCGACGGGGGTAACACCAAGGGGGTGTCCTGGAGGACGATCGCGAACAGGTAGGCGAGCAT
>WVWW01000040.1 GCA_011773795.1 Acidobacteriota bacterium
CGTGGACGCCGCCGATCAGTTCCTCGCCGACCTCGAGGGCGTGACCGAGCCGCAGGAGAAGCGGCGCAGGATCGGCCACCGGTTCATCGAGGTGTTCAGGGAGCACGCCGAGCACGTGCCCGGCGAGACGAAGTTCCTCGCGCAGGGCACGCTGTACCCCGACGTCATCGAATCCGGGCACGGCCACGCGGGCGAGGCGGCGAACATCAAGCTGCACCACAACGTGGGCGGCCTGCCCGAGGACCTGGGCTTCGAGCTGGTCGAGCCGCTGCGCAACCTGTTCAAGGACGAGGTGCGGCAGCTCGGCGAGGTGCTGGGGCTGCCGTCGCACATCGTGTGGCGCCACCCGTTCCCCGGTCCGGGCCTGGCCGTGCGGGTGCTCGGCGAGGTCACCCGCGCCAAGCTCGATCTGCTGCGCGAGTGCGACGAGATCCTGCTGGAGGAGATCATCGCCAACAACCTCTACCGGCGCACGGACCAGGTCTTCGCCGTGCTGCTGCCGGTCAAGGCCGTCGGCGTCATGGGCGACGCGCGATCCTACGAGTCGGTCGTCGCACTCCGCGCGGTCGAGACCCAGGACTTCATGACCGCCGACTGGGCGCGCATCCCCTACGACGTGCTGGCCACGATCAGCAACCGCATCATCAACGAGGTGCCGGGCGTGAACCGCGTCGTCTACGACATCTCGTCGAAGCCGCCGGCCACGATCGAATGGGAGTAGGAAGGCGATTGGCGGATGGCGATGAGCGATTGGGGGCGGCGGCGGGTCGGTGATGACTACGAGCTCAATGCCCTAATTCCTCGCCGTCGACCCGGATGCAGTCGACCGTTCCGGCCTCGCGGCGGCAGCTGAACGACCGCCGCCCTCCCCAACCTTGCCGAAGATCATGCGCCCGGCGCTCGTCTGCAGCGAGTTGGTCACCACGACGGCGATTTCCTCACCGATGTGGCGGGCGGCTTCCTCGATCACGACCATGGTGCCGTCGGGCAGGTAGCCGACGCCCTGGTTGGCTGACTCGCCGCGCTTCTGCACCTCGACGTTGATCGACTCGCCGGGGATGACCTGCGGCTTGAGCGACTGGGCCAGCTCGTTGAGGTTGAGCACCGGCACGCCCTGGATCTCGGCGACCTTGTCGAGGTTGTAGTCCGTGGTCAGCACGCGCATGTTCTGGTCGGCCGCGAGCTGCAGTAGCTTGTGGTCAACGGAGCCGCCCGGAACGTCCGTGGTGTCGAGCGTCACGTCGAGGTAAGCGCTCGACTGCAGGCGGCTGAGCACCTGCAGGCCTCGACGCCCGC
>WVWW01000108.1:0-146 GCA_011773795.1 Acidobacteriota bacterium
AGGTCCAGTCGCCCTTGCCGAGGGAACGCATCCGCGCGGAGGTGAACAGGTAGCCGCCGAAGGACTCTTCCTTCGCGGTGATCGTCAAGAAACCGCCGTCCACCGTCGCGTTTTCCGGCCGGTAATATTGGAGCTCGTTGTTGCCC
>WVWW01000108.1:192-11592 GCA_011773795.1 Acidobacteriota bacterium
AAGCAGAAGAGAAAACACCAGCACCGACGGAAGCGTCGCAAGGGGTAGTGTGGGATTTTTCACGATCAAGACCTGTGTACCGATGAAAACGATTCGCTGCCACCCGACCCGGAACCGGGTCCCGCGAAAACGCCGGATCGCCCCACCCAACGAAATTCGGGGCCGGTCCGCCTCGAGCGAATCCGGCCCCGCATCTCTACCTCACCCCGGTTTCCGGGGCTTGAAAAGCCCGAAAGCCTAGGGGCACCACGGCACGGAGCAGCTACGGTTCGGGTCCTGGGGTGCACCGAAGCCGGGTCGCTCCATGCAAGCGGAATCCACGCCGTTGCACCCGTCCAGTCCGTTGTAGCCCACGACCACCCAGAACAGCGAGCCGCCGGGAAGCGACACGGAGCTCGAACCGGAGGCGCCGAGCGGACCTTCGGTGCCCGTGTAGCCGTAGGTCGAGACGGCGCTCAGCGGACCGTAGTACAGCGCGTGATCCGTCGAGCCGGGGGCCGGGTCGAACGTGATGTCCGCGACCCCGGTGCCCCCGTCGTACAAGGCGACGTTCAGATTGATGACGGCGCCCAAGCGGTAGGAGTCGGCCATCGCGTCGTAGGCCGTCCGGGTGACGATAGCGGTCGGATCCGGCTCGACGTTGCAGGCGGACTGGTTGCAGGGCTCGTGGTCGCAGCGCGACGTGCCGAAGATGCAGCTCTGCGGACCGCTGCAATCGGCGTCGTCCATGCACTGAGTCGGCGGGTTGCCCGAGNNGGGTTGCCCGAGCACAACCCCGGGCAATCCGTGTCGACAAGACAGACGATGCTGTTGTCCGTCGAGCAGACTCCCGGGCACTCGGAGTCGATCCTGCACGACGTACCGGCGATCGAGCACTGCCCGGGTGCCCCGGGGCAGTCGTCATCGGTCACGCAAGGGATCGTGCCGCCGGTGCAATACGTGTCCCGGCGCGCGAGTCCCCACCACTCTTCCTGGATCTCCTCGTCCACCGGGTAGCCGAACTGCACCCAGCTCGTGCAGGTGTCGTGCTTGTCCCAGTAGGTGTTGAGGCACGATCCGCCGTCGAAGTCCTTCCACCACTCGTCCTTCCAGGAAAACAGGACCTGGCCGGTGCTGACGCCGTTGACCGGATCGCGCACGGCGAGCGCCGAGTCGGCCTCGGCCAGCAGATCGGCGACACAGGTCTCCTGCATCGTCTGGTCTTCCATTCCGATGCCGGCGTTCCAGGCATCCGAGCCGAACTCCGCGATGAGCAGCGGCTTGCTCGACAGCGATTGGAAGGAGCTGAACGCGTCGGCGAACGTGCACCCGCGGTAGAAGTTCGCGCCCCAGAAATCGACGTTGTTCAGCGTGGCGTCGTCGCTGCACCCGGCGACGCCGATGTTGCCGAGGTCGGCGTTGGAAGTCCCCATCGGCTGAATCGTGGGGTTGGCGGCAGCCGCCGCATCGGCCAGTTCCTTGAAGCTGGCGAACCAGCCCTTGCTGCACGTTTCCGCAACGCAAGTCTGGGAGACGCCTCCCAGGAGCGGGCAGTTCTGGGTCACCGGGTCGCACACGGTGGTCCCGTCGAGATTGCAGAGCCCGCTCGGGCAGACGGCGTCCGTCGCGCAGCCCCCGCCGGAAACCGTGCACGTGCCCGTATCACAGAGCTCGGCCTGCGGCAGGCCGTTCTGGACTTCGTTGCCGATGAACCAGGCCAGGATCGCCGGGTGGTCGCCCCACTGCTGCACCGTGTCGAGGAAACGATCCCTCGTGAAGTTGCGGCCGATTTCGCAGCCGAACTGGACGGGATCGACCTCGAACGTCGGCATCACGTAGAGTCCGTTGGCCAGGGCCGCGTCCAGCATCGTGGTGGTCAGGAACGAGGAGTAGATTCGAAGGACGTTCGCGCCCGACGCCGCGATGGCGGGGAAGTCGACCGCGTAGAGCTCGGGACGGTCCCTCAGGGCGCCCGTGTAGTTTTCCCCGATCGAGTGCGGCGTGTAGGCGACTCCGTTGACGACGAAGGGCTGGCCGTTCACTTCGAGCTGCCGGCCCTGCACCGTCACCGAGGACGCCCCCGCGTGGGAGTTCGGCGTGCGCCAGCGGACGTTGTCGATGGCGAAGCTCGACGGGCCGGTGCCCATGGTCGCCAGGAACGGTGCGTTCACGTGCTGAAGACACGTGTTGAAGTTGACCTCGTCACAGGTGCCGTTGGTGCAGTCGCCGTCGGTCACGCAGGGAGCACCGTTTTGGGTTCCGCCGTTGCAGGTGAGGCCGTTGTTGCCGACGAAAGCGCGGACCGGGATGACGACCTCCTGCCAGCGCGGGCTGGGACCAAAGTCGGCGCCCCAGATCCCGAGCACGTTCTCGATGGCGTTGTACCCGCGGGCCGAGGCAGGGTCCCCGCCGACCGCGTGGCACTGCATCTCCACCGTGAAGTCGATGACGTCGCTCTTGGCGAAGAACCGCACCTCGCCGTCGGCGAACGCGGACAGGTCTTCCCAGAGAGTGTTCTGGGGCGGGAGCTGTTCGTCGACGAAGAAGACACCGAATCCGGCCCACGAGTTCGACGGCACGTTCAGGTGGCGATTGCCCTCGGGGTTGGCGCACTGGTTCAGCCGTTCGCTGAAGAACGGGCACAATCCCTGGCTGCTCGGATCCTCTCCGCACCAGATCCAGATGACCGAATCCTTCGGGATTCCCCCCTCGGTGTAGACGAGGTAATCGTCCGCGAGCGTCGGGGGAACCGACATCAGCAGTGCGGAGGTGAGAACAAGCCAGGTCAATCGGGACAGACGATTCATCTCGGTGGTACCTCCTGAGAAGCCGTGTAGTTGGGCATAAGGATCAGGACCGGTATTCTGACAGCGCTGTCATCGAGTTAATATACCTTGTTTTCTGCGTTGTGGTACAAAAATCGACCGCTCGGAACGAGGGCTCCGACGGGTCTCCGAAAAAGGCGGGATTTGGTCATTTTGGGTCGGAATTCATGGCAGCGGCCGCGGAACGGCTCGCCTGCTTGGGCCGCGTCCTGGTTGGCCCTGCTGGCCGCCTGCACCCCGGCGCCGCCGGCCCCGGTCGACGTCGACCTGGCCGGGACCAGCCCGGAAGCGGCCGCACTGATTCGAGAGTTGAGACAAGGCGTCGAGGCCGGCCCCCGAGACGGGAACAAACGAGGCGAGCTCGGCATCGCGCTCGAGGCCAACGGACTGCCCCGGGCCGCGGTCCGGACGTACCACCAGGCTGAAGATCTGGCCACGGGCGACCCGCGCTGGAGCTATCTGTCGTCCGTGACTTTGGCGCAGCTGGGCGAGCTCGACGAAGCCCTCGCGGCGGTCGACCGGTCTCTCGCGCTCGATCCTTCCTACGTGCCCGCGCACCTCTACCGCGGCACCTGGCTGTTCGATCTCGGACGTGTCGACGAGGCACGCGCGGCCTTCGAGCAAGCAACCCGTTTGGAGCCGGACAACCGCTCGGCGTGGTACGGCCGCGCGCGTGTTCACCTGCGGCGTCACGAGGGCGAGCAGGCCGTCGCGATCCTCGAGCGGCTCGGGTTGGGACGGCAGCCGGAGCCCTACCTGCAGCAGCTACTCGGGCTGGCCTACCGCGAGCAGGGTGACCTCGAACGGGCGCGCGAGATGCTGGCCGGCGGCCGGGGCGAGCGGCCTCCGAGGTGGCCCGATCCCAGGCGTCGGGTACTGGCCCAGTACGCGCGCGGCTACGCGGCCGAGAAACGCCGCGGGGACACACTCATCGAAGCCGGGCGGTGGCAGGATGCCGTGGCGACGCTGGAACCGCTGCTGCAGCAGGGCCCGACGGACCCCGATCTCCTGACGAACCTCGCGCTCGCCCACCGGAACCTGGGGCGTCACGACGAGTCGGTTCGGCTGCTGGAGCTGGGCCTGGAGCATCACCCGGATCACGTGCACCTGCGCGTGAACCTCAGCGTGGCCTTCGAGCAGCGTGGCGAGTTCGAGCAAGCGCTGCAGCATTTGGATCGGGCGCTCGAGCTCAACCCGAAGCTGGGCTTCGTCCATCAACGCAGGGGCTTGGTCCTGATGCGGCTGCGCCGCATCGAGGAATCGGTGTCCGCGTTCGAGCGGGCCGTCGCCCACGACTCGCGCGACCGCATCTCCCACCTGTACCTCGGGATGGCGCTCGCCGAGGCGAAGCGCTGGAGCGACGCCGTCGAACGGTTGGAGCTGACGTTGTCGCTCGACCCGAGCAATCGCGACGCGATGGCCACGCTGGCGATCGCCCTCGCCGAGCTCGGCGAGTTCGATCGGGTCGATGAGGTGCTGACGCGTCTCGAGCGGCTCTCGCCCGGTGCGAGCCAGGTGGCGCGGCTGAGAGAACGGCTCGAGCAGAAACGAAAGGACGCCCCATGACTTCCTGGCGTTCGTCCTGGGCCGTGCTCGGCGGGATCGCGCTGGCGAGCTGCGCGGGCGGCGACTCGCCTCCCCCGGAGATCGTCGAAGCGGCCGGGGTTCCCTGGTTCGAGGAGGTGGCGAGCGACCGCGGTCTCCGATTCGAACACCGTTCGGGGCACGAGGGCCGGCACGTCTTCCCGGAGATCATGGGGGGCGGCGCGGCCCTGTTCGACATGGACGGGGACGGCGACCTGGACGCCTACCTGGTGCAGAGCGGCCACCTGACCGACCCCGGTCCCGAGGCCGGCGTCAATCGACTGTTCGAGAACGACGGCACGGGACACTTCCGCGACGTCACCGAGGGGAGCGGGACCGGTCACGCCGGGTACGGCATGGGCGTTGCCGCCGGCGACTACGACGACGACGGCGACCTGGACCTCTACGTCACGAACTACGGGCCGAACGTGTTGCTGCGAAACGACGGCGGCGGCCGCTTCTTCGACGTGACCGCAACCGCCGGCGTGGGCCATCCCGGCTGGGGCGCGAGCGCCGCCTTCCTCGACTACGACGCCGACGGCGACCTGGACCTGTTCGTCGCCAACTACGTGAACTGGTCGCTCGCCAACGAGCGCGACTGTTACAACACCGCATGGCAGCTGGATTACTGCCTGCCGACGCACTACAACGCGCCGGCAACCGACGTGCTGTACCGCAACGACGGGGACGGCCGCTTCACCGACGTGACGGTGGCCGCCGGTCTGGAAGCCGCCTTCGGCAACGGCCTCGGCGTCGTCTACGCCGACTACGACGGCGACGGGGCCACGGACATCTTCGTGGCCAACGACGCGATGCTCAACCAGCTGTGGATGAATCGAGGCGACGGGACCTTCGCCGAGGAGTCGCTGGTTCGCGGCTGCGCGCTCGACGAGCACGGCACGACGAAGGCCGGCATGGGTGTGGCCACCGAAGACTTCGACGACGACGGCGACCCCGACCTGCTGGTCGTCAACCTCGAGACAGAGACCGACTCGTTCTTTCTCAACGACGGGGGGTTCTTCACCGACCACACGGGCGAGGTGGGGCTCGGCGCGGCGAGCCGGTCGCACACGCGGTTCGGCACCGGGCTGATCGACTTCGACAACGACGGGTTGCTCGACCTGTACCACGCCAACGGGCGGGTCACGAAGACCGCGGAGCCGCTGACCGCCGACCCCTACGCCGAACCCGACATGCTTTTCAGGGGGCTCGACGACGGCCGTTTCGAGCCCGTCCTCCCGCAAGGAGGCACGGTCGAATCGTTGATCGCCACGAGCCGCGCGGCGGCGTTCGGCGACGTCGACGGGGACGGTGGGGTCGACGTCCTGGTCGTCAATCGGGACGCGCCGGCCTACCTGCTGCTCAACCGCGTGCCGGACCGCGGCCACTGGATCCGATTCCGCGTGCTCGAGCGAAACGGGCGGGACGCGCTCGGGGCCGCGGTGCGGGTGTCGACCGGCGATCGAACCAAGAACCGCGGGGTGCGCAGCGCCTTCAGCTACTGCTCGGCGAGCGAGCCGATCGCGCATTTCGGTCTCGGAGACGCGACTCGCGCCGAGGAGGTGACCGTACAATGGCCCGACGGGGTGTGGGAGGCTTTCGGGGGCTTCGACGCGGATGCGGTCCAGACCCTGCGGCGCGGTGCGGGAACGGGACGTTGAACTATCGCATGCAGGTGACTCTGATCGCGCTCCTGATCGGGGCGTGTGCGGGAACACCGCAGGTCGAAACCCCGACGCCCGACATGGTCGAGATCCTGCTCACCTCGGAGTCGGGGCACAAGCTGGCCTCGATGGAAGGCGTGCCGTTCCGGACGGGGCGTGGGGACGGCACGGTCGTCTCCGTCGACCCGGACGCGACCAAACAGACCATCGACGGAATCGGGACGTCGTTCACGGAGTCCTCCGCTTTCGTCCTGGCGCACCTGGAGCCGGAGCGGCGCCGGGAGGTCATGCGACGGATCTACGGCGAGTCCGGCGCCAACTTCACGCTGACCCGCACGCACATCGGGTCGTGCGACTTCACCGTGGAGGGCAAGTACTCGNNCCGGCTTCAGCATCGCCCCGGACACAGCCGGATTCGACCCTTCGGCATACCCCGGCATCAAGGATGGCGCCTACGACCTCCTCCCGATGATCCGGGAGGCGCTCGAGATCAAACGCGAGCAGCGAGACTCGGAGTTGAGAATCATCGCGTCCGCGTGGACGGCGCCGCCGTGGATGAAGAACATCGAGACCTGGTACATCCCCGCATCTCCGGAGAACGACTGGCAGGGCGACGGCGGTTGGCTGAAGCCGGAATACGTTTCGACGTATGCCGACTATCTCCTCCGATACCTCGACGCCTACAGAGCGCCGGGGTCGAGATCTGGGGCCTGACGCCGGTGAACGAACCGCACGGCAACGGCGGGCACTGGGAGAGCATGCACTTCTCGCCGGAATCGCAGAACGACTTCGTCAAGCATCACCTGGGACCGCGTCTGCGGGAGAGCGAGCACTCGGGCACGCGGCTGCTGGTCTACGACCAGAACCGCGACGGGCTGGAAGACTGGACCGACGTGATCTTCGCCGACCAGGAGTCCGCGCGGCACGTGTACGGCGCCGCCGTGCACTGGTACGCGAGCACCTTCAAGGTCTACGAGGACACCTTCGACCGCGTCCACGCCAAGTTCCCGGACTTCACCATCGTCCACACCGAGGGCTGCATCGACAACCTGGGCAACGACGCGCCCGGTGGGATCGAGGACCCCGTCCGCTTCAAGGAATCGGGCTGGTTCGACAACGACGCGTTCTGGTGGAACCCCAACGCGACGGACTGGGCCTACAGCGCGACCTGGGCGGCCGCGGCGGATCACCCCATCTACACACCCGTGCATCGCTACGCGCGCAACATCATCGTCAGCCTGGATCACTGGGTCAGCGGCTGGGTGGACTGGAACATCGTCCTGGACAGGGACGGCGGACCCAACCACGTGGGGAACTTCTGCGGCGCCCCGATCATGATCGACACGGCGACGCAGGAGGTGTACTACACGCCGATCTACTACGTGCTGGCGCAGTTCAGCCGGACCATCCGTCCCGGCGACAAGGCCGTACGAACCCACCGCACGCTCGACGGGCTGGACCCCGACGCCCTTCACGCCAGCGCGACGATCAACGAGGATGCGCTCGTGAGCGTGCAGCTCCTGAACACCACGAAAGAGGCGATCGCGTTCAAGCTGCAGATCTCCGATCACCACGCCGACGTCACGATTCCGGCCAACTCGCTGCAGACGCTGCGAGTTCAACTTTAAACGCGGCGCCTACTCGCCGGCGATCGCGTCCAGGTCGTCGTCCAGCCCGGTCATCTCCCAGCGCCCCAGCGCGATCGGGATGCTGTCGATGCGGTTCAGCCGGTCGAAGAAATCCAGAAGCTTGAATTCTGCCCCGCTTTCCTCGAGCTGCTTGGCGTAGCCGGCGAGCGCGCGCTCGAGCAGGTACTTGCCGGTGACGTAGCTGGTGCCGTAGCCGGGCTGGCGCAGGTAGAGGTGCTGCTCGAAGATCAGCAGCTCCTTCTCGGTCTTCATCCAGCCGCGCGGCGTCCACTCCATGTGGACCGCGCCGGCCTCCTCCATCGTCATCTCGTTGGCGTGGGCGTAGAGCGAGCCGAGGCCGCGCGCCGCGCGCTGCGCCAGCATGATCCAGACCAGCTCCCGCGCCCGCGGCGTGTCGTCGTAGAGCCCGGCGTGCATGAACATCTCCTCGACGCCGGTCGCCGTGCCCTCGTTGCGGCTGTCGAAGATGTTGTAGAGCAGCGCGCCCCGGCGGATCGGGCTGGGGTGCGGCTCCGTCTCCATCCGCGCCAGCTCGAACCAGTGGTAGAAGTGCGAGTAGAGCGGCCGCGGGTCGTGGTGCGTGACGATCCAGAAGAAGTTGCGGCGCTCCTCCGGCACGAAGCTGCCCAGCCGCTCGCGCAGCGCCGGCTCCATGTAGTCCTCGACCGTCAGGATCTCCTGCTCGCGCAGGAACCGCATCAGCTGCGTCGCCGCGCGGTCGGCCATGCGGTCGTACTCTTCGGGACTCGACGCCGGCTTCAGCGGCGGCAGGTCGCGGTTGCGGTGCTCCTCCAGCTTGAGCGACGACCAGGCGCGGTCGAGCTCGCGCTTCAGCAGTCGCACCTCGTCCTCCCAGGTCAGCGGGACGAGGTGGACGTTCTGCAGGTACCAGGTGTAGTTCTCCTTGCCGATGCCCGACGGGCCGGTCTTCTTCGGCGCCTCCCGTTCGAGCCAGGCGACCAGCTCGTCGGTTGCCTTGGCGGCCGTCGCGATCGCCTGCTTCAGCGCGTCGCTGCCGGCCTCGATCGTGTCGAGCGTCTCGCGCTGCCGGCGGATGTCGCGGATGCCGGTGACCCACAGGTCGCGCGCGTTGCCGGTGAGGTTCTGCCGCGCCTGTTTCATCAGCGGCGGGATGACCGCGAGGTCGGCGATCAGCCGTTGCTCCTCGGCGGCGTTCAGCGGGAACTCGTAGGTCCACAGCTCGGTCACCGCGTGATGGGTCGGCCCCTCGTGCGCCGGGACGTCGCTCTTGTAGGTCCAGACCGACTTGTAGAAGGCGGGGTCCCGTTCCCACGGGCGCAGCACACGGAGGTTGAAGTCGTACCCGTTCATCTCGGCGCGCACCAGGTGCCAGTCCACCTGCAGCTCGACGGGCCAGCCGGACGGGTCGATGTCGCGCAGGCGGTCGCGCAACTTCACGAACTCCGGCTGTCGGGTCTCGAAGGTTTCCTTCGTGTNNCGTTCGAAGGCGCGCCATTCCTCGAACAGCTCGAGCAGCTTGCGGTAGCCCTCGGGGTGGGCCTGCTGCGCGAAGGCGGGCAGGGCGGCGAGCAAAAGGAGCGGTAAAAGCAGCCCGATGGTCAGTTTCATGCCGCAAGGATAACGGATGGTGTCGAGGAGCTGGACCTTTTCGAAATTTAGTTGTATAGTACAAATATGTTGAATATGACGGGAATCGACGCGGAACGCGCTCGCACCGTCCGCGAAGGCGTTCAGCTTCTGGTACGCCGGTTTTCGATCTCGGAGCGAGCCGAGGTCTCCTGCTGCGGCCTCACCGTGGCCCAGTCGGCGACGCTCGCCACCCTGCTTGCCGAAGGACCTCTGCGGCTGGGCACGCTCGGGAAGAGACTCGGGATCACCGCGTCGACGCTGACCCGCAATGTCGATCGTCTCGAGGAATCCGGTCTCGTCGAACGCGAGGCCGATCCCGAAGACGCGCGGGCGATACGAGTGCGCCTGACCGGTGCCGGTCGTGCCGCCGCCGCTCGCGTGGCGCGCCAGGAGCAGGAGTTCGCCGAATCGGTGCTGGCGCGCGTCCCCCCGGGGCGGCGGGCAGAGCTGGTGCGCAGCCTGGAGCTGCTTCTGTCGGCCGTCGTCGATGCCACCCAGACGTGCTGTCCCGGCGCGTTCGATCATCTGTTGGAAGGATTCCCGCGGACGTCGTCCGCGCGTAGGAGAAAACCATGAGTGATTCGGTTAAAGACAACGAAACGATGGTGGACAAGGTCCGCGAACGGTACGCCGAATTCGCCAAGCAGGGCGGCTCCTGTTGCGGTGCGTTGGAGTCGACGGGTTTGGGGTACGACGGCAAAGAGCTTTCCGAGATACCGGACGGCGCCGACCTCGGCCTGGGCTGCGGGGCTCCCCTGCCCCAGCTCCGGCTTCAGCCGGGCGAGACCGTGCTGGATCTCGGTTCCGGCGGAGGCATCGACGTCTTCTTGTCGGCGCGTGCCGTGGGTCCCCGGGGCCGTGCGATCGGCGTCGACATGACGCCGGAGATGCTCGAGCGCGCGCGCGCCGCCGCGGACGAGGCGGGCCTCGACAACGTCGAGTTCCGCGAGGGCCGGCTGGAGGCGCTGCCGGTCGAGGACGCCACCGTCGACGCGGTGACCAGCAACTGCGTCATCAACCTGGTGCCCGACAAGGAGCAGGTCTTCCGCGAGATCGCCCGGGTCCTGAAACCGGAGGGCCGGCTGGTCATTTCCGATCTGGTGCTCGACGGAGCGCTCCCCGAGAGCGTCGCGAATGACGTCTACGCCTACGTGGGTTGCGTCTCCGGAGCGGCGCTGCGCGACACCTACTTCGGGTGGTTGTCCGACGCGGGGCTCGGGGACATCGAGGTCCTGCGCGACGTGGACTTCCTGGCCGGCCTGCGCGAGGCCAACCCGGACGAGGCGGACGAGCTGTTGAAGCGAACCGGCGTCGAGTGGGCCGACCTCGCCGGGCGCGTGCGTTCGCTGACCTATCGCGCGCGCAAGCCTTCTTCTTGAGCGCCTTGTCGACCTACGCGCGCGACGGCTTCGCCGTGATCGACGAGCCGGTGGCGTCCGCGGGGAGAGTCGCGGCGTCCGTCAACGGCATGGACCGGCTCCGTCGCGGCGAGTACGACACCGGCCGCCCGCCCGAACCCTCCCCCTGGAACCCGGGCGACGACCCTCGCCTGCTCGTCAAGATCGAGATGCCCCAGCTCGCCGACACGGCGATCGCCGGGCTGGTGGCGGATAAAGAAGTCGGGGAAGCGGTCGCCGCGGCGACCGGCGCGGCCTGGCTCCAGGTGTTCTGGGTCCAGCTGCTCGACAAGCCGAGCGAGGATCCCGGGGTGCCCGCGCGCGTGGGCTGGCACCAGGACTGGCACTACTGGCGCGAGCACTGGGAGGACGGGAGCGAGCTGCTCACCGCATGGGTCGCGCTGTCGGACGTGGGCGAGCGGTGCGGCCCGGTGACCTACGTTGCCGGCTCGCAGCGCTGGGGCTTGGTCCCCGGCGGAGACTTCTTCGAGCAGGGTGACGTGCGGTCGCGTCTCGAGCTGCCCGAGGGTGCGCGCTGGATCGAGACACCCGCACATCTGCCGGCCGGCGGCATCGCGGTCCACGACCGGTTGACCTTGCACGGGTCCGGGCCGAACCGGTCGGGCACGAACCGAAGAAGCCTGGCCATCCACCTGCGCACCGAGAACAGCCGGCCGACACCGGCGGGCCG
>WVWW01000284.1:0-422 GCA_011773795.1 Acidobacteriota bacterium
AAAACGAGAGTCTTGTCGCCGTTCGTGCGCCAGCGCGGCGCCATTTCGACGAGCCAATCCAGTCGCGGGTCGCTCCGTTGCGCCGCACGCGCGGGAGCGAGCAACTCTTCGTCGTTGGCGGCGCAGATCTTTTCCAGCGCCGCGCCCGAGGCCAGCGCGTGGCGGATGCGGCGCAACATGTTCTTGCGCTCGAGCGCGTTCCCGGCCCGACCCGAACGAACCGCCCGTTCCATCCGGGCTTGCGCGCTCCAGGCGGGGCCGGCCTCGAGTGGGACGCACACGCCTTCGCGCGGCGGCAGCCCGCCGATCTCGTCGCGCCTCGTCGCGCTGGTGCACGGGGGCAAGGGTGTGCGGTCGGCGAGCCGAACGTCGAAGTCGGAGTCCTCCGGGAACTCATCGGGGCGCAGCATCTGCAACAGCCG
>WVWW01000284.1:578-878 GCA_011773795.1 Acidobacteriota bacterium
CCCAGCACCACACGCCGGTGGGCGTCGAACGGGTTGAAGCCCGGGCCGTAGTCCTTCTCGACGTCGGCCAGCCGCTTGTCGTCGAGCAGCACGAACACCTGGTGGTACTTGCGCCACAGCTCGCCGAGCCACTGCACCGTCAAGGTCTCGGGCGCGACGACGAGCGTGCGGTCGGCCCGGCCGGTGCGCAGCAGGTGGTTGAGGATCAGGCAGGCCTCGACCGTCTTGCCCAGACCGACCTCGTCGGCCAGCAGCCAGCGCACCAACGGCGCGCGTGTCGCCGACTCGGCCGCGTAGAGT
>WVWW01000284.1:1068-1214 GCA_011773795.1 Acidobacteriota bacterium
ACGGCCACAGATTCTCCTCGTCGACCTCGCGACCGTCGGCGAGCCGCACGCGGCCCGGAGAGGGAATCGCCGCGATCGTGACCGTTTCGTTCTCCGGTTGCAGGGTGACCCGTGCGCCGACGGGCAAGGTCATGGGGGCGAGTGCA
>WVWW01000284.1:1365-2726 GCA_011773795.1 Acidobacteriota bacterium
TGTACGGAAGCGCTTTTCGCCAAGCGAATAGAATCGGCGGCGGCGGGTATCGAATCTCGACTCCGGTGAACCGGATTCGTTGGAGGTGCCCCCGTGGAGATCGTGGTGGGTCAACAGAAAACCGTGTCCAGCGAGCGTGATTTGATCTTGCGCGCGCAGGCCGGGGAAAACGCCGCCTTCGGCGAGCTCGTCCAGCGTTACATGCGTCGCGCTTACTTTGCCGCGCTGGGTTTCGTCGGTTCGCCCGAGGACGCGATGGATCTGTCGCAGGACGCCTTCGCGCGGGCCTACCGCGCACGCGCGCGCATCAACCCGGACATGAACTTCTACACCTGGTTCTACCAGATCCTGCGGCGCCTGTGCTTCAACTTCATCCGGGATCGTAAACTCCACCGGGCCAAGCTGCGCGACGAAAAGAGTTGGATCGTGGACGACGCAGCGTACCGGGCGAGCGAGCGCAACCCGCAACGGAACGTCGAGCGCAAGCAAACGCGCGAGCGCGTGCGCAAGGCGATCGAGAGTCTGCCCGACCGCGAACGCGAGGTCCTCGTCCTCAAGGAGTTCGAAGGTTTGAAATACCGCGAGATCGCGGAGCTCGTCGGAATCCCGATCGGCACCGTGATGTCTCGCCTGTACTCCGCGCGGCGGAACCTGGCCGCCGCGATCGAGGAGATGGAACCGTGAGCGAACGACAAGACGAACGCAACGAGCGTGCTCACGCGCTGATGATGGCCGCTCTCGACGACGAGCTGTCGTCCGCGGAGCGCGCCGAATTGCACCGCTTGCTCGCCGCCGACGAGGGGCTGCGCGCCGAGTGGGCCAAACTCAAAACCGTCAAAGAGGTGACCGAAACGATGAGTTTCCGCGAGCCGCCCGAGGAGATCTGGGAGACCTACTGGGAAGCCGTCTACAACCGGGTGGAACGCGGTCTGGCTTGGGTCTTCATCTCGCTCGGCCTGACCGTCGTCTTCGCCTGGGCCGGCTGGCGCGTCGTCGACTCGATCCTCACCGACACGAGCATTCCGTGGTGGATCAAGATATCGATTTTCGCCGCCGGGCTGGGCGGCATTATCCTCTTCATCTCGGTCATTCGCGAGAGGTGGTTCGCCAAGAAGCGCGACGCTTACAAGGAGGTGCTGCGTTGATCATCACCCCGTCATCCAGCGTGGCCGGCCACCGGACACTCAAGACGTTCGGCCTGGTCAAGGGCAACACGATCCGCGCGCGCCACCTCGGCAAGGACATCCTCGCCGTCTTCAAGAACGTCGTCGGCGGCGAGATCGAGGAGTACACCAAGATGATGGCCGAGGCGCGCGAGCAGGCGATCGATCGGATGATCGCCGAGGCGCTCAAGCTGGGAG
>WVWW01000306.1:0-835 GCA_011773795.1 Acidobacteriota bacterium
CATGGGCTTCACCCAGCTCCACCACTTCAACGACGAGCAGATCTCCACCGAGTACACCGCGCTCATGTCGAAGGTGCTGTGGGACGGCGACGGCCGCATCAAGTTGCCGATCAACGAGCCGGCCGAGGGCAAGAAGAAGAGCCAGATCGAGGAATACCTCGACTTCTACCAGACGGCCGGCGTGCAGCACATGGCGCTCGCCACCGACGACATCATCACCACGGTCCGNNCATCACGACGGTCCGCCACATGCGGAAGGCGGGCGTTCGGTTCCTGACGACGCCGAAGACCTACTACGACGATCTGCGTGAGCGTCTCGACTGGTCGACCATCGACGCCGATCTCGACCAGCTCGCCGAGCTCGGAATCCTCGTCGACCAGGACGACGAGGGCTACCTGCTGCAGATCTTCACCAAGTCGGTGCAGGACCGCCCGACGGTGTTCTACGAGATCATCGAGCGCCACGGCTCGCGCGGTTTCGGGGTCGGCAACTTCCAGGCGCTGTTCGAGGCGATCGAGCGTGACCAGGCCGAGCGCGGCAACCTGTAGGTAGCGTCTCCTCGATGAGCGACGCAGCGGTCGAGCAACCGCAGTATCAATCCGGTTTCGGCAACGAGTTCGCATCGGAGGCTGAGCCGGGTGCCCTGCCGGTGGGACAGAACAACCCGCAGAAGCCCCCGCTGGGTCTCTACACCGAACAGCTGTCGGGCACGGCGTTCACCGTTCCCAACGCCCGCAACCGTCGCAACTGGCACTATCGGATCCGGCCGTCGGTTCGCCACGCATGGCAGTTCGTCGAGACCGACCGCCACTGGATTCGCACCGCTCCGGCTCG
>WVWW01000306.1:868-1157 GCA_011773795.1 Acidobacteriota bacterium
ATGCCCACACCCAGGTGGGGATGGCGGCCCACCTCTACTTCGCCACCGAGTCGATGACCAACACCTACTTCTACAACGCCGACGGCGAGCTCCTCATCGTGCCCCAGCAAGGTGCGCTTCGGATTGCCACCGAATGCGGCGTGCTGGTGGTGTCTCCGGGCGAGATCTGCGTCATGCCGCGCGGGATGAAGTACCGGGTGGATCTCATCGATGGTCCGGCCCGCGGCTACATCTGCGAGAACTACGGCACCTACCTCGAGCTCCCCGAACGGGGCCCGATCGGCGCCAA
>WVWW01000229.1:0-1269 GCA_011773795.1 Acidobacteriota bacterium
GGACGACGCGTCGTGCGTCGTGCATCTCGCCGGCATCTTGATCGAGACCAGGGCTTCGCGCTACGAGAGCGCGAACGTCGCAACGACGTCTTCAGTAGTGGAGGCAGCCCGCCTCGCCGGCGTTGACCATATCGTGCTCGTGAGCGTGCTACACGCAGACCCCGATTCCGGGAACCGGTATCTCGCGTCCAAGGGCGAGGCCGAGCGGATCGTCACGGAGTCCGGAATCGCGACGACCATCCTGCGCACCCCAATTCTCCTCGGGGCTGGGACGGCCGGAGCCGACTCGCTCCTTCGCGGCGCGAGGGCGGGCCGGACGACGCTCATCGGCGGGGGTCGATACGTTCTACACCCCCTCGACGTCGACGACCTGAGCAGAGCGATCCTCGCGGTATGCGACGACCTCCCCGACGGCGTACGCGTCCATGAGCTGGTCGGGCCGGAAGGGGTTACGCATCGTGACCTGATCGCCCGCACTGCGCAGATGATGGGACGCGAAGTATCGATCGGCTCGGTGCCGACATGGCTCGCGAAGGCGGCGGCGGCGGTCAGTAGCCGCCTCAGCGGCGGGGGCATGACGCCGACGGTGATCGACGTGATCACGTCCGAAGAGATCGTGGAGCGGAACGCGGACGACGCGCTCGGCATCGAGCTGACACCTTTGGCCAAGACGCTGGAGAAGATCGTGGCCGCGAGCGAGGCGAGCGGATGAGCGAGAGAGCCACAGAAGCGACCACGACCGGGCCGCCGCGGAAGGCGCGCACGTGGCAAAGGGCGTTGGTCCTCGCCATCACTGCGCTGTGCTTCGTGTACCTGTACTACCGCCTGGAGGGTGCGGCGACGCGCGAGGGGCTCGNNCCTCGCCATCGACACGCTGGTCGCGACTCGGGCGCTCGCCTGGTTCATCAAGGAGATCCCGTACCGCGACATCCTGCCGATCCGCGCCAGCGCGTACATCATCTCGATCATCAACGAGCAGGTCGGCAAGGGCGTGATGGCCTACTATCTCAACCGGCGCGACCAGGTGCCCGGCTGGGAGGTCGGCTCGGTCATGCTCTTCCTGATGTTCTGCGAGATGTTCTACCTGCTGGTGTGGGCGACCGTCGGCTACTTCGTAGCTCAGGACACGCTCCCGAACGTCTTCGGGCTCATCCCCCCGATCGCGCTGGGCTCGGCGGTCTTTCTCGCCCTCTGGATCCTCTACTTTCGCGGCAAGATCCTCCCGGAAAACGAGCTCCGCGAAAAGCGGATCCTGCACGCGTTTCGGCT
>WVWW01000229.1:1320-1525 GCA_011773795.1 Acidobacteriota bacterium
CGCCGCCGTGCCGACCCCGATGCGCGCGGCCGCGATCACCTCGTGGGTCATCCTCTTCCCGGGGAACGAGGGGCAGGTGGCCGCCTTCGGCTTCGTGCAGCACAACTTCTTCATCTTCTTCAACGCGGCGATCGGGCTGCTCTTCCTGAGGCGCGCCAAGCGCGAGATGTTCGGCCAATGATGGCACACCTGCTCACCGGCATCC
>WVWW01000009.1:0-239 GCA_011773795.1 Acidobacteriota bacterium
TGGTCGACACCCAGGAAGCTCCGTTTGAGGCGCTCGTTGAGTCGCTTGACGAAGTGCTCGATCAGGGGCGCAATGTCCTCTCGGCGTTCGCGCAGGGGTGGGATCGAGATGTCGATGACGCGCAGCCGAAAGTAGAGATCCTCGCGGAACCTGCCGGCGTCGATCTCGGCGGCCAGCTTGCGATTGGTCGCGGCGACGATGCGTACGTCGACGAGGATCGGCCGATCGCCGCCCACCGG
>WVWW01000009.1:307-882 GCA_011773795.1 Acidobacteriota bacterium
GCCGTCGCGTGCAAGCTCGAACAGGCCCTGCTTGTCGTCGACCGCGCCGGTGAACGCCCCCTTCTCGTGGCCGAAGAGCTCGCTCTCGATCAGCCCTTGCGGGATCGCGGCGCAGTTGACCGCCACGAAGCCGCCGCGCCGCCCCTCGGAGAGCTCATGTAAGAGCCGCGCGACGACCTCCTTACCAGTGCCGCTCTCGCCCTGGATCAGGACGGTGCTGTCGGTGCGCGCGACCTTCGCCACGAGCTCGCGGATCGCCCTCGCGGCGGGGCTTGCGCCGACCAGCTTCGTTCCCGAGCTCGTGGTCGCGACGGCGCGGCGCAGCAGTCGAACCTCCTGCAGCAACCGGCGGTGCTCGACGCAATGACGTACCTTGCTCAGCAGATCTTCGGGCACGATCGGTTTGAGCAGGTAGTCGACCGCCCCCTTTCGGAAGGCCTCGACGGCGCTGTCGAGGCTGCCGAACGCGGTCAACACCAGAATCGGCGTCTCGGGAGAGCGCTGCGCCAGCTGGTCGATGACCTCGATCCCGCTCATGTCCGGCATCGCCAGGTCGCACAGCACGATGTCGAAGC
>WVWW01000009.1:890-1060 GCA_011773795.1 Acidobacteriota bacterium
TAGCGCATGCAAGACCCTCGTCGCGCAGCAAGCTCGCCAGGTCCTCACGGAACAGATCTTCGTCGTCGATGATCAGAATGCGATCGCTCATGGCTGATTCTCTTCCACCGCCTCCGGCAGGAGCACGACGAACCGCGTGCCCCTCGGCTCCATTCTCTCCACCTCGATAC
>WVWW01000261.1:0-139 GCA_011773795.1 Acidobacteriota bacterium
GGTTTCAGCCGCCTGCGCCCGGTCTTCCGCGAGCGCGGGAAGATCATGGCCGAAGTCACGGGACGTCTGGCGGAATCGCTGAACGGCATCCGGGTGATCAAGGCCTTTACCGCAGAGAAGAGAGAAGAGCGGGTGTTTG
>WVWW01000261.1:305-542 GCA_011773795.1 Acidobacteriota bacterium
TGCTGATCAGTCCCTTGATCCAGATGAGCAACATCGGCACCCAGATCACCGAGGCGTTCGCCGGCCTCGACCGGATCCGCGAGGTCTTGTCGGAGCCTCGGGAGGACGCGGACGAGAGGGCTCGCCAGCCGCTCGGGCCGGTGCGTGGGGAGATCCGCTTCGAGCGCGTCCATTTCGAGTACAAACCGGGTGAGCCGGTGCTGATCGATATCGATTTCGTCTCGCCTGCCGGTACAA
>WVWW01000261.1:665-887 GCA_011773795.1 Acidobacteriota bacterium
CCCAGCTGGCGGTGGTGCTGCAGGACGAGTTCCTCTTCGACGGCACGATCGCCGACAACATCGCCTACGGCCGGCCCGGTGCGGCTCGCGCCTCGGTGGCCTACGCCGGCCGCCTCGCTCGCTGCGACGAGTTCGTCGACGCCTTTGCCGACGGCTACGACACGATCATCGGCGAGCGCGGCGTCAAGCTCTCCGGCGGCCAGCGGCAGCGGGTGGCCATCG
>WVWW01000261.1:1032-1203 GCA_011773795.1 Acidobacteriota bacterium
GACTCTCGACGATCCGTAATGCCGACCAGATCCTGGTCCTGGAGGAGGGTCGAATCGTCGAGCGAGGCACCCACGACGAGCTGCTGGCGCGGCGCGGACCCTACCGTCGGCTCTACCAGAAACAGTACAAGCGGGAGATGGACCAGTTCGTCAATCCCGGCGAGGAGGCGC
>WVWW01000078.1:0-881 GCA_011773795.1 Acidobacteriota bacterium
GCCATGAACACGGCCAGGATCGTTGCCACCGCTTCGGTCGTCGACCCGAAAACGTACTGCAGATGTTTCGACCAGAGAACCTGGTAGACCAGCGCACAGCCGCCCGACAAGAAAAAGGTGGCGGCAAACAACCATCGAGCGGGTGCGAACACGGGGAGTCACGATACACGAACACGCCTGCCGGGGGGCGAGGGAAGGCTCAGTTCGCTGGGACCAACCGTTCCGGCATGTCGGCCAACACGTAACCCATGACGCCGAGGAGCGCGATCGCTTTGCGGAACGCTTGCGGGTCGACCTTGTCCAGCGTGTCGGCGTCGGTGTGGTGCCAGTCGAAATAGTGCTCGCCCACGGTGCGCAATCCGAGACCGGGAACACCCGAGCGCATCAGCGGCCCGATGTCCGCGCCGCCGCCGCCGCGCTGGATATCGCCGGCGTCGATCGCTTCGAGGAGCTTGCCGATCTGCAGCAGCTTGGCGAGCCCGGCCTCGTAGACGGGGTCGGGTTCATCGGCTCGCGGATCGACTCCGGAGAGGCCGTAACCGAATCCGACCGGCCGCTCGCAACCTCCGTCCATCTCGATCGCCGCTACGTGCGCGGCGACTTGTTCGTCGCTCAACGCTTCGTGGTAGGCGCGCCCGCCGCGCAGACCGTTCTCCTCGTTCGTCCACAGCACCACGCGCAGCGTTCGCCGCGGCTGCAGGCCGAGCCGATCGATCAATCGCAAGGCTTGCCACGCGGCGATGCACGCGGCTCCGTCGTCATGAACGCCTTCGCCGACGTCCCAGCTGTCGTAGTGCCCGCCCATCACGACGACCTCTTCGGGGCGTTCGCTGCCGGGGATCTCGGCGATGACGTTGAACGACTCGACGTCCGGGAGCATC
>WVWW01000078.1:921-1823 GCA_011773795.1 Acidobacteriota bacterium
GTGTGGGGTGTGTTGAGGCTGTTGCCCGTGGCCGAGCGGGTCAACGCGGCAACCGCGCCGAGCGCCGCGGCTCGCGACGCTCCGCGGCTACGGTACTGCACGGTGCGCCCATAGCCCTCCCATTCGACGGCGTAGACGACGATCTTGCCCTCGACGTTTTCACGGCCGAGCGCCTCCAGCTCGTCGAAGCTGCCGACGACGACGACCGGAGCGGTGATGCCCCCGGCCGGCGTTCCGACGCTGTTGCCCAATCCGAGGATGCGAAGCTCGCGCTCGCGCGGTGAAACCACGGTCAGGCTTTCTTTTCCACGAACCCAACGCGGGACCTGGACCGGCTGCAGGCGCACCTCGAGACCTTCGGCCCGCATCGTTTCGGCGGCCCACGAAATCGCCTTCTCGAGCGCTTCCGATCCGCTCAGCCGGTGACCGATCACCGTGGCGAGGTAGTTGAGTTTGTCCCATCCCTCGCTGTCCGTGAGCGCCGNNGGCGGCCGACCAGGGCCAGCCGTTTCCCGTCGTCCGAGAAGGTGACCCGCGTGATGTCGTAAACGCCCCGCGCGTCGAGATCGGCAAGCGGTTCCCACCCCGGCGCGCTTCCCGGCATCCAGCGCAGCAGCCGGCTGTCGTCGCCGATCCAGACCGAGCCGTCGGGCGCCCATGCGTAATCCTCGCGGCCCTCCGGCGTGGCGATGAGCCGTTCCGCATCTCCCGTCCGCGGGTCGATCGCGGTCAGCCACCACTCGTCACCGGTCTTGTCGACGTAGCTCATGCGGGAATCGCCGGGGATGCGCGCCAGCCCACGTCCCGGTGAATCGGCGAGCGTCGTTGCCGACCCCGGACCGATGGAAGAGAACTGCAGCGTGTTCGGTTCGCCGAGGACGAACAGGATGACCGAGCGGTCG
>WVWW01000078.1:1916-2367 GCA_011773795.1 Acidobacteriota bacterium
AGATGCTTTGCGTGCCCGGGATGGGGGTCGGCGAGTACTCGCTGTGTTCCGACGCGAGGACCCGCGTCGCCTCACCGGTCTTCAAGTCGTGCCGGTAAATGTCCGTTTGCCCGTCACGCATCGAGCTGTAGACCACCTCGCGGCCGCCGGGTAGGAATCGGGGCTGATTGTCGTACCCCTCGCGGTCGGTGATGCGCCGGATTTCGCCGAGCTGCCCGCCGTCGACCTCGAAGACAAAGATGTCGGTCGACGCGATCTGGGCCGACAGGCTGCCCGCGCCGAGGGACAGGGCAAGGGTGAGGAGCGGTAAACGCAGTTTCATGGAAGCGACCTTTCTTCAGATTTCGGCGGGTGGGCGCGCAACGACGCGTTGGAGTGCCCGGTCGTCGACGGGGGGCGCGAAGGCCGGCCCCGTCAATTCGCCGCGAATGTCCAACGGCATGACGTTCTT
>WVWW01000010.1:0-515 GCA_011773795.1 Acidobacteriota bacterium
TTCGAAAGACGAGCGCGTGCGCGTCGAATTCTCGACGAAGAAATTGACCACCGTTTTCCCGCGTAACGTCGGAACCTTTTTGATCTCGCGCGTGCCGACTTCCGCAAAGCCTTCGGCGGTGTCGAGGATCAGCGTGATCTCTTCGGCCCGCATGCCGTCGATACCGAGCAGATGACGCGATTGCAGCCTCATTGCGCACGCCCTTTCGCGGCGCCGGCGGGCTCGGCATCGAGGACCAGGACCTCGTCGCGGTCGTCGGTCTCCTCGATACGGACGTCGACCTGCTGGTCGCGCGACGTGGGGATGTTCTTGCCCACGAAGTCCGCCCGGATCGGCACCTCGCGGTGGCCGCGATCGACCAGCACCGCGAGCTGGACCCATGCGGGGCGCCCCAGATCCATCAGCGCGTCGAGCGCCGCGCGGATCGTGCGTCCGGTGAACAGCACGTCGTCGACGAGCACGAGTCCGGCACCGTCGACCTCGAACGGGATCTCGGTCTTGCGCAGCACCGGGTG
>WVWW01000010.1:625-1205 GCA_011773795.1 Acidobacteriota bacterium
GCACGCCGCGCGTGCGGATACCGATGATGGCGAGGTCCGTTTGCCCCGTGTTGTTTTCGAGGATTTCGTGTGCGATCCGCCGCAGCGCTGTCGCGATCGCGCCGGCGTCCATCAGGCGGACGCTCTTTCGCCGTGCCATGGCCACTCCTTGCCGCCTCACAGGGTCGGCTTAAAGGAAGTCGCGCTATGCTAGCGGCGCTTCCGGCGAGCGTCAAGGTTCCGTCCGTTTGACCGTTCCCACGCGTTTGTCTATCCTGGCTGCGATTTCGAGACCCTGCATGCCGCGTGACATCACGACCGCCGTTCTAGCCAACACCGACCTCGGTGGAGGTCATTGGCTGGTCGAGTTCGGCGCCCCCGAAATCGCCGACGCGATGCGGCCGGCGCAGTTCTTCATGATCGGCATTCCCGGCGCGGAGACGCTGCTGCGCCGCCCCTACAGCGTCTGCGGACTGCCCGGCACGTTCGACGATCGACCCGCCGGAGCGCTGCAGGTCCTGTACAAGGTGATCGGCCAGGGCACCGGATTGCTGGCCTCGCTCGCGCCGGGCGCGGCGATCACCGTGCTCGGCCCGTTGGG
>WVWW01000010.1:1322-1539 GCA_011773795.1 Acidobacteriota bacterium
CGCCGAGCACACCACGCTGGAAACGGCGACCGACGACGGCAGCGCGGGGGTCCACGGACGGGTCACGGTGCCGTTGACGCGCATGCTCGACGGATCGACCGACGGGAAGTTCAAGCTCTACGCGTGTGGCCCCGAGCCGATGCTCGAAGCCGTCGGCAAGCTGGCCGTCGAACGCGGGATTGCCTGCGAACTGTCCCTCGAGGCGCACATGGCCTGC
>WVWW01000010.1:1660-3915 GCA_011773795.1 Acidobacteriota bacterium
GCTCAAGAACCCGATCCTGACGGCCTCGGGGACGTTCGGCTACGGGCTCGAGTTCGAACCTTACCTGAAGCTCGACGATCTGGCGGGTTTCGTGACCAAGGGGCTGTCGCCCCGGCCGCGCGAGGGCAACCCGCCGCCGCGAATCGTCGAGACCCCGGCGGGCATGCTCAACACGATCGGCCTGCAGAACGTCGGCGTCGACGCGTTCATCCGCGACAAGCTTCCGCGACTGCGTGGATACGACACGTTGGTCATCGCCAATGTCTTCGGGGAGACCGAAGCCGAGTACGTCGAAGTCTGCCGCAAGCTGGACCAGGCCGAGGGCGTGGCGGCGATCGAACTCAACGTCTCCTGCCCCAACACCGAACAGGGCGGCATGATCTTCGGCAACGACGCGACCGCTCTGGAAGCGATCACCGCGGCAAGCCGCAAAGCGACTCGATTGCCGCTGATCGTCAAGCTCTCGCCCAACGTCACCGACATCCGCGAGACCGCCCGCGCGGCGGTCGACGGCGGCGCCGACATCCTGTCGCTGGTCAACACCTTCGTCGGCATGGCGATCGACGTCGAACGACGGCGACCGGTGCTCAAAAAGGTCTGCGGCGGGCTGTCGGGTCCGGCGATACGGCCGCTGGCGGTCTGGATGACCTGGCAGGTACGCCAAGCCGTCGACGTCCCGCTGATCGGGATGGGCGGGATCGTGACGGCCGCCGACGCGCTGGAGTTCATCCTCGCCGGGGCCAGCGCCGTGCAGGTCGGCACGGCCAACTTCATCCACCCCGACGGATCGATCCGCGTGTTGCGCGAACTCGAAGACTGGCTCGCCGACCGCTCCGTCGAGACGCTGGCTGAATTGATCGGCTCGGGGCACCCCAAGGCCCCCGCATGAGCGTCGCGCCCGATCGCCGCGTGTTCGTCGCGCTCGATACCGACGATCTGGGCCACGCCGAGTCGTTGGCGCAAAAACTCGAAGGCGCCGTCGGCGGTTTCAAGATCGGACTGCAACTCTTCGGTCGCCACGGGATCGATGCCGTCCGAACGATCTCCGCCTACGGAGAGATCTTCCTCGATCTGAAACTCCACGACATCCCCAACACGGTCGCCGGAGCGGCGGGCTCGATCGCCGCCCTCGGGGTGCGCTGGTTCACGGTCCACGCGAGCGGAGGGGTGCGGATGATGCGCCGCGCGGTCGAAGCGGCGGGCGACGCGGCCCGCGCCGCGGGCAAGCAAGCGCCGGGCGCGCTGGCCGTCACGGTGCTGACCAGTCATGACGAAGACGAGCTCGCCGCCATCGGCCTGAGCGGCCCGTGCCGGCAGGCCGTCGTCCGCCTTGCGGGCCTGGCGCGCGAGGCGCAAACCGCCGGACTCGTCTGTTCGGCCCTGGAGATCGCCGCCGTGCGCGAGGCGTTCCCCGGTGCAACGCTGATGGTCCCCGGCATCCGCCCCGCGTCCGGCACCGTCGGCAACGACGACCAATCCCGCGTGGCGACCCCTGCCGACGCGGTCCGTGCAGGCGCCGACCTGCTGGTCGTCGGCCGGCCGATCACTCGCGCGGACGACCCGCGAGCGGCCGCCCGGGCGGTAGCCGACGAGCTCTCGTAGCGCATGCAACCGCTGCGCGTCACGTTCCTCGGCACCGGCACCTCGACCGGCGTCCCGGTCCCGACGTGCTCCTGCCCCGTGTGCACTTCGGACGACCCTCGCGACGCGCGGTTGCGACCTTCGGTGCGGCTCGAGTGGGACGGCGCGAGCGTCTTGATCGACACCTCCACCGATCTGCGGCAACAGGCCCTGCGTTACGGGATCGATCGCATCGACGCCGTGCTGTACACGCATGCGCACGCCGATCACGTTCTCGGACTCGACGAGTTGAGACTCTACAACTGGCGACAGAAAGCGCCGATACCGGCTTTCGGCTCGCGGCGCACGCTGNNACGCTGGACGCCGTACGGCGGACGTTCTGGTACGTCTTCGACGACGATCCCGGCGAGAGCACGCGACCGGCTCTCGATCTCGTGACGGTCGAAGCCGGATTCGAACTCCGGGGCCGCACGGTGGTGCCGGTTCCGCTCGATCACGGCCGCCTGCCGATCTACGGCTGGCGCATCGACGGCTTCGCCTACCTGACCGACGTGAGCCGCGTCCCCGAGGCCAGCTATGCGCTGCTCCAGGGAGTCGAAACGCTCGTCATCTCGGCGTTGCGGTCGCGCCCGCACCCGACCCACCTCACCGTCGAAGCCGCGGTCGCCGAAGCA
>WVWW01000010.1:3932-4193 GCA_011773795.1 Acidobacteriota bacterium
GAGCCACGAGCTGTCCCACGCGGAAACCGGCAGCCGGTTACCGCCCGGCGTCGAGCTGGCGTACGATGGTTTGGTCCTCGAACTGGAGTAAACCGATGAGCGGGCGTCGAGCGTCGGCCCACGTGGCGATCGTGTTGGGAAGCTTGGTGTGCCTCGTTTCCGGCGGGGCACAGCAGCCCCTGACCCAAGAAGACGTCGTCCGGATGTTCGTTCAAGGCGTCCCCGAGAAGGAGTTGATCCGGCGCATCGAGTCCCTCCCCG
>WVWW01000024.1:0-243 GCA_011773795.1 Acidobacteriota bacterium
CCCCCGGCATCGCCGCGAGCTCTCGATTCAATTCGTCGCGGCGCTCGTCGGCAACGCCTTCCTGCAGGTACAGTTCGATGCGAACGTCGTCCCGCAGATCGCCGACGAACGTCTCGACGTTGCTCAGCACCAGCGCGATCAGGCCCGCGCCGAACAACACGGCGATCAGGGTGCCCACCGCGAGCAGGTTGACGCCGGGACTGTGCCGCAGTTCCTCCAGCGCGTCGCCGACGAAGAACCGCA
>WVWW01000024.1:342-1702 GCA_011773795.1 Acidobacteriota bacterium
CCCGCGGGCGTTGATCTCGCGGAACAAGCGCATGATCTCCACCGCCAGGTCCGGATCGAGGTTGCCCGTCGGCTCGTCGGCCAACAGCAGGGCCGGCTCGTTGACGACCGCGCGGGCGATCGCCACGCGCTGCTGCTCCCCGCCGCTCAGCGCGTTGGGGTAGGCCGAGAGCTTGTGGTTGAGACCGACGCTGCGCAGCGCCTCGTAGGCCTGCTTGCGCTGCTGCGAGCGCGGCACGCCGGCGACGTTGAGCACGTAGGCCACGTTGTCCAGCGCCGTCTTGCGGCGGATCAGCTTGAAATCCTGGAACACAACGCCGATCGAACGCCGCAAATCGGGGATCTTGGCCTGCGGCAACGCACCGACGTTGCGTCCGTTGACCAGGATCTGCCCGCTGGTCGGGTACTCCTGGCGCAACATCATGCGCAGCAAGGTCGTCTTTCCGGCGCCCGACGGCCCGGTCAGGAAGACGAACTCGCCCTTGGCGACCTCCAGCGTCGCCCCTTCCACCGCTACGACGTCGTTGTACCGCTTGGTGACGTTGAACAACCGGATCATGGGCCGCTCATCCTAACAGGCCGGGCAAGGAAAACGGCGCCCCGAAAGGCGCCGTCGTTCGTTCGTCGGACTCGAATGGCGGGCTAGTTCAACAAGGTCTTGTCGATCACGTCGTGGGCCAGCATGCCGCCCGTCCGGTTGATCGCCACCTCGACCGGTTTGACCGGGACCTTGACCCGGAACGTCGTCGAGGCTTCGTTCAGCACGAGTTTCTTCTGGTACTCCTCGCCCTTTTTCTTGCCCTTGACCGTGAGGTCGATCACGCCGCGGTAGTACTTGCCGTCGACCTTCTTGGCCGCGTTGCCGTTGCCGATCACGATCTCCTGGGCCACGCTGCCCTCGATCAGGTAGGCGCCGTCCTCGGTTTTGCGCACCGCATAGTTCAGCGTGAACTCGGGGATCCCGACGCCGCGGATCCACTGGTCGAAGAACCACTCCAGGTCGACGTTGTAGGGGTTGCCCTGCTCGTCNNACGATCTGCTGCTTGCCGGCGAGTTCTTGCGTGAAGCCCTTGAGGAACGGGAAGAACTTCTCGTCGCCGAAGGTCTCACGCAGCACGTGAAACGCGTAGGGACCCTTGTTGTAAATCAGAGACTGGCGGGCGGCTCCGCCGCTCTTGCCGGGCCACAAAGTGTCGGCGGCTTGCACGCTGGTCTTGAGGTCGTTGCGCAGCACGTTGCGGCGCCACTCGTCGACCTGCTCGTCGTACTCCTTGCTGCCGAAGACGACCTCGAGGTACAGCGCCGAGAAGTACTCGGCCAGCGTCTCGACGAACCAGTAGTTGCGCTGGTTGGCGTTGGAG
>WVWW01000024.1:1711-2096 GCA_011773795.1 Acidobacteriota bacterium
GGTTGGCGTTGGAGACGCGCGAGCCCCACCACTGGTGGCCGACCTCGTGGGCCACGACCGACTTGAGGAACTTGGCGGTGCTCGTGCCGCCGCCGCCGAGGAAGCCGCCGTCGCCGGCCATCTGGCCCTCGCCGCGGAAGACCATCGAGCCGAGGTAGATCAGCGAGCTGGGNNTTGAGGCTGCCGTAGGGGTAGTCCACACCGGAAATCTCGCGGTAAAGGTTGATCGAGTTGGCCGCTTGCTCCGCGATCGAGCGCAATTGCTTGGCGCGGATGCCCCGCGCGCCCGAGCGCAGCTCTTCGTTGAGGTCCCGCGCATCTTGGCCGGTCTGAACCTCGGCGGTGAGTTGCATCATGGAGACCTCGTCGACGTGCACTTCGACGG
>WVWW01000024.1:2173-2843 GCA_011773795.1 Acidobacteriota bacterium
GTGACGAGGACGTCGCCTTCTTTGCGTTCTTCGATTTGGTGACCGACTCCCAGCACGCGGTATTGCGCCGGCGTGCGGACCGTCATCTCGAAATCCTCGACGAAGTCGCCGAAGCGCACGAACGGCAGCCAGCCGAAACGCGCCAGCGCGGAGTACGACGGTGTGAACTTACGGATCGCCCGGGTATCGAACGAGATGGAAATCTCGAGTTGCGAGCCGGCCTTGGCCGATTCGGGCAACACGGCGATGCCGCCGAACGAGCTGGTCTTGACCCACGTGACTTCTTCACCGTTGATGCGAATCGAGTTGACGAACAACGTGGCNNGATGGCGAACGGAAGCACGTCGACGTCGTGCTTGATGTTGAGCCCGTAATCCACGTTGGCCGACACTATTTCGGGGTCGTTGACGCCGGCGATCACGTCGGCGTGCACCTTGTAGACGTCGTACCAGCGATTTTGCGTGTCGTCACGCATCTCCAGCGCGTAAGGATCCTCGCTCTTGAGCGTTTCTTCGGTGTAGTAGCCGAACAGGTTCCCGCGAGGGGCCTCGGGATCCATCAAGTTGTGGTTGGCCCAGAAACTCACCTCGTAGCCGCCCCAGTTGTCGTAGGTGATGCCGACCGCGTGGTCGCTGTCCTTGACGACGCTCGCCCGGAAGAACCTGCGGCC
>WVWW01000024.1:2848-3030 GCA_011773795.1 Acidobacteriota bacterium
CGCGTCGGAGGGCCGCTGGAAACCGCTGAACGCGTTCTCGCGGCGGCTTTCGTCGATGTCTTTGACGTTCTTTTCGATGCGCTCGCGCAACGGGCCGTAGACTTCGGAAATGCCGACCCGCTCGTCGGGACGTTCGTTCGCCGGGAAACGCTCCAGACCCGTGAAACTGTTGTTCAACAAAT
>WVWW01000024.1:3073-4000 GCA_011773795.1 Acidobacteriota bacterium
CCGGTCGGGGGCGAACTCGATGATCTGCCTGAAGTCTTCGGAGAGGATTTCGCGCAGGGCGTAGAAATCGTGGCCCTTCTGGATCATGTTCACGTGGCCGGGGATCTGGTAGTCGTATTCGAGATCCGGCGCCATCACGATGAAGTAGTTGACGTCGCCCTGGAAGTAGTTCTCGCAAACCCCGCCGTTGCTCCCGCTGAGCGTCAGGCCCTCGCGCGAGAAGGCGAACTTCCCGAAGTTGTAGCAGGCCGCGGCCGTCGACCGGAACCGGCCGACGAAGGTGTCGACGACCTCGGACTCCGTGACTTCGAAACCGTCCCCGGCCGGGCTGAGGGTCAGCGCGTAACGCTCGGTCGTCTGCGTGTCCTTGCCCGCGGTGTTGACGTGAACCGATCCGGTGTAGGTGCCGTCGTCGTTCTTCTTGAAGAACTGGGAATAGTTGGCGCTCTTGTTCTTCTTGCCGAACTCGTTCTTCGAGTCCGTCAGGCCGGCCAGCTCCTTGCGGACCGCATCGACCAGGGCGGCCCGGGTCGAATCCTCGACCCCGTCGGGGGCGAGGGTGACGACGCTGCCGTTGGCTGCCGGCGCGAGCAGGACAACGGCGGCGGCGAGGCAGAAAAGATGGCGTGCGAACTTCATCGTGCCCTCCGGCGGGTAGACGCGAATGCGCATTTTTCCGGGTTTTTGTGCTGGGAATTTTACTACGGGTTTCGGAAAGAGGCCCGGCCGGCCGGTTCACCGCGGGCCCCGGTCCGGACGGAAACCGAGCGGCTACGGCGGGCCTTGAAACAGCGGCCCGGGAGCGTCCTCTTGGCGCCATGCGCCGTAGAAGTGGCGTTGCTGGCGGACCATTTCCCCGAACAGACTCGCCGGCCGGAATCGCCCCCCGTGGGCATCGGCCAGGCGGGACAGCCGGTTGGCCACCAC
>WVWW01000024.1:4049-4901 GCA_011773795.1 Acidobacteriota bacterium
CCATGACCATCGCGATGTCGATGTCCCGAGGCTGGGCGACGACGCCCTCCTCGAGGCACAGCACGGCCTCGTTGATCATCGCCAGAACCATGCGCTCTTGCAGTGTCTCGGCGGGAACCTGGCGGGAATCGCGAACGCCGACCAGGTTGTAGATCTCGTCGTCGGTGCCGCGCCGCTTGCCGTTGCGGTAGCGGTAGAAGCCGCGCCCGTTCTTGCGCCCGAGCCGCTCCGAGGCGATCACGGTCTCGAGCACGTCGACCGTGGCCCCGGCGCGCTCGCCGAATGCGGCGCGCAAAACGGAGGCGACGTGCCCCGCGGTGTCCAAACCGACCTGATCGAGCAGCGCGAAGGGACCCATCGGCATGCCGAATTTTTCCATCGCTTCGTCGAGCGCTTCCATGCGCACGCCCTCGACGAGCATCTGCAGCGCCTCGTTGAGGTAGAACGTGAGGATCCGGTTGACCAAGAAACCGGGACCGTCTTTGACGATGACGGGAGTCTTTCCAAGTTTGATCGCGAATGCGTGCGCCGTGGCGACCGCTTCGGGCGAGCTGCGCTGGCCGGCGATGATCTCGACCAGCGGCATGCGGTGCACCGGGTTGAAGAAGTGCAGGCCGACGACGCGCTCCGGGTGCAGCGCCCCGGCGGCGATGTCGGTGATCGGCAGCGACGACGTGTTGGTGGCGAAGACCGTGCGCTCGCCGATGCGTTGCTCGGTATCGGCGAGCACGCGGCGTTTGATTTCGAGGTCCTCGACGACCGCCTCGAGCACGATGTCGGCCTTGCTCAACCCCGTGCTGTCGAGCGTCGGTGAAATGAACGCGAGCTTTTGACCGAGTTCGCGCTTGTCGA
>WVWW01000024.1:5069-5218 GCA_011773795.1 Acidobacteriota bacterium
GATCAGATTCTTCGACGTACGCGAGGGGACCAGCTCTCCGAGCAACCGGGCTTCGAAATCGAGCCCGTGCTGGAAGTCCTGCGTGCAGGCGGCTTCGATCGCCTCGATCGCGCGGAACGGCGCCGGGTAGTTCTCGGGGCTGGCTTTGG
>WVWW01000276.1:0-150 GCA_011773795.1 Acidobacteriota bacterium
CCGTTCCAGCCCGGGACGCCAGCGCTCGGCGAGTTCGCCGACGTCTTTCCCGGCTTCGATTCCCGCGCGCAACCAATCGTTCCCGCACAGCAGATCGATCGCCAGCCGGTCCCGCTCGAACTCGTAGGTCTCGGTCCGCCAAGCGAAGGC
>WVWW01000276.1:155-883 GCA_011773795.1 Acidobacteriota bacterium
TCGGTCACGATGACCTGAACTCCGGTGCATCCGCGGCCCGCGTGTTTCTGGAACATCGGACGGAACGCCGCCGCGCGAAAAGCGACGCCCGGCAGCGATCGGTCGCGCAACGCATTTGCAAGCCGTCGCGCGTCGAGACCCGGCGCGCCGACCAGTTCGAACGGCAGCGTCGTGCCGCGACCCTCGGACAAGAGCGTGCCTTCGATCAGGCAGCCCCCGGGGTACACCCGTGCGGTGCCCGGAGCGGGCATGTTGGGCGACGGGGGCACCCAGGGAAGCCCGGTGGCTTCGAAGTCCATCGAGCGCGTCCAGCCGGTCATCGGAACGACGCGCAAGTCGCACGCGATGGACTGCGTTTCGTTGAACCAGCGCGCCAGTTCGCCCGCCGTCATGCCGTGCCGGACAGGCAGGGGGTAGCGCCCGACAAACGATTCCCAGCCCGGTTCGAGGACCGGCCCCTCGACGCGCTCGCCGCCGATCGGATTGGGGCGGTCGAGCACCACGACGGGCAGGTCCAGCGGCCGGGCCGCCTCCATCACGTACGACATCGTGTAGACGAACGTGTAGTACCGGCTGCCGACGTCCTGAAGATCGACCACGATCGCGTCGAGGCCGCCGAGCGACTCGCGGGTCGGGCGCAGGCTCGCCGCGTCCTCTCCGTAGAGGCTGACGACGGGCAGGCCGGTCCACCCGTCCGTCGCGTCGGCGACGCTTTCCATGTCTTGCTC
>WVWW01000276.1:952-1211 GCA_011773795.1 Acidobacteriota bacterium
CCGGCGCAAGACGGACCCTGCTCCAGCCAGCGCTCCAGTCCCGTTTGCACCATGGGGTATCCTTCCGCGCTTCGAGCCGCGCCGCGGTGAGCATTATGCCGGAACAACCGGCCTGGAGTGGCCGACGATGGTTTACTTCTGCATCGATGTCGAAGCGTCGGGTCCGATCCCCCCGCTGTACAACCTGCTGTCGATCGGGGCGGCGGCGCTGCACGACGAAAACGGGTCCCTGCGCATCGGAAAGCAGTTCTACGTCGAG
>WVWW01000276.1:1230-1532 GCA_011773795.1 Acidobacteriota bacterium
TCCGCGCGCAAAACCGCGGCTCCCGCGAGCGCCCCGTCTTCGTCGGACACAACGCCGTCTTCGACTGGGCCTACGTCGCCTACTACTACCCGCACTACGGGCTCTCGAATCCCTTCGGCTACAAGGGCATCGATTCCAAGAGCCTGGCGATGGGCCGGTTGGGGTTGCCCTGGACCAAGACCTCCAAAGAGAACCTGCAACAACTGTTGAGCCTGCCGGAGCAGGATCCGGCCCGGATCCACCGCGCCGATTACGACGCTTGGTACCAGGCTTTGATCCTCAAGGCTTTGCTCGAAAAAGAG
>WVWW01000276.1:1571-1724 GCA_011773795.1 Acidobacteriota bacterium
ACATTTCGAACGCTTCGACGCCGCGCTGGACGGCAACGAATCGTTCATCCTGACCACGCACATGAATCCGGACGGCGACGCGCTGGGTTCGGAGGTCGCGCTCGCCCGCTACCTCGTTTCCCTCGGAAAGACGGTCCGCCTGATCAACGGCGA
>WVWW01000096.1:0-266 GCA_011773795.1 Acidobacteriota bacterium
AGGTGATCCAGTCGATGGCCGCGATCGAGCCCTCGGGGCTCTCCAGCCCGGCGATGATCTCGCCGTTGGAGACCCACGGCTGGTCGAGCAGCGTATTCTCGTCGGCCAGGCGGGCGCAGTATTCGACGGCGTTGAGGTAGGTTTCCAGGCCGTACTGCCGGTGCTTGCCCGGACAGATCGCCTCGAAGCGCTTCGGATCGAAGATTTCGAAGCAGAAGGAAACGCGGTTGACGCCCATGTCCTTCAAACGATCGTAGCGGCGTAGA
>WVWW01000096.1:364-3653 GCA_011773795.1 Acidobacteriota bacterium
GACCACCTCCTGCACGGTCTTTTCGTCGCCGTCGTCTTTGCCCAGGTTCAATCCCACCGAGCAGAACTTGCAGTTGTCTTTGTGCACGTGACCGGGGTACTCCAGCCAGTACTCGCACACGCGCGCGGGATAGATACCGAGGTACGTCCCCTGGAGCGTTCCGACCCGGCGCATCGCGCGGCCTTGACTCGTCTTCCACTCGTACCAGGCCGGCTGTGGAGACAGATCGACACGCGCGGTGAACTTCCCGTCGAGGTAGATGACGTAGCCGCCGTTTTCTTTTTTGAGCAGATAGGGCGAGCGCTTGGCGAAAGGCTCGGTCACGGGGACGTTGGTCCAGAGACCTTCGGGGAGGATCAACTCGAGACCCGAGCCCAACCCGGCGCGCGTTCGCATGATCGGACGCCCGCCATCGTCTTCGACGAAGCACGACTCGTCGAGGCGCATCCCCTTGCAGTAAAGGTCGAGCTTGAGCAACCCCGGATTGCGTGCCGGATCGTCGATCATTCGGAAATCTTACGAGCGCGGGATAGTCGTGTTGATAAGGGATTCCCCATACGGCCCCGAATACGCGGCAAATTCAGGGTTATAAGAGCCGGGACGACACGCTCCGAGGAGAAGGAATCATGCAAGTCAAGTACAAGTTCTACCGCGGTCTTCTGGCGAGTTGGGACGAGCTGTTCGCGCAGGCGGCCGAATTTGCGCAGGGGCTCGGAGCGGAGCGGTTGATCAACATCTCCCACGCAAACTCGGGCGGAGACGGAACGGTCACGGTGTGGTACTGGGCCGACGAAGGTGCGAGTGAAGAGGAGGGCGAAGACCAGCGTTTCTCACGCTTCCGCCGAACGATCGAGTAGCGCGCAGAAGACGTCCGGCGTCGGATGCGCAAGCTACGCCGCGTAGCTCGTGTCGCGTTTTGTTCGAAGCGGCGAACGTGGTACGCTGCGGCTGCAAGGGAAGCACGGGTAACCGAAAGGGGTAGTTTTTGACGGTCGGGGCCGAGGCTAGCGAGCTCGTGCAACGTTACCGTGGCGTGCGTGAAGACTCCCTTCGATTGTGCGAACCGCTGGCGATCGAGGATTACGGTGTTCAGTCGATGCCCGACGCCAGCCCGCCGAAGTGGCACCTCGCGCACACGACCTGGTTCTTCGAGACCTTCGTGCTCAAGCCGTATTCGGCGGACTATCGCCTTTTCGACCCCGATTTCGAGTACCTCTTCAACTCCTATTACAACGGGGTCGGCAAACAGTTTCCCCGGTCCCGGCGGGGCAACCTGTCCCGGCCCACGGTGGCGCAGGTTCGCGACTACAGGGCCTACGTGGACGANNTGCTGGACGCCCCGGCCGGCGTCGTCGAAAAGCGCACGATCCTCGGGCTGCACCACGAGCAACAGCATCAGGAATTGTTGCTGACCGACCTCAAATTCAACTTCGGAAACAACCCCTTGCACCCCGTCTACCGGGACGATCGAGCGGAACCGGAGCGAACCGCGGTGCGGGAACCGACCTTCTCGAGTTTCGACGGGGGGGTTGCCGAGATCGGTTGCGGCGGCNNTGCAGCCCTACATGCTGGCCGACCGGCTGGTGACCAACGGCGAATTCCTGGCCTTCATCGAGGACGGGGGTTACACCCGGCCGGAGTTGTGGTTGGCCGACGCGTGGGCGCGGCAGCAGTCCGGCGAGGCCTGGCGGGCACCGTTGTACTGGCGGCTCGAAGAAGACGGCTGGTACGAGTACCACCTTTCGGGCCTGCAGCCGCTCGATGTCGACGCGCCGGTGATCCACGTCAGCTACTACGAAGCGGATGCCTTCGCCCGCTGGGCCGGTGCGCGCTTGCCCACCGAGCAGGAATGGGAAGCCGCGGTCGCCGGCGGCGGGAACCTGGAACAGGTCGTCGGAGAAGCCTGGCAGTGGACCTCCAGCCCCTACGTGTCCTACCCGGGCTACCGGCCGCTGCCCGGCGCGCTGGGCGAGTACAACGGCAAGTTCATGGCCAACCAGATGGTCCTGCGCGGCGGGTCCTGCGTCACACCCGACGGGCACGTCCGTCCGACGTATCGCAACTTCTTTTATCCGTCCGATCGCTGGCAGTTCTCGGGAATTCGGTTGGCGCGTGATGCCTGAACCCGCGTATCGCTTCCACGACCGCAGTCCGGCGACGGCCGAGATGCGCAAAGACGTGCTGCGGGGGCTGAAAGCCAAGCCTAAACGCGTTTCTCCGAAGTACTTCTACGACGACGCCGGTTCGGCGCTGTTCGAGGCGATCACCGACCTTCCCGAGTACTACCTGACCCGAACCGAAATCGGGCTGTTGAAGACGTACCGGGACGAGATTGCCTCGTTCGTCGGCGACGGCGTCTGCCTCATCGAGTACGGCAGCGGCAGTAGCCGCAAGATCCGTTTACTGCTCGAAAGTTTGAAGCCGCGGAGCTACGTTCCGGTGGACATCTCNNGCTCGCCTGCTGCATGAAGATTACCCGTGGCTCAACGTGTATCCGGTGTCCGCCGATTACACCAGCGAATTCACGCTGCCCCTGGCGACCGGCGACGCCCCGCGCGTCGGCTTTTTCCCCGGCTCGAGCATCGGCAACTTCGAACCCGCGGCCGCCGTCGACTTCATCGCGCGAATCGGCCGGCTCGTCGGTTGCGGAGGTTGGCTGTTGATCGGAGTCGACCGCAAGAAAGGACGTCGCGCTCTCGAAGCGGCCTACGACGACAGCGAGGGGGTGACCNNAGCGAGGGGGTGACCGCGCGGTTCAACCTCAACGTGCTCCGCCATCTCAACGACGCGTTCGACGCGGATTTCGACACCTCGACGTTTTCCCACGTCGCGCGTTACGACGAAGAGCGCGGCCGCATCCAGATGTTCCTCGAAAGCCGCATCGACCAGGCGGTCCGGATCGGCGAGGCGGCGATCGAACTCGACGCAGGCGAGCGGATCCACACCGAGAACTCGTACAAGTACACCCCCGAGGAATTCGCCGCGATGGTGGAGCGGGCGGGGTTCCGCCGCGAAGCGTGGTGGACCGACGAGCGGGAGCGGTTCGCGATCTTCCTGTGTCGCGTTCAGTCGGTGTCGCGCGCGCCGTCGAAGTAGTTCTTCGACAAGGCGGAGACGGAGTTCCCTCGGCGGGCGGGCACAGTGACGAACGGTAGCGCGACGGTGAGCCTCATCGTGCCAGGATCTCCCCGACCCTGGCGCGCAAGCGCGGCACGAGCCGCTTCTCGAACCAGGGGTTCTTGCGCAACCAGAGATTGTTTCGGGGGCTCGGATGCGGGAGCGGGATCGT
>WVWW01000096.1:3680-3832 GCA_011773795.1 Acidobacteriota bacterium
GCGCGTGCCACAACGGCGCGCACTCCGGCCGCGGCGGCAGGTCGCCGCCCTTGCCCCTTCCGGGATAGCAGAAACCCATCGGGACGATGGCGAAACGCCGCGCGTCGTAGAACGTGTCGCGATCGACGCCGATCCATTCCCGCAGGCGGTCG
>WVWW01000096.1:3849-5350 GCA_011773795.1 Acidobacteriota bacterium
TCGTGGACGCGAGTTCCCGGGGCCTGCCCGACGATGAGGATGCGCGCGCTGCTTTTGGCCGCCAGCACGGGACGGGGTCCCAGCGGCAAATCGCCGCACACGGCGCACGCGCGGACTTCTTCGAGCAACTCGGCCAGGGACATCGGTGAGAGCATAACCCGTACGTGCGGCAGGCTCGACCCGCGGCTAGAATGGGGGTCCTTGGTGGGCCGAACCTTGAGGAGATCGAGTTATGTCCGAGAAACGATGGTGGGCCGTGACGGCCGGACTCTTGCTGCTGCTTGGCGTTGCCTGCAACGGTTCCCCCGAACCGACGGGTGACGGCACGGGCTCTTCAACCCCCGATCCGTCGACGCCTCCACCCGCCTCGACGTCGGTCGAAACGACGGGCGCCACCGGCACGTCTTCGATCAGCGGCAACGTGCGTTACGAGGGTGCGGTCCCGACCTTGCGGCCGTTGCAGATGGACGCCGATCCGGGCTGCGCGAAGAAGCACACCGAGGACGTGATGCCCGAAGTTCTCGTGCTCGGCGACGACAACGCGCTCGGCAACGTGCTCGTTTACGTCAAATCCGGTCACGGCGGCGGCGCCTACGCGCCCCCTGCCGAGCCGGTCGTGCTCGACCAGATCGGCTGCAAGTACACGCCCCACGTGACCTCGGTGCAAACCGGCCAAGCGTTCAAGATCCTCAACTCCGACGGCCTGCTGCACAACGTCCACGGCCTGCCCAAAGCGAACACGCCGTTCAACAAGGCGATGCCCGCCGCGGTCACCGAGTCGGACTACGTGTTCGACAAGGAGGAAGTGTTCAAGATCAAGTGCGACGTTCACCCGTGGATGGGCGCGTGGGTCGGTGTGTTCGGTCACCCGTTCCACGGCGTCACGGGCACCGACGGCCAATTCTCGCTGGACGGTCTGCCCGCGGGGACGTACGAGGTCGAGGCGCTTCACGAACGGTTGGGCACGTTGACGGCGCAGGTCACCGTCGGCGACGGCGACGCCGCGACGCACGAATTCGTGTTCGTCAAGGAATAGACCCGCAGCCCCCGGCAGCCGGACCCCGGCATCGGCGGATCTCCGTGCGAAAACGGTGGTCCGGCCGGCTACGTTTCTGAAATGCAGTGCCCGCGCGGGCTGCCGCGGAGCGTTACTTGTCTCCGCGGCGCCGGGATATCATCTTTTGGGGGATGGAGCCCCGGGGCCGACCCGAGCAAAGGAGCAGATGATGAGAACCCTCGGCAGCGTCATGCTGTGCATCTTTCTGGCCGTCTCGACGGTCGCCGTGGCGCAGGACGCGCCGGTCAAGATCGACAAAAAAGCCGCCAAGCGCGATGCCATCGACCAGATGGCCCGCGAAACGTTGCAGCGTCTGCTCGGCGAGGACGCGGCGGCGAACGCGATCGCCGACAAGGCCGTCGGCTTCGCCGTGTTCGACAGCTTCAAGGTCGCGCTGCTGATTTCCGGCGGCGGCGGCGTCGGCGTCGCGGTCGACAGCTCCTC
>WVWW01000052.1:0-237 GCA_011773795.1 Acidobacteriota bacterium
GCAGCGAGCGCGCCAGCGCCTCCTGCTCGTCCGTCAACAGAGGCTCGGCCTGCTCCGTGCCGTCCAGTCGGCGCGAGTACAACCGTATCGCACCGTCCCGATTGCTGCAGAAGACGATGCGTTCGCCTGCGTCGACCCAGACCGGGAAGAAGTTGCCCCCCTGAAGCGTCAGCCGGTCGAACGTCCCGCGCCGGAAATCGTAAACGTGCACCTGGTCCTTGGCCCCCGTGACCTGGA
>WVWW01000052.1:270-740 GCA_011773795.1 Acidobacteriota bacterium
CGATCGACCCAGGTCGGTCGCGTTCGCGCCCAGTCGTCGCCCGGCAGGTAGACGAGCGATCCGGCGTGCGAGACGGCGTAGTGCCCGAACGACCAGATCGAGTCGGTGGCCACCCTGTCGAGGACACGCACGGGCGACCCCGAGGTCTGCAGGCTGTCGACGTCGAAATCCACCGCGTAGAGACTGCCGCCGCGAACGAAGGTCAAGTGCCCGCTCGGCGCGTAGCTCGGCGCGTAGCCCCCGGTCAGGACGGTCGTCCGCTCTCCAGCGGCGTCGACGTGGAAGATCTCGGCGCCTTCCTTGTTCGTGGAGAACTCCGAGATCCCGCTCGCCAGGATGCCCCGCGCGCCGGGCAAGGCGTGCACGGCGAACACGTTGGCCAGCCCCATGTCCTCGATCGGGCCGCCGTCCTCGTCGACCCTCGCGAGTTGCGACTCGTGGTGGTTGAAGTAGACGTGGCCGTCGTCCGA
>WVWW01000052.1:764-4229 GCA_011773795.1 Acidobacteriota bacterium
CTCGCCGCCGTCGAGCGGGACCTTCCTCAGCTCCGTCGGTGTCAGGAAGGCGACCCAGCGGCCATCCGGCGAGAACGCCGGGCTGTAGGCGCCTTCCGTTCCCGGAATCGGCATCGCCTCGTAGGAATCCATGGAACGCCTGACGAGACGGGTGTCGCCCTCCGCGGCGGCGACGTAGACGAGCTCGGAGCCGTCGCGCGCCAGCGCCAGCGACGGCATCGGGACCCCCACCCGATGACCGCTCCCGGTGACCGGGGGCAGCTCCGCCGGAAGCACGATGTGCGACCGGAACGCGTTCCGGGGAGCGCCGGGCGCCGAATCCGCGCCGCCGCGAAACGCGAGCCGGCCGGCGGCGGCGCCGACGACGATCCCGGCCGCCAGCAGCCCCACGGCGACGCCCCAGCGGGCCCGCAACGGCGCGCCGGAGTGCGCCGCATCGAGCGTGGCAGCGCCTGCCGGATCCGCCAGGATCTCGTCGATCTCGATGCGGGCGTCGGCGATGTCGTGAAGTCGCTCGTTCCTCTTCTTTCGCAGGCAGCGGCGCAGCAGCTCGCGGACCTTCACCGGCGTCGAGGCCGGGAGCTTGTCCAGGTCCGGCTCGCGTTCGAGGATCCTGGCGATGGCGTCCGACGCGGTCTCACCCGCGAAGGTCTGCTTGCCGGTGAACAACTCGTAGAGCACGCAACCGAAAGCCCAGATGTCGGTCCGCTTGTCGACCGTCTTCCCGCGCGCCTGCTCGGGACTCATGTAGGCGGCGGTCCCGAGGATGACGCCGGCGCGCGTCGCGGCCAGCGTCAGCGTCGGTGAGTAAGAGGGGTCGGCGGACGCCTCGGCGGAGTCGTCGGCGAGCGCCTTCGCCAGACCGAAGTCCAGCACCTTGACCGTTCCGTCCTCGCCCACCTTGACGTTCGCGGGCTTCAGGTCGCGGTGGACGACGCCCTTGGCGTGCGCGGCCTCCAGCGCCAGCGCGATCTGCCGCGCGATCTCCAGCGCCCTCTCGACCCCAACCGCACCTTCCGCGAGCACCGCCGCGAGGTCGGGGCCCTCGACGAGCTCCAGAACGAGACACGGGACGCCGCCGGATTCCTCCAGCCCGTAGATCGAGGCGATGTTGGGGTGGTTCAGCGAGGCCAGCACGTGGGCTTCGCGCTCGAACCGAGCCAGCCGCTGCGTGTCGCGGGCGACCTCGTCGGGGAGGACCTTGATCGCGACCTCGCGCTTCAGCTTGGTGTCGGTCGCGCGGTAGACCTCGCCCATGCCGCCCGCGCCGATCTGCGCGGTGATCTCGTAGGGACCGAGCCGTGTGCCGGGAGTCAACGCCATGGCCGGCGATCATACCGGACATCAAAGCCGGGTGCCCAGCAGTACGTGGTCTGGAACCGGCGCAAGAACGAGTTGACCGACGTTGACGGTCGCAGCACGGTCAGCTCAGTGCTGCAACAACTTCTCCCAGTTGACCACGACCTCGATGTTCCTCTCNNACCTGACCGCACTGCGTGCGGCGGGTGTCCGGCTCGTGCTGGGAACCGACATTCCTTCCGGCGTCTTCTGGAGTTCAAGGTGAATCTACAGACAGGCCCCGCTTCGCTCGCCGATGGTCGTGCCTTGACCCCAGCTTCCCGCGAACGGATTGAGTGCCCGTACGAGGTAGTGGAACAGGACGCCCGGGGATGGGTCCTCAGCGTCCTGGATCGACGTTCCCGAGGTTTCCCAACGCAGGCATCCCGCGGAGAAGTCGGAGGTGGTCGATCGAGCTACCTCGTAGGTCGTGGCGCCGGCTTGGGTCGTCCACGAGTACGAAGTGGCGTTGATCGGGTCGTGGAACCCGCTGTCGGGCGCTACCTCGTCCACCGATCCGAAGCCGGCCTCACCCGGACACTGGTTGTCCAAACCGTCATTGGTCTCGGGCGCGCCGGGATGGGTCGCGAGGACGGCATCGTCGCAGTCGCCGGCGCACTCGGCGAAACCGTCCTGGTCGTTATCGACGTCGACACGAGCGAGCGCCGCAGCGAGGTTGGGGCGCGGCCCGATATTGCCGGGAAACGGCCCGGGAACCTGTGGCGTTCCAGTCGAGACCAGCAGTTCGCGGACCTCGATCGGATCGAGCGGCGATCCGCCACAGGCGATCTGAACCCCTTGCACGATCGCGGCCGCGCCGGCGATCATCGGGGCCGCGGAACTCGTGCCGTTGAACAGCTCGGTGTAATACTGATTGGGGTCGCCGCCGCCATCGAAAACGTCGCCGTAGCCGGTCGTGAGGACATCGTCGCCCCAACCCTGAAGATCGACCCGCGAACCGTAGGTCGAAATGTCGAGCCGCGAGAGATCCGGTTGCGTCCCGACGTAGTAAAGGTTAGCGCCCGCGCCGACGATCAACGCGCCGGAATCGCGCACCGAGCGGTCAAATGCACCGCCGAAAGCCGCGCCGTCGAGATCCTCGTTGCCGTTGCCTGCGGTCTCGACGACGACAATGCCGGCGGCGGTCGCGACCGTGATGGCGTCGTACTCGGCCGCATCCCATTCCGGCGGTACGAACAGGGAGTTCGGGCCAACGGTTTGAGCCTCGATGAGCAGGACGTCGCCCGGCCCCATGAAGCCTGTCGCGCACTCGATCGCACGCGCCACGCTGTATGACATGCCGACCGGGATATGCGTGACCATCCCGATGTCGGCCTGGTTGGCGATACCGGTCACGCCGTAGCCGTTGTCGCCGGCGACGAGTTCGCCCAGAACCGCCGTGCCGTGCTCGATCTCGGTCGAGTTGGTCGAGAAGCACAGGAACTGGCCGAGAGCGGTGTCGAGGTCTTCGTGGGTGTCGCGCCAGTTGAACTCGATGTCGATGATCAGCACGCCCTCGCCACGCCCACCCGGACGTGTCCACGCCGCCCTCGCGTCGATCCCTTCCGGCGCCGGGTCGAGGTACACTTGGCCGGATTCGCCGTCAGGTGTCGGCGGATCGATGTCCACCGGGGGCGGCGCCGGCAGCGGCGCACGGTACGCGGTTTCGACGACCTTGAGTCTCCCGAGAGCGTCGAGCAGCGCGTCCGGCACTCCGCCTTCGACGCGAATCTCGTAGTACCCGTTGAGATCGGGAAGTGCTCGGCCGGAGCGAGCCTCCGCTTCCGCTGCGCGACGACCGCGATCGACGTCGATCTCCGGTCGGCCGAACAGCGGGGTGACCGACATCAGCGCATCCGGTTCAAGCAGGCGCAGGACGCCATCGAGGTCGTGTCCGGACAGCGAAACCCAACCGCGGTTCCGCAGTCGAACCTCGGCTATGTCCTCAAACTTGATGATTATACGATCGTCGGACCGACCCGTGGGCGCTCCGTCCGCGATCCCAGCGAGCACGACAACGGACAGCGCCACCAACACGGAATTCAGGGCCGTGCTACGTCCAATCTCCGCCGTGCCAGCCGTGAAGTGCTGGCGCATCGTATGCTCTCCGACTCGCTGTTCCTTTCT
>WVWW01000268.1:0-1149 GCA_011773795.1 Acidobacteriota bacterium
CGATCAACGCACAGCCGAAGCCCGTCAGCGCGAAATCGTGGGTCGCCATCCCGCTCCGCGGCGTCACGTCGCGATAGCGCGGGAGGGCGCCGCCGTAGATCGTGTTGTTTTCGCCCTCGAGGTGCGTCAACAGAACGTCGAGCGCAGCGTCGCCGTCGATGTCGCCGATGGCGATCCCCATGCTGGCCTCCGGACGGCCGTGACGATTGACCGCGGCGCCGCGCGCGACCGCCTCATCCAGAAAACTCCCATCCCCGCGATTCACCCAGAGCTGGTTGCTCTCGCCGTCGTTGGCGACGTAGAAGTCGAGCCGGCCGTCGCCGGTCAGGTCGGCGCAGACCACGCCGAGGCCCTTGGCCGAGCGGCCCCGATCCGGCAGCCCTGCGATCCCGGCGGTCTCCGAGACGTCGGTGAAACGGCCTTGCCCGTCGTTGAGGTACAGGTGGTCCAGAGCTCCATCAAAGACCTGGGGGGCGCAGTACCCGACCGCGCCGTTGGGAGCGAAGCACGTTCGAGCGGGGTCGTAGTCGAGGTAATGAGCGACGTACAGGTCCAGGTCGTCGTCGCCCTCGAGGTCGCAAAACGCCGCGGAACTGCTCCAGAAGGGGCCGTCCCAGGGGGCCGGTCCGGGTGCCGTCTCGAAGCGTCCCTCGCCCCGGTTGAGCAGCAGGCGGTCCGGTCCGTAGTTGGCGAAGAACAGATCGGGACGNNACAGATCGGGACGACCGTCTCCGTTGACGTCGCCGATCGTGATCCCTTGGGCGAAGCCCCTGGCCGGCAGCTCGTCCGCCTGGCGAAACGTGCCGTCGGAGGTCTGTAGCCAAACCCGGCCGAGCGTCGTTTCCCCGCGCCCCGGTTCGGGCATCGTGAGCTGCACGATGTCCAGGCGCCCGTCGCCGTCGAGGTCCGACAGGGCCACGCCGGGACCCATGATCTCCGGTGCGAGGCCGGTGCCGTCGGGCCACGCCGTCGACGGGGCGCCGCCCAGCGCAATCTCCGTCAGGTACGGCTGGGCCGGCGATTGCCCGGGGGACGCCGGCGGGGTTTGACCGCTGCAGGCGAACGCGAGCAAACCCAAGCCTGATAAGACGAAACGAAACATGACGCAAGTTTAACCGGACTGCGGAAAGCTTCAACCCACCCGGCAGC
>WVWW01000268.1:1192-1834 GCA_011773795.1 Acidobacteriota bacterium
AACACATCCGCAAGCGCACCGGGATGTACATCGGCCGGGTCGGCGACGGCCGGCACTACGACGACGGCATCTACATCCTGCTCAAGGAAGTCGTGGACAACGCGATCGATGAATTCATCATGGGCTATGGCACCGAAGTGTCGGTCAGGATCGACGGCGGCAAGGTTTCGGTACGCGATCGCGGGCGCGGGATCCCGCTGGGCAAGGTCGTCGACTGCGTGTCGCGGATCAACACCGGCGCCAAGTACAACGACGACGTGTTCCAGTTCAGCGTCGGGCTGAACGGGGTCGGCACCAAGGCGGTCAACGCGCTGTCCCACGAGTTCTTCGTGCGCAGCATTCGAGACGGCAGGTACGCGGAAGCGAGCTTCATCCGCGGGGAGCTCCAAAAGCAAAAGAAAGGCAAGACCGACGAGCCTGACGGAACTTTCGTCGAGTTCGTCCCGGACCCCGAAATCTTCGGAAACGCGGACTTCGACGACGATCACGTCGAACACCGGATTCGCTTCTACACCTACCTGAATGCCGGTCTCACGGTCGACCTCAACGGCGAGCCGTTCGTGTCCGAGGGCGGGCTGCTCGATCTCGTCGGCGAAGACACGCGCGGGGAGGCCGCCTACGCGCCTTTGCACGTGCGAACCA
>WVWW01000268.1:1920-3929 GCA_011773795.1 Acidobacteriota bacterium
CGCATCAAAGCGCCTTCCGTGAAGGGCTGCTCAAGGCCGTCAATGATTTCTCCAAGAAGAAGTTCGACGGAGAGGACGTCCGCGACGGGATCGTCGGTGCGATCGCGATCCGCCTGAAAGAGCCGGTTTTCGAATCGCAGACCAAGAACAAACTGGGCAACCCGGAGATCCGTAGCCGCCTGGTGTCCGAGGTGCGCGAGGCAACCCTCGACCTGCTGCACAAAAATCCGCAGAGCGCAGAAAAGCTGATCCGCAAGGTCGAGGAGACTCAGAAGATTCGCAAGGAACTCCAGGCCGTCAAGAAGCTCGCACGCGAGAAAGCCCGCGCGACGTCGATCCGCGTGCCGCAACTCAAGGACTGCAAGTACCACCGCACGGATCGCAAAAAGAAAAAAGACTCGATGGTGTTCATCACCGAGGGCCAATCGGCCGCCGGCTCGATCGTCAGCTGCCGCGACGTCCTGACCCAGGCGATCTTCGCGCTCAAGGGCAAGCCCCTCAACGTCTGCGATCTGAACCGCGACGCGATTTACAAGAACGACGAACTGTACAACTTGATGCGCAGCCTGGACATCGAGAGCGACGTCGACAACCTGCGCTACGACCACGTGATCCTGGCGACCGACGCCGACGTCGACGGGATGCACATCCGCAACCTGCTGATCACGTTCTTCCTGCGTTTCTTTGAGCCGCTGGTCCTGCGGGGCCATTTGCAGATCCTCGAAACGCCCCTCTTTCGAGTCAGAAACAAGAAGAAAACCTTGTACTGCTACTCCGAAGACGAACGTGACGCCGCCGTCAAGATGATCGGACGCGGGGCCGAGATCACTCGATTCAAGGGTCTCGGGGAGATTTCGCCGCACGAATTCAAGCGTTTCATCGGGCCGGACATGCGCAAGTCGCCCGTCGAAGTGGACAACCACCACGCAGTCCCCAAGATGCTGCGTTTTTACATGGGCAAGAACACGCCGGAGCGACGCGGCTACATCATGGACCACCTCGTGGTCAGACCGGAGCCATGAGCAAGGATCAGCAGGAACTGTTCGGCGACGCAACAAGCGCGAACGGGGGAGCGTTTCTCGAAGACGGCCACCTGCGGAAGTTGTTCGACGACAACTTCATCCAGTACGCCTCCTACGTGATCCGCGATCGAGCGATTCCCGACCTGGCCGACGGGCTGAAGCCCGTGCAGCGCCGCATCCTCCATTCCNNCATCCTCCATTCGCTCAAGGAAAACGACGACGGCAAGTTCATCAAGGTGGCCAACATCGTGGGCCACACGATGCAGTACCACCCGCACGGGGATGCGAGTATCGGCGACGCTCTCGTCATGTTGGCGAAAAAGGGTTTCCTGATCGAAGGGCAGGGGAATTTCGGCAACCTGCTCACCGGAGACCCCGCGGCGGCGCCCCGCTACATCGAGTGCCGCCTGACCGAGCTTGCCCGCGAGAACGTTTTCAACGACGAACTGACTAAGTTCGTGCCGAGCTACGACGGGCGGCGAAAAGAACCGGTCTCTCTCCCTGCCAAGCTTCCGTTGTTGCTGATGATGGGAGCCGAGGGGATCGCGGTGGGGCTCTCGACCCGCGTTCTGTCGCACAATTTCATCGAACTGCTCGAGGCCCAAGTCGCGATCCTGGACAAAAAACCGTTTGCGATCGTGCCCGATTTCCCGCAGGGCGGCCTGATGGACGCGTCGGAGTACGCCGACGGCGCCGGCCGCGTTCGGCTGCGCTCCCGCATCGATGTCACGGCCCCGCGCCGGTTGACGATTCGATCCGTGCCGCCGGGAGTGACGACGGACTCGCTGATCTCCTCGATCGAGGCCGCGGCCAAGAAAAAAAGTCTCAAAATCAAGGCCATCAACGACTACACCGCAGAAAACGTGGAGATCGAGATCGCCCTGGGCCAGGAGCAGGACGCCGAAAAGATGAAGCAGGCGCTGTACGCGTTCACCTCCTGCGAGGTGGCTTTGTCCAGCCGCGTCGTCGTAATCGACCGTGACCGCC
>WVWW01000122.1:0-2561 GCA_011773795.1 Acidobacteriota bacterium
CGGGCCGCGAGCCCGACGCCGTCGCCGACCCGCCGACGGGTTTCGGGCTGGCCGCCACGCTCAGGGAATCGGTCGCCGCGGACGACCGCCTGTTGATCGTTCGCCCCGACCGGGGCCGCGCCGATCTCGAGGAGGGACTCGTGGAACTCGGCGCCGAGGTCCGCGCGGTGCCCTTTTATCGCAACCGCCCCGCGGGGAACCTGTCCGCCGTCGTCTCCGCGGTCGAACGAGGGGACTTCGACGCCGCGGTGTTCGGCTCGCCGTCGTCGTTCGTGCATCTCTTCGGGGCGGCCGGCGAGCGGGCGGTGGGGATCTTCAGCGGCTTGGCTTTGGTGGCCATCGGGCCGACGACCGCGGAGGCGATTCGCGATCTCGGCTGCGCGGTCGCCGCGGTCGCCGTCGAGCCCACGGACGAAGGCATCGCCAACGCCGTGGAAGCCGCCCTCGGCCGCTGACCGGCTGCGCCTGCTGTGTTACCATCGGCCCCTTTTTTGCGGGGTCCCGACACGACGATGAGCGAAGCAACGGCGAAGAAAACGCCGCTCTACGACCGGCACGTCGCTCACAACGGTCGGATGGTGCCGTTTGCCGGTTGGATGCTCCCGGTCCAATACAGCGGGCTGATCGACGAACACATGGCCGTGCGAAAACACGCCGGTCTGTTCGACGTGAGCCACATGGGCGAGGCGCGCGTTCGTGGGCCTCGGGCGGCGGACTTCCTGCAGAACCTGACCTGCAACGACATCGACAAGTTGAAGATCGGTCGCGCGCACTACACCGCGTTGATGACCCCGAGCGGCTGTTTCCACGACGACCTGCTGGTTTACCGGTTGGCTGAGACAGAGTTCCTTCTCGTTCCCAACGCGGCCAACGTCGACAAGGACCTGNNCCCCTACGACGCCGAGTTGCACGACGAGTCGGAGGCGTGGGCGCTACTGGCCCTCCAGGGGCCGCGTGCGCCGGCCATCCTCGAGCCTCTCGCCGGGGACCCCGTCGCGGAGTTGGCCTACTATGCTTTCCTGCACACGACGCTGGCCGGCGTGGAGACGATAGTTTCCCGTACCGGGTACACCGGCGAGGACGGTTTCGAGCTCTTCGTCCCCGTCGGCGGGGCCGGCAAGGTTTGGGACGCGCTGATCGAAGGCGGCGCGGGCGAAGGCCTGCTTCCCGCCGGTCTCGGCGCCCGCGACACGCTGCGGCTCGAGGCGAAGATGGCGCTCTACGGCAACGACATCGACGAGACGACGACCGTGCTCGAGGCCGACCTGGGCTGGATCGTCAAGCTCAACAAGGGCGAGTTCATCGGGCGCGAGGCCCTGGTGCGCCAGAAGGCCGCTGGCGTTCGGCGGCGCTTGGTCGGGTTCGAATTGGACGGACGCGCGATCGCGCGTCACGGTTACGCCGCCCTCGTCGACGGCCGGCCGGTGGGGAAGGTCACCAGCGGCACGCTCGCGCCGTACCTGCAGAAGCGGATCGGGTTGGCCTACCTGCCCGTGGAGTTCTGTGAAGTCGGATCGGAGTTCGAGGTCGACGTGCGCGGACGCCCGCAACCGGCCCGGGTCGTGGAGACGCCGTTCTACAAACGAGACCGTTCTTAAGGAGATCTTGCGATGGTGCCGACCGATCGCCGTTATTCGAAAGAGCATGAGTGGGTCCTGATCGACGACGACGTCGCGACTGTGGGGATCACGCATTTCGCCCAGGACCAACTGGGCGACATCGTCTACGTCGAACTGCCCGAGGTCAACGCCGAGGTTTCCCGAGACGAAGTGATGGGAACGATCNNTGATGGGAACGATCGAGTCCGTCAAGGCGGTGTCCGAGATCTTCGCTCCGATTTCGGGCAAGATCATCGAGGTCAACCGGGAGTTGGAGGCAACGCCCGAGGTCGTCAACAGCGATCCGAACGGAGCCGGTTGGTACTGCAAGATGGAGATCACCGATCCCGACGAGGTCGGTCAGCTGTTGGATGCCGCGGGCTACGAGAAGTTGACGAAAGAAGGCTAGTCCGCGAGTTCCCGTATCCAGCCCGCCAGCCTCTCGACCGGCAAGCCCACGACGTTGCTGAGCAGCCCGTCCACGCCCGCGATCCACGCTTCGTCGAGATCTTGGATCCCGTACGCGCCGGCCTTGTCGAGCGGCGACCCGCCGGCGACGTAGCGGTCGATCGCTTCGTCGCTCAACCGGCAGAACTCCACGTGGGTCGTCTCGACGCCCCCGGTTTCACGGCCATCGTCGCTGCGCACGAGCGCCACGCCGGTCAGGACGCGGTGGCGCCGCCCCGAGAGTTGCCGCAGCACACGCCGCGCGGTTTCGGCCGAATCCGGCTTGCCCAACACATCGTCGTCCAGGACCACGGCCGTATCGGCGCCCAGCACGATCCCCGGCCTGCGCGCGTCCGCGAGATTCTCGAGCGCATCGTGCGCCTTGGCTCGAGCGACGCGAAGCACCATGGCCTCCGGCGTTTCGCCGGGAAGCCGGCGCTCGGGGGCGTCCTGCGCCACTCTCTCGGGTTCGTAGCCGGCCCGCCGGAGCAGTTCCAGACGCCTCGGAGAGGCCGA
>WVWW01000122.1:2570-2857 GCA_011773795.1 Acidobacteriota bacterium
CCTCGGAGAGGCCGACGCGAGGTACAGGTGCATGCCCACATGATCGCAAAAAAGCGGGATTACACCACTTTTACTTGCACGCCCTCCCCGGGGGCGGAACCATCCTCTAGTATCCTCCTTCGCGTTTCGAGAACGGAGTTTGAAGCGATGCGAGTTGATCCCCGGAAGCGCTGGGCCGCTCTCGCCCTCGTTGCCGCGTGCGGCGCCACCGTGCAAGCGGGCAGCTTGATCGCGCCCAGCGATTCCCCCGACGTCGCCCTGGTCTTCACCGGCGACGTGATCGGCTA
>WVWW01000226.1:0-190 GCA_011773795.1 Acidobacteriota bacterium
CTCCGGGTCTTCGAGGCCCACGGAAAAGCGAAACAGGCCGTCGCCGGCAATCGCCCGATAGTGTTCCAGAGCGTCGCCCTGCAGGCCATACGAAGTCTCCGCAAGGTCTTCGGTGCGCAGCAGGTACATGAGGCTGCGATGGTGCCCCAGCGAGACCGCGTAGTGGATAACCTCGAAGCCGGACATCATG
>WVWW01000226.1:300-553 GCA_011773795.1 Acidobacteriota bacterium
GGGCTGATCACGCCGCCGAAGTGGGACAGCGCCTCGACGCGCAGCGGCTCGAGGAGTTCGCGCGAGCCGCAGACGGCGCCTCCCATCGCGTCCCCGTGTCCGCCGATGTACTTGGTCAGGGAATGAACGACGAGGTCAGCGCCGAGCTCGATCGGCCGCGTTGCGACCGGCGTCGCGAACGTGGAGTCGACGACCAGCAGCGCGCCGCACTGCCTGGCGATCGACGCCACGGCCGCGATGTCCGCGATCCTGA
>WVWW01000226.1:589-1111 GCA_011773795.1 Acidobacteriota bacterium
GTGTTGTCGCGTATCGCCCCCCGCACGTTGGCGGGCTCCGTCGTGTCGACGGCCGTCAACTCGATGCCGAACCGGGGCAGCGTGTGCCGCGCCACTTCGGCGGTGCCCGGGTAGTTGGTGTCGCACATGACCAGGTGATCGCCCTTGGCCAGGTGGCCGAGCAGGACGCCGGTCGTCGCCGCCATGCCGGTCGCAAACGCGATACAGGCCTCGGCGCCCTCGAGCACCGCGAGCTTCTCCTCGAGCTGGTCGTTGGTCGGGTTGCCCCAGCGCGTGTAGACGTACGGCGCGTCCGCGTCGAGGTTGTTGGCCGAAAAGCTGATCTCCCGGTCGACCCGGAAGGTGCTCGACATGACGAGGTCGGGCGCCGACGAGTGGCTCGCCGTCTCGTGATGCTCGCCGGCGTGGATCGATTGCGTGCGGATGCCCTTGTCTGAAAAGTTTGCGCTCATCGCCGCGTCACCACCGTGTCGTCGTACCGGACCGGACTGTAATGTAAGCCGTCAATATTCCGCACCCCGT
>WVWW01000226.1:1230-1440 GCA_011773795.1 Acidobacteriota bacterium
TGAAACAGTCAACCTGTTCACTGCTGCTTCTGTGTCAACGCAAAATGCTTGCGTACGCAGTCCTCTAGCTCCGCAAACGGAACCGGTTTGCGGAACACCTTGACCCCGTCCGGGAGGCCGCCCCGGTCCTCGATCTCCTCCTCGCCCAGGGCGGTCACGACGATAATGTCGAGATCCTCGAAATCGGGCGAGCTCCTCAGCGTTCGAAGC
>WVWW01000298.1:0-1346 GCA_011773795.1 Acidobacteriota bacterium
CGGCCCTGCTGGGGCCTCCCGGGGCGCGAGGGGAGCCGATTTTCGAGTCGATCGTTCCCGTCATGGTCGAAGGCGCCACCGAGCCGTGGGGCTACGTCCGGGTCGGCCTGAGCTACGACTCCAAGCACGCCGAGATGCGCCGCCTGACCATCGGGATGGNNCATCGCCGCACCGTTGCGCACCCTGGCCGACGGAACCGAGGCCCTGTCCTACGGTGATACCTCGTACCGCATACCCGTGGGCGGGGCGCGCGAGCTGGCCGAGTTGGCCCGCGCGTTCAACCGCATGATGGACCGCGTCGCCGAGAAGGACTGCGAGTCGGTGGCCTTCCAGAACGAGCTGGAGCGACTCAACGCGACGCTCGAGGAGCAGGTGCGCGAGCGCACGCGCGCGCTCGAAGAATCCGAGGTTCAGTACCGCACCCTGGTGGAACACTCGCCGGATCCGATCCTCATCGTGCAAAACGAAACCGTCAAATTCTTCAGCAAAGCTTTCCAGGAAACGTTCGGCGTGACCGCCGAAGAAGTCGAGGATCCGAACTTCCGGCTCGAAAGCCTGTTCGCGGAGGATTGCCAATCGGTCGTCGCCAATCGACTCAAACTGTGGCAGCGCGGCAAAGTCATGAGCCCGGCGATGGTCACCGCGTACGATTCCGCCGGCAGGCCCCGCGAGCTCGAGCTGCGCGGGAGCCGCATCGATTACCTCGGTCAGTCGGCGACCGAGTGCTTGCTCGTCGACATGACCGAAACGCAGCGGTTGCGCGAGGAACTCGAGGATACGCAACGCCTGCGCGCCCTCGGCGAGCTGTCGAGCGGCGTGGCCCACGACTTCAACAACCTGCTCGGCGCGATCCTCGGCCGCATCCAGCTGCTGCGCAAGCGCGGTTTCTCGCCGGACATCGACGGCGAGATGGCGGTCATCGAAAAAGCGGCGCAAGACGGGCGCGAAACCGTCCGGCGCATCCAGGAGTTCTCGCGCACGCGGACCGACCGGCCGTTCGAGCCGCTGTCGCTGCCCGAGATCATCGACGACGCGGTGGAGATCACGCGCGGGCGATGGAAGACGGAGTCCGAACGACGCAACGTGAAGCTCAAGATCGCCGTCGAGTGCGACAAGGTCCCGGCGATCCTCGGCAGCGCGACCGAGCTTCGCGAGGTCTTCACGAACCTGATCCTCAACGCCGTGGACGCGATGCCCCAGGGCGGCTCTTTGAAGCTGCGCTGCTTCCGTCGCGGCTCCGAGGTCCATGCCGAGATCGAGGACACGGGCGTGGGGATGACCGAAGAGATCCGGCGCCACCTGTTCGACCCGTTCTTCACGACGAAAGGCAACTCCGGCACGGGACT
>WVWW01000298.1:1380-1695 GCA_011773795.1 Acidobacteriota bacterium
CAAATCGAGCTCGACGAGGGGGACGATGCGCTGACCGACGCGCCGCGTCCGGACCGCCCGGCGCGGATCCTGGTCATCGACGACGAACAACCGATCGCGCAGCTGATCCAAGACGCACTCGCCGTCGAAGGGCACAACGTCGAGGTCGCCGTCTCGGCGAGTGAAGGGCTCAAGATGGCGTCGGTGTCCGACTACGACATGATCCTCACCGACCTCGGGATGCCCGACATGTCCGGTTGGGAAGTCGCCTCGCATCTGCGTGAACGGGACCCCGACATCCCGGTGGTGCTCGTCACCGGTTGGGGCACCACGATC
>WVWW01000298.1:1712-2889 GCA_011773795.1 Acidobacteriota bacterium
AGACCTCCGTTTCCGTCTAGAACGTCTTCCCCGTCGGCGCGCCCGGCCCGCTTCGCCTATAATTCCCGCTTTCCGACCAATCGAGGAGCCGGAATGGCCGTGGACAAGGTCGTGCGCGTGGCGAACGGGCAGGGGTTTTGGGGCGACTCGGTCGACGCTCCGGTGCGTTTGATCGAGGAAGGCCCGCTCGATTACCTGACGCTCGATTNNCAGAAGCTGCATCGACGCGACCCGTCGAAGGGTTACGCGACGGACTTCATCGAGTTGATCCGTCGGACCCTGCCGGCGTTGCGCGACAAGGGCGTCCGCGTGATCGCGAACGCCGGTGGCGTGAATCCCGCAGCCTGCCGCGCGGCGCTGCTCGAAGTGGCGCGCGAGCAGGACGCCCGCGGGCTCAAGATCGGCAGCGTGACGGGAGACGACATCCTGTCGCGTCTCGACGAGCTGGTCGATTCGGGTGCGCCGTTGGCCAACCTCGACGACGGCCGGCCGTTCTCCGAAATTCGCGAGAAGGTCTTGTCCGCCAACGTGTACATCGGCTCGTTCCCGGTCGCCGAGGCGCTGCGGCACGGCGCCGACATCGTCGTGACGGGCCGCTCCACCGACCCCGGTCTCGTGCTGTCTCCGCTGATCGCGGAGTTCGGCTGGGGACCCGACGATTGGAACCTGCTCGCCGCGGGCACGGTCGCGGGGCACATCATCGAGTGCGGTGCGCAATGCACGGGGGGCAATTTTTCGCGCTGGTGGGAAATCGAGGGCTGGGATCGCATCGGCTACCCCGTGATCCAAGCGTGCGCCGACGGCAGCTTCGTCGTGACCAAACACGACGGCACGGGCGGGATGGTCACCCCCGAGACGGTCGGCGAGCAGCTGGTCTACGAGATGGGCGACCCGACGTCGTACGTCACGCCCGATTGCATTGTGGATTTCACCTCGATCCGCCTCGACGAGGACGGCAAGGATCGCGTCCGCGTGCACTCCGTCGAAGGCCGCGAGGCGACCGACTCCTACAAGGTCTCGATCTCCTACCTCGAAGGCTACAAGGCTTCGGGTCAACTCACCGTCAGCGGTCCGGATGCCCTGGCCAAGGCGCGCGTGTGCGCCGACGCGTTGTGGGGCCGGTTGGCATTCGCCGGAATCACCTTCGAAGACACCGTGACCGAGTTCGTCGGGGCCA
>WVWW01000258.1:0-214 GCA_011773795.1 Acidobacteriota bacterium
GTCGAAGCACGCCGCCCCGCCGCAGGCGAGCGTTCCCGAGTGATCGCTTTCGAAGAAGTCCGGCGACAGCAAGTTGCCTGCGGACAAACCGACGATCCCGTCGGTGGACGCGAGGTCCACGTGGTTGATCAGGATCACGCCGTTGAACAACATTTCGATCTGGAAGTCGTTGATGTTGGAAGTGTTGTACTCGGGCACGCCTTCCCAGGTGACC
>WVWW01000258.1:275-631 GCA_011773795.1 Acidobacteriota bacterium
AGCCGTTGCTGCCGACGAAGAACGAGCCGTAGCTCGTACCGTAGATCGAAACCGCAGCGCCTCCGGCCAGCGTGACCTCGACGGATTGGTCGTCGGACAGCGTCAGCACGTTGCCGCCCGTCGGGTCGGTCGGGAAACCCGTGATCGCGTCGCTGCACGCGGAGTAGAACTCGAACGTCCCGTTGGGGATGAACGCCAATCGCAGCGAGTCGATGTCGTGGTCGCCGTTGAACTGCTCCGTGAAGAAGTCGGGAACCTCCGGCGTGGTGAAGCTGTAGCAGGCGCCGCCGTTGTCGTCGCTGGAACCGTTGTCCACGGGATCAACGGCGTCCACGGCGTAGAAGTAGGTCGTGTTG
>WVWW01000258.1:690-877 GCA_011773795.1 Acidobacteriota bacterium
CTCGTGGGAACGAACTCGTTGTCGGACCCCGTCAGGTCGGCGCAGGACGTCCCGTGTCGAACGGTCCCGACCGACGGCTCGTCGGTGTCGAAGGTGATCGTGGCGCTGCGCGGCTGGACGTCCGCGGTGACGACGTTTGAGATGAGCGGCGGCGCGCAGTCGATGGTCGCCTGGTCCGTCTTCATGA
>WVWW01000258.1:994-1246 GCA_011773795.1 Acidobacteriota bacterium
TCTCGCCGGTAGGTTCGGAATCCGAATCGATCGTGACGACGATCGTCTCGACGGTGTTGTCGTCGAGGTTGAGGTCGCAGTCGACGACCCGGAGTTTGGCCTGATCCGCGCACGCATAAGCGATGCCGTCGAGATTGACGGCGCCGTCGGAGGTGCAGAGTTTCAGGAAAGCACCGCTGACGACCAGCGCGAAATCGGCGTCGATCTCGGGCGTTTCGACGTGGCTGTCCTGGTTGACTTCGGCGGCGGTGA
>WVWW01000258.1:1336-2853 GCA_011773795.1 Acidobacteriota bacterium
GACCGTTGTTCCCGTGATATTCCACCGACGAGGGCGATGTGACCTTCAAGGAGATGTCGTTGATCCGGTGCATCGCGGCCGCCGGGTTCCCGGCGGGATCCGCGTAGGTCATCGTGAAGCGAAGCGCCGGTTCGCCGGGATCCACGATGGCGACGTACTGGACCGTCTCCATATTGGCCAGGACCACGGACTCGTCGATGAACGAGATGTTGTCGCGAAGATCGTAGAGATTCTTGACGCTCGGCGTACCCCAGCCTTGGTGTACGCGGGTCAGGTCGTCGGCCGTCCCGCTGAACGGATACTGGTCGGCGGTGTTGATCATGAACGCCTTGGCCGTCGTCATGTGCGGGNNCCCGTCGGATCGACCTCGTTGCCGAAGATCCCGTCGGACCACATCTGGAAGAACAGGCCGAAGTGGCCGCAGATCGACGGCGTCGCGCCGCTGGTGCCGCCGAACTCTCCGTAGCCGGATCCGGTCGTGTAGGTCGTATAGATCAGGTCGTAGAAGAACGCGAGGTCGGGCTTGATTCTCCCGTCCGCAGCGGGCCCGATGCTCGCCGAGCCGCACGACCAGCAGTCGTCGTCGCGCGTGAGCGTGTCGAAGTGATCCACCGCGCCGCCCGAGACGATGTTCTTGGCCCACGCCTGCGGCCGCGAGTTCTGGTTGCCCGCGTTGCTCTGCGACTGGCAGTGCACGATGTCCCAGTCGAACAGGATGGTGTCGTGATCGGCGGAAATGGTCGTGTAGTTGAACGTGCGCGCGCTCCCGACGCTGGACGTTTGCAGGACCGCGAAATACGGATCCTGCAGCAGTTCGCCGGTGTGCGTGTAGCGGCTGGCGCTGGCGATCCCGACGTTGNNGATTCCCTGGCCGTCCGGCATCAGCCCGCGCGCGCGGGGATCTCCCGTGCCGTTGCCGAACAGGATGCCGATCGTGGCCGAGCCGTGGCTGTCGTTGGTGACGGCTCCGCCGTGCTCGATCAACGGGTTGGTGAAATCGGTGTGGCTGAGCGTGAAGCCCGTGTCGAACGACTCGGCGCGAACGCCGGCCCCCGTGTAGCCCGCCACGGTCTCGATGTGATTCGCCCCGCCCATCTCGCGGACGATGTCCATGTCCTGCTCGAGCGGGCTCCAGCGGTCGATGAACTGAATCTCGTCCCAGCCGGCGACCTCGAACAGCTGCCCGGGGGTCAGCGTCGCTTCCAGCAGGTACTTGCCTGCGTCGGCGCGGTCGACCTGACCGCCGACGGAAGCGATGCGTTGCGCGACCACGTGCTTGGTGTCGCCGAAAACCAGGATGCTGTAGCGCAGAAGCGGGTAATACGCCTCGGCCTTGTCCGCGTGCTCGCGCAGGAAAGCCTCGATCCGGTCGCCCGGATGATACGGACCGACCCAACGGACGTACGGGAGCGCCTCGACCTGTTCGCGCACCGGCGGGCTCATCTTCACGATGTGCGCGTGATTGGGAAGGAATCCGAGGATCGTCCCCCCGAGCGAGCGGATCTCGCCGCGAAAAT
>WVWW01000151.1:0-223 GCA_011773795.1 Acidobacteriota bacterium
ACCCTGGTCAACGTCGCCCAGGCGTGGGCCGAGGCGTACAAGGAGGTCAATCCGGAAGTCGGCATCGCGGTCACCGGCGGAGGTTCCGGCACCGGCATCTCGGCCATGATCAACGGTACCGTCGACATCGCCAACGCCAGCCGGAAGATGAAAGACCGCGAGCTCCAGGCCGCTCGCGCCACCGGGATCGAGCCGGTCGAGTTCGTGGTTGGATACGACGCAC
>WVWW01000151.1:333-675 GCA_011773795.1 Acidobacteriota bacterium
GAGAGCTTCACGTTGGAGCAGCTGGCCGACATCTACGGCGAAGGAGGCACGACCGAGAGCTGGGACCAGCTCGACCTGGCGATTCCCGGCTGCGAGAGCAACGAGATCGTGCGCGTCAGCCGCCAGAACAACTCGGGCACCTACGTCTACTTCAAGGAGGCGGTGCTCGGCAAGGAGCGCGACTACAAGCTGGGCTCGCGCGACATGCNNCCTGCGCGATCGGCTACAGCGGCCTCGCCTACGCGACCGAGCACGTCAAGATGCCGTGCATCTCGACGACCGGTGAGGCCGACTGCGTCGCGCCGTCGACGGCAACCGCGATCGACGGTAGCTACCCGATCG
>WVWW01000151.1:687-1051 GCA_011773795.1 Acidobacteriota bacterium
CCCGATCGCGCGCCCGCTGTTCATGTACACCGCCGGCCAGCCCGAGGGCGCGGTCAAGGAGTACCTGGACTGGATCCTCAGCGACGCGGGCCAGTGCATCATCCAGGAGAAGGGCTACGCGCCGGTGCGAGCGGTGAGCTGCGGCTGATCCGTGACGCCCAGGGCAGCTCGGCGTAGCCGCTGTCGGGCAGCGAGAGCTGAGAACGTCGCGCGGTCTCGAAAGGAGACTCTCTGATGGGCCATTATGAAGAGCGCCTCGAACAGGATCTGACAACGATTCGGGAGCGCGTACGTGACATCGGCAAAGAGATCGAGACGGCGCTCGAGCGCTCCGTGCACGCGCTGCTCACCCACAACAAGGAGC
>WVWW01000187.1:0-696 GCA_011773795.1 Acidobacteriota bacterium
TAGCGTCCGGCCTGGCGCATGATCCACATCGGCGTGCGCTCGACCGTCTCGCGACGGCAGGCGCGCAGGAACAACGCGTCGTTCGCGGAACTCAACGTTCTTCTCCAAGCAGCGCCTTGGCGATCGTGTTCAGCTGCATGAACGACGTCCCTTCGTAGATCTTGCCGATCTTGGCGTCGCGGTAGAACTTCTCGACCGGATACTCCGTCGTGTACCCGTAACCGCCGTACAGCTCGATCGCCGCGGAGCAAATCGACTCCGCCGCCTCGCTGGAAGCGAGCTTGGCCATCGCCGCCTGTTTGACGAACGGTTGCCCCGCATCGCGCAGCCGCGCGGCGTTGTAGACGAGCAGCCGCGCGGCTTCGAGATCCGTCGCCGCACGCGCGAGTTGATGTTGAACGGCCTGGAACTCGCTGATCTTCCTGCCGAACTGCTCGCGCTCCTTCGTATACCGTGTCGCGGCGTCGAGCGCCGCCCGGGCCACGCCGAGCATCTGCGCACCGATCCCGATGCGGCCTTCGTTCAGCGTCTCGATGGCGTACTTGTACCCGCGCCCGACCTCGCCGATGACCCGATCTTCGGGAACCCTGCAGCCCTCGAGGATCAACTCGCACGTGCTCGAAGCGCGAATGCCGAGCTTGCTTTCCCGTTTGCCGACCCGGAACCCGGCATCGTCCCGCTCGACGACGAAGGCCG
>WVWW01000187.1:778-1407 GCA_011773795.1 Acidobacteriota bacterium
TGCCCGTCGAGAACCCATCCGTCCGGCTTTTTCTCCGCGCGGCAGGCCAGCGCGAAGGCGTCCGAGCCGGAGCCGGCCTCGGAAAGCGCGTAGGCGGCGACCGTGTCGGCGGCCAAGCGCGGCAGGTACTTGGCCTTTTGCTCGTCCGTGCCGTAGTGCAGGACCGCGTTGTTGAACAACGTGTTCTGCACGTCGACGAGCACCCCAACCGACGCGTCGGCGCGTGAGATTTCCTCTACGGTGAGCATCGTCTGGAAGAAATTGCCCGCGGCTCCTCCGAACTCCTCGGGGATCTCCACGCCCATCACGCCCATCTCGAACAACCCCTTGAGCAGGGCCGCGTCGTACTCGTGCGCCTGTTCCATCGCCGCCGCGCGCGGTGCGATCTCGGCCTCGGCGTATTCGCGCACGGCGTCGCGGAACATCCGCTCGTCCTCGGTCAACATCGTCAGGGCCGGCGCGTCGGGCATGGAACTCCCCGGGGAAAAAAGAGCCCCCATTATGGCGACCGGATCAGGGGAGTTGCAATGTCACCGTGGTTTCGGTGCCGTCCGACACGCTCACCTTGCGGGCCGGGAGTTCGGCCTTCCCCGCGACGGATATGCGGTAATCACCCGGCCCCAGACCTC
>WVWW01000187.1:1432-1722 GCA_011773795.1 Acidobacteriota bacterium
GCCAGGGCCTGGCTCGCACGCTCCGGGTGCAGCGCGGGCTGGGCTCCCTCGACCGCTTGTCCCGCCGAGTCGACGACGCGGACCATCAGGGTCCCCCCGGCGGTCAACGTGATGCGTGCGCCGGGGTCGTCGGGGTTCGTCGACGGTTGGAAGCCGCGGACCCCGCCGGGAGCGAAACCGCGCGCGACCGCTTCCAGGTCGCAGGGCCCTTCGCTCGGTGCCGAGACGCGGAAGAACCCCTCGGCGTCGCTTTCGGCGGGCATCGCTCCGGCGCCCCCGGGGGCGCCGGC
>WVWW01000187.1:1747-2776 GCA_011773795.1 Acidobacteriota bacterium
ACCCCGGCGATCTCGAGCCGGAAATCGATCCCGTCCACCGTCGACGAGCCGCTGATCGTGACGCTCCTCGTGGCCACCTGATAGCCGTCGGCGACGGCCGAGAGCGCGTACGTCCCGTCGCCGGCGCCCTCGATGCGGAACGAGCCGTCCGCTTCGACGCCGGCGCCGGTTCGCGATCCGAAATCACCGGGGCCGCCGTCGGACAGGACCGCCGAAACGACGGCGCCTGTGATCGGTTGTCCGTCCGCGTCGAACACCGTGCCGGCAATCGTCCCGGATTGCAGCGCAATCTCCTGCGACACGTGCGGCTCGTCGGGCACTTCGATTCGCGTTTGCCCGACCAGCGTCCCGCGGCCCCGGGCGAGATCCTGCACGACGACGTTGTAGGCGCCGGGCCGGTTGAGGCCGACCTCGAACCGCCCGCTCAGGTCGACCGTCGCCGTTCTCGTTCGCATCAAACCTCCGGCGTCCGTCGGGACGAGCATGACGGTGACGTCGCCGACGGGCCGGCCTCCCCGCGTCAGCAGTCCCTCGAAGGCGATCCGGGCCTCGTTGTCGAAATCGACGATCGTTTCTTCGTTTTCCCTGATGGTCGCCGACTTTTGCCGCATCTCCATCGCGTTGCCCGAAGACGGATCGGGGTACAGCACCACGCGATAGCTGCCCGGACGCATGCGCTCGACGCGATACTCGCCGGCCTCGTCGGTGCGCACGAGTTCGTCTCGCGGAACGAAGCCGCCGCCTTCGATGACGCCCACCGAACGCATCTCCGCAGGGCGGCCGGAATCGTCGCGCACCGTTCCGCGCAGGGTGCCGCCCTGGCCCAGACGGATCGTCAGCTCGTCCGTGGGCGCATCCTCTTCGAGCAGCGCTTCGAGCTTCGCGGGGGCGTAGTCGACATGCTCGACGTCAAGGACCAGGCGACCCGGCTCGAGACCGTCGACTTCGAAGCGTCCGTCTGCGTCCGTCGTCGCCGCACCCAGGCTCGAGATCGACCCGGTCAAGCCGCCTCCTCGCGCCTCGACGTTG
>WVWW01000201.1:0-548 GCA_011773795.1 Acidobacteriota bacterium
GCGAATCGAAACCGGATCGGTCTTCGTCAACGGTCTGGTCAAGTCCGATCCGCGCTTGCCCTTCGGCGGCGTCAAGGACTCCGGCTTCGGCCGCGAGCTCGGCCGCGAGGGCATGCTGGAGTTCGTCAACCGGAAAACCGTCTGGATCGCTTGAGCCGGGTCGGTACTCCGAGCGTGGAACCCGCCCTCGCTCCGCTGAAATATCCACACGGTTTCCGTTGTTGACGTCCCAGGGATCACATCTCCGAACGGCGTCTAGAATGCGCAGGCCGCCCCGGGGCAGCTTCAACGTCGAGGTGCAGCCATGTCCATCCGCCCGGTCAAGAGAGTTTCCGACGCCCAACCGACGATCGAGGGCGCCGGCGTCCGCTTGCATCGAGCCTTCGGCTTCGGCGATCCGTCCGACCACGATCCGTTCCTCTTGTTGGACGACTTCCGCAACGCGAGGCCCGAGGACTACCTGCAGGGATTTCCCTGGCACCCACACCGCGGTATCGAAACGATCACGTACGTGCTGGCCGGAAACGTGGCCCACGGCGACAGCTTGG
>WVWW01000201.1:570-1776 GCA_011773795.1 Acidobacteriota bacterium
GCGACGCGGCCGGCCGGATGGAAGGTTTTCAATTGTGGGCCAACCTGCCGTCGTCACTGAAGATGACCGCACCGCGCTACCAGGACGTCGAAGCAAAAGAGGTTCCCGAAGTCGTCGAGGACGACGGCACTTCGGTGCGCATCGTCTGCGGAGATTTTTGGGGAAAGAAGGGCCCCGTCGACGGGATCGCGGCCGACCCGAGGTTCCTCGACGTGAGCGTGCCGCCCGGGGTTCGCCGGCGCTTGCCCGTCGAGACGAGCAACACCGCGTTCGCCTACGTCTTCGAGGGTTCGGGCTCTTCGAGGGTTCGGGCTCGTTCGAGGACGCCTCGGCGCCCCAACCCGTGCGCACCGAAACCGGCGGCGTCGAACGCTACGTGCATCCCGCGGAGTTCGGCAACCGCTCGCTCGTGTTGTTCGATCGCGGTGACGAGATCGTGGTTCAAGCCGGCGAGCGGGGGATCCGGTTCCTCTTCGTTTCGGGCAAGCCGATCGAAGAGCCCGTCGCCTGGCGCGGACCGATCGTGATGAACACCGACGAAGAGCTGCGCCAGGCTTACCGTGAACTCCGCGAGGGAACGTTCATCCGGCTTTGACGCCCGGCCTGCTTCAGAATCCTCATCGTCGGGCACCGCGTCGGGCCCGCGCGGCGATTCGAGCTCGGAACCCGGAAGCGGGTCGTCGAATGCAGCTGCGGTGCGATTCCAGGCTTCCGGGCAAAGGGTGGCGTTCGTCACGAGGCCGTCGGCGCCCCGCGGCTGTTCACGCCTAAGGAAACTTGCGCAGCATCACGCGGCAACGGATGCGCAAGAAATCTCGCCGCGCCTAACGCCGCAAGTTCGCGCATCCCCGCAGCCGGCCGGCCGCCTCTTGCGGCGTGAGCCCGTGATCCCCCGAGCGGAGCGCCGCCATCTGCGCCGTCGTGCAACCGTGCGGGTACAAGAAGAATTCGGTCGCGCGGGAGCGTCGCGCCGCGGTCACGCCGGATGCGCGTTTGTCTCGAACGGTGGCTTCGACATACAAGCGCAGCGCCCCGTTTTCGTGGGCGATCGCCGCCAGCGTTCCGTCCCCGGCGCCCCGGAACCAATCCAGATCGGACTGGTCCAGGTCGAGCAGCGGGGCGATGTCGGCGTCGTCCATGTTGCCTCCCTGGTGCAGGAAGAACTCCATCCACGGGTGCTCGTCGGTGATCACCGGCGCATCGGCG
>WVWW01000038.1:0-278 GCA_011773795.1 Acidobacteriota bacterium
GCGCGATCCGACCCGAAATCGTAGGGCACGAATACCGAGCCCGTCACCTGTTCGCCTTCGAACTGGACCAGCCAGTCCCGGGCGCTGCGGTCTACGCGCACCCGGTGATTCTGCAGATGCTGGCCGAGCAGCCGCAGGCTGTCGACGTTCACATCCACAGAGCGAATGCGATCGGCCGTCCCCGTGCGTTGCGCGTCACCACGGGACAGCTGCAGCCATTCGTCGAAGCGGACCTTTTCGATGTTGCCGCGAATGTGCAGCCCGCGAGTCTCGGCCGC
>WVWW01000038.1:379-770 GCA_011773795.1 Acidobacteriota bacterium
GTCGCCGCTGCCCAGCGCCAGCACGCCGCGCTCGAGGTCCCAGGCCTCGCCATCGCGTGCAAACGCAATGTTCCAGCTCACACCGCCGTTCGCCGTACCGCGACTTTCGATGCGCTGCCCACCGGGCAAGAACTCGATGTCTCCGGAGATATTCGCCTCCTCCTCGCCGGGCTTCAGGAAGGGCGCCGGCAGTCCGACGTCCATTCCCACGAGATCGCTGCCGACGCGCACGGTGAACGGCGTGGGTTCTTCGCTGCCGCCCCGCGGAAACAAGAGGTCGACCGTGTAATCCGCTTCGCCCTCGACCAGGCCGGCGACCGGCAATCCGAGACCCTCCGACAGGCCCCGCGTGTCGACGATACCGCGGGCACGCGCCATCACCTGGAACCGT
>WVWW01000038.1:788-1155 GCA_011773795.1 Acidobacteriota bacterium
GAACGTGCCGCCCAGCGCTTCGCTCGTTACGCTCGTGCGGTCGATGGTCACAACGCCGTTCAAGTCGGTCACGGGAGGATCGAAACCCTCGACCTGCGCGCTGCCGTCGTTGGCGACGATGCGCGCCGTGACGGTAAAATTGCGTGAGTCCGTGATGGGTATCATCAGGTCGAGATTGAGCGCGGCGTCGCCGGAGACTCGAACTCGCCTCAGGTGGCCGCCGAATAGCCTCGCGATCGGACTGCTCTGCGCGTAGCTGTGCAGCGATTCCAGGGTGCCGGTCGAGTAGGAATCGATCGTCAGCACGGGCTTGCGCAGATCGTCGATCTCGACTTTCGCGTCCACGACTTCGCGGCCCCGGTTGATG
>WVWW01000038.1:1293-1412 GCA_011773795.1 Acidobacteriota bacterium
GTCCTTCGCCGCCGTCGAACGGGAACTTGTCGAGCGGGCCGTAGAGACGGGTCGTGCCGGTCGGAATGCTACCCGCCACCAGGGCGCTCTGGAACCAGTCATAGAGCTTGCGGTGCATG
>WVWW01000065.1:0-188 GCA_011773795.1 Acidobacteriota bacterium
GCCGCACGGGCCGTTGCGCAGGTTCTTGGGGCACGTCATCGGACACGTCATGCCCGTCGAGTGCAGCACGCACTGCCCGCACATCCGGCAGTCGAAGATCAAACGCTTGCCGAACTCCTCCGGTCCGCGAATCCAGCGCTGCAACCGCTCGTGTCCCATTCGCGTCAGGAGCGGCTCGAGGCGCGCGA
>WVWW01000065.1:306-560 GCA_011773795.1 Acidobacteriota bacterium
GCCTCGTCTCCGGTGCCCTTGCCCTCGGGAAGCGCCACCTGTGTCGCGAGCTTCGGAAACGGGTCGATTCCGTTCGGAATCGCCATCGCGTGCACGAAGTGCTCCTGGAACGCGGGCTCGACGGCGGTCTCGATCTTCTCGACGCGGCGCACCTGATTCTCGATCTCACCGCGCGAATCGCCGTCGACGAGCGCCATGACCGCTCCGGTACCCGCGGCGTTGCCCGCCGAGGAGACCTGCTCCAGGTCACAGTC
>WVWW01000065.1:634-797 GCA_011773795.1 Acidobacteriota bacterium
GCCCGCGAGACGGATGCGGTCGACCGTTTCCACACCGAGGTGATCCATGAGCAGACGGACGCCCGCGTAGAGCGCGGCTTTGGCGAGCTGGATGGCGCGGATGTCGTTCTGGACGATCTTCAGCGCCGGCTCGCCGTCGCGAAGGAGATAGGCGTAGGTGCGC
>WVWW01000065.1:943-1157 GCA_011773795.1 Acidobacteriota bacterium
CACAGCCGATCACCTTGTAGCGCGGCTCGAACGTCTCGCGGTCGATTCGCACGCGTTCGATTGCGCCCGGCGCTGCGCGCTGACCGCAAGAGATCTGTGCGCCTTCGAACGCCGGGCCCGTGGGGCTCGAGGCGGCGAGCAGGCGCCCGCGTCCGCCGAGCACGATCTCGGCGTTGGTGCCGACGTCGACGATCAGCGTCACCGCGTCGTGCTG
>WVWW01000222.1:0-224 GCA_011773795.1 Acidobacteriota bacterium
ACGGTCGAGCAAGCCATTGACGAGGAAGTCGAGCGCTTCCTGAAAGACGGTCCAACCCGGGACGAACTCCGCCGTATTACGACGGCCCGCAAGGCCGCGTTTGTGCGCGGCGCGGAACGTGTCGGGGGCTTCGGCGGCAAGTCCGACATCCTGGCGCAGAACGAGGTCTACCTCGGTGACCCGGGTGCCTACGGGACCACGCTGGAGGTATGGAATACGGCGGC
>WVWW01000222.1:383-539 GCA_011773795.1 Acidobacteriota bacterium
CGCCGCGGACCAGTTCGGCTTGCCGGGCACCGCCAGCCTCGCGATGAACATGCTGGACGAGGGGACGAAGAACCGCACGGCGCTCGAGATCAGCGATGAACTTGCGTTGCTCGGGGCGACGCTCGGGGCCGGTTCCGATCTCGACGTGTCGACGGT
>WVWW01000222.1:720-871 GCA_011773795.1 Acidobacteriota bacterium
GAGGACCACGCTTACGGACTGCCCTTCACCGGGTCCGGCGATGAAGAGTCCGTGCGGTCCCTGGATACCGATGCCCTCGGGGACTTCCACAGGAACTGGTTCAAGCCCAACAACGCGACGCTCGTCGTCGTTGGCGACATCACGATGGAAG
>WVWW01000222.1:1044-1227 GCA_011773795.1 Acidobacteriota bacterium
TCCCGATTCCGAGCAGTCGATCATCTTCGCCGGCCATGTCGCCCCGCCGAAGAACAACGACCAGGAGATCGCGATCGAGGCGATGAACGAAGTACTCGGCGGCAGCTTCGCGGCGCGCATCAACATGAACCTGCGCGAGGACAAGCACTGGTCCTACGGCGCGAGAAGCCTGATCGTCGATGC
>WVWW01000221.1:0-164 GCA_011773795.1 Acidobacteriota bacterium
ACGTCATGTTCTGGCGCAACGCGCCGGCGTCGACCGAGCTCGAGCAGACGGTCGTCGACTGGGTGCGCGGCATGCTCGGCCTGCCCGAGGGGTTCGACGGGATGTTCACCGACACGGCGTCGGTGTCGTCACTGCTCTCCCTGGTTGCCGCGCGTCACGCGGTC
>WVWW01000221.1:295-1664 GCA_011773795.1 Acidobacteriota bacterium
CCGTGGTGGCCACGTTGGGGACGACCTCTTCGACGAGCGTCGATCCGATCGCCGAGATCGCGGGCGTCTGCGGCGGGGAAGGCATCTGGTTGCACGTCGATGCGGCGTACGCCGGCGCGGCCGCCACGCTGCCCGAGATGCGCCACCACTTCGACGGCTGGGAGCGCGCCGACTCGATCGTGTTCAACCCGCACAAGTGGATGTTCACGCCGTTCGACGCGTCGCTGCTGCTGTTCCGCGACTCCGACGCGTTCCGCGACGCCTTCAGCCTGGTGCCGGAATACATCAAAACCGGCGTGTCCGACGAGGCCCGCAACTTCAACGAATACGGAATCCAACTCGGTCGCCGCTTCCGGGCCTTGAAGATGTGGGTCCAGATCCGGTGGTTCGGCGTCGAGGGCATCCGTGCGCGGTTGCGGGAGCATTGCGCGTGGGCTCGGGAGTTCGCGGGCTGGATCGACGCGGCGCCCGACTGGGAGCGCATGGCGCCGGTGCCGTTCTCCACGGTTTGCTACCGCTACCGTGGATCCGAACTCGAGGAGGAAGCCGCGATCGAAGCACGCAACGCGGCGATCTTGAACCATGTCAACGCCACGGGCAGGTTCTACCTTTCCCACACGAAGCTCGGGGGCCGCTACACGCTGCGCCTGGCGCTGGGCAATCTGCGCCAGACGAGAGAACACGTACGGGACGTCTGGGAAACGCTGCAATCCGCTGCGGACGAAACCGCATGATCGTCTCGAGGCTCGTCGCCAAGTCGAGCCGTTGTCACCGGAGCAGGCCGGTGGCCCGGCATGGCCGGACGACGCCGGAGTCGATCGCGGCGGCTTGACGCTGCGGGACGATCAACGCCGAGGTGCTGCCCTTCGATCCGCGCTGAGCGGTCAGAACACCATTTTGTAGATCAGTCCTATCGAGCGTCCGGGCAACGGAACCAGGTCTTTGAGCCGCGACGTGTGGGGGCGGATCTCTTCATCCGTCAGGTTGTCCAACCGCACGACGAAATCGTGGACCACGCCGCCGCGCACGAGGCGGTAGCCGGCGTTCCCGTTGACCGTCGTGTAGCTCGACGTTTCCGTTTCCGACGGGGCGTTGCGCGTTTGGTCGTCGTGCCAGCGCACGCGCATGCCGCCATGCCAATGCGGTCCGTTGAACACGAGTCCCGCGCCCAGGCTCAAAGCCGGGATGCGCGGGACGGGATTGCCGTTGTCCAGTTCCGCGCGCACGTAGTCGCCGACGAGTTCGAGATCGAGGTCGATCGCGTTCGTGTGTTTGAGCTCGACGAGCCCGGACAACTCGACGCCCGAGAACTCGGCGCCGTCCTGCGTGAACTGGAATACGGGCAAGCCGGCGGGGTCCATCGGCGGCT
>WVWW01000003.1 GCA_011773795.1 Acidobacteriota bacterium
ACGTTCGATTTCCCGCGCGCGACCGAGACGGCCGAGGCGGAGCCCGGGGCGGCCGCCGAAACGGAAGGGGCCGAAAAGACGGCTGCGGAAGCCGGGCCGGAAGCGCAGCCGGCTCGCCCGGCCGCCGCCAAACGCCAAGCCGCGCGCAACTGGCCGTCGTTCCGCGGGCCCAACGCCTCGGGCAACGGCGACGGCCAGGGCGCACCGGTCGAGTGGAACGTCGAAACGGGCAAGAACGTCCTGTGGAAGACGCCGATCCCGGGGCTGGCCAACTCCAGTCCGATCATTTGGAGGGACCGCGTGTTCGTGACGACGGCGATCAGCGCCGCGCAAGACGACACGTTCCGCACCGGGCTGTACGNNGGCTGTACGGCGACGTCGACTCGGTCGACGACACCTCGGAGCACACGTTCAAGGTCTACGCGCTCGATCGCAAGAGCGGCAAGGTCGTCTGGGAGCGCACCGCGGGTGTCGCGGTGCCCGGCGCCAAGCGACACCTGAAGTCGACCCAGGCCAACTCGACGCCGGTCACCGACGGCAAGCGCGTCGTGGCGCTGTTCGGCACGATCGGCGCGCTGGTGGCCTACGACTTCGAGGGCAAGGCGTTGTGGAAGACCGACGTCGGCGTGCTCGACGCCGGCTGGTTCTACGACGAAACGTACCAGTGGGGTCACGCCAGCTCGCCGGTCATCTACGACGACCTGGTGATCGTGCAGGCCGACATCTACGAAGACTCGTTCATCGCGGCGTATCGCCTCNNGACGTCACGCGACGAAGTGCCGACCTGGGGCACGCCGACGATCCATCGCGGCAAGGACCGCGACGAGTTGATCACCAACGGCACGACGATCCGCAGCTACGACCCGAAGACCGGAAAGCTGCTGTGGACGCTGGGGCCCAACTCGGAGGTGACCGTGGCGACCCCGGTGATCGCCCACGGGTTGATCTACGTCACGGCCGGCTACCCTCCGGTCCGTCCGATCTACGCGATCAAGCCCGGTGGCAACGGCGACCTCACGCTGCCGGGCGACGCCGACTCGAGCGAATCGGTCGCCTGGAGCCACGACCGCGGCGGCACCTACATGCCGACGCCGCTGGTCTACGGCGATCTGTTCTACACCTGCGCCAACGACGGGCGGCTGACCGCGTACGACGCCAAGACGGGCGAACGCGTCTACCGCCAGCGGGTCAACGCCGGCACGCACACGGCGTCNNACTTCACGACCGAGGAAGGATCCGTCGTCGTGGCCCGCGCCGGCGCCGAGTACGAGGAACTGGCGCGCAACGAGATGAACGAGGTCTGCATGAGCACGCCGGCCGTGTCCGACGGCGTGCTCGTGGTGCGCACCTTGAAGCACGTTTACGGGTTGGGCGAAGCCGGGGCGCCGGCCGGGGGCGCCGAATAGCTCGAGGTTCGATGGACGACCGCTTCGAACACCAGGAGGACCCGCTCGGCGCCGATCCGATCCGGCCCGAGGATCCGCACTGGTCGCTGGCCTTCCTCTACCTGGCGTTCCGGCCGAAGATCTTTTTCGAGACGTATGCGCTGCATCACATCCCGGCTCTGGTCGCGTTGGCCGCC
>WVWW01000139.1:0-158 GCA_011773795.1 Acidobacteriota bacterium
GCGTCGCGGACGAGTTCTTCGTCAACGACATCAAGGCCGACCTGCACGACGAGAACACGGTCTACGTCGCGGTCGACCAGCACAAGACCGGCGACTTCTCGCCATACCTTTTCAAGAGTAGCGACCGCGGGGCGAGCTGGACCGGCATCGCCGGGGAT
>WVWW01000139.1:278-826 GCA_011773795.1 Acidobacteriota bacterium
ACGACTACACGCCGCTGCGTCACGTCTCGGAGGAATCGTTGGAGACCGAGGCGCAGCTGTTCCCCGTGCGCACCGCGAAGTGGTACATCGAGCGGAGGCCGCTGGGCGGCGGCCGAAAGGCGAGCCAGGGCGAGGCCTACTTCACCGCCCCGAACCCGCCGTTCGGCGCGACGTTCACCTACCACCTGGCCGACGGGTACAAGACGCGCAAGCAAAAACGGCAAAAGGAAGAACAGGAGATCGCCAGGGAAGGCGGCGATACGCCGACTCCCGGCTGGGACGCGTTGATCGAGGAAGACCTGGAGCCGAAACCCGAAATCGTGTTGACCGTGCGCGACGCCGACGGAGCGGTGGTGCGCCGGTTGACCGGCCCCGCCAAGGCCGGCTTCCACCGCGTCGCCTGGGACCTGCGCTATCCGTCCATGCGTCCGTGGACGCCGCCGCGGGCCGATCGGCCGGAGTTCGATCGCCGCGAGCGCGGCGGGCCGCTCGCCCCCCCCGGCACCTACTCCGTCGAGATCGCCAAGCGTGTCGACGGCAAACTGGTC
>WVWW01000139.1:950-1188 GCA_011773795.1 Acidobacteriota bacterium
CGCCTGAAATTGATGCGCGACCGGATCGGCGGCAACGAACGTCGGGACGAGGCCAACGACCCCGGCCCGGTGTCGATCCAGAGCCGGTTGTTCGCGGCGCAGATCGGGACGACCAATTCGACTTATGGCCCGACGCCGACGCATCTTGAAGCGCTGGACATCGCCGAGAGGCAATACGGCGAACTCAAGAAGGCCCTCGAAGCGATCGTCCAAACGGAGATCCCGGCGCTCGAGGCGG
>WVWW01000139.1:1376-1629 GCA_011773795.1 Acidobacteriota bacterium
GGAGACGAGGAGGAAGCCGGCGGCGTCCCGGACAACGCGGTCCGGCTGCGCGAGTTGTTCGCCGGCAAGGACGCTTTCCTCGTCGGCTGCCCGGAGTACAACGGTTTGATCACGCCGTTGCTCAAGAACACGGTCGACTGGATCTCGCGCCCGGATGCGGACGGCAAACCCGGCACGCTGTCCGTGCAGGGAAAGCTGGTCGCCTTGACCGCCGCCAGTCCCGGAAGACTCGGCGGGTTGCGCGGGTTGGTCC
>WVWW01000058.1:0-229 GCA_011773795.1 Acidobacteriota bacterium
GCACGGTGATCGAACCCTCGTCGAAGACGGCGACACCCGCGGAGTCGTAACCGCGATACTCGAGACGACCCAGACCGTCGATCAACACCTCGAGGGCGATGTCCTCGCGACCGATGTAACCGACGATTCCACACATGCTAGACCCCTGTTGCGCTCGAAATCGGGAAGACTAAGTCGTCTTCGGGTTCTTCTTCTCGTTTGCGCGCGCCTGAGCCGCCGCCTTCATCTT
>WVWW01000058.1:300-619 GCA_011773795.1 Acidobacteriota bacterium
GGAACCGGCCGCCACGGCGGCATTGCGCCCGACCGTGACCGGTGCGATCAAGTTCGCGTTGCACCCGATCTTCGCGCCTTCGCCCACGACGGTTCGGTTCTTCTCGCTCCAGTCGTAGTTGACCGTGATCGCGCCGCAGCCGAAGCTCGCGCCGGCGCCGACGTCGGCGTCGCCGATGTAGGAGAGGTGGTCGGCCTTCACGCCGTCGCCGAGCACGCTGTTCTTGACCTCGACGAAGTTGCCGATGCGCACGCCTCGGCCGAGCACCGTGTCCGGGCGGAGATGGGCGTTCGGTCCGATGACGACGTCGTCGCCGAGC
>WVWW01000058.1:692-876 GCA_011773795.1 Acidobacteriota bacterium
CGGGTCCGACTTCAACATCCACGTCGATGTAGGTGGCGGCGGGATCCACGATCGTGACGCCCTCGAGCATGAGCTCCTCGCACTTGCGGCGCCGCACCACTGCGGATGCTGCCGCGAGCTCGGCCCTCGTGTTGACGCCGATGGCCTCCTCGGGATCCTCGAGCTGCAGCGCGTCGATGCGCAA
>WVWW01000058.1:1034-1205 GCA_011773795.1 Acidobacteriota bacterium
GGTGTTGCGCTCTCGAATCGCGTGCTGCTCGGGTGTGGCGTCCGTCGCCTCGACGATGCTCGCGACGGCGCCCGTCTCGTCCCGCACCACGATGCCGGGGACGTCGACCTCGGCCGTGAGCAGCACCAGATCCGCACCGGTCTCGGCCTTGCGGGCAATCATGCGCGCGAG
>WVWW01000231.1:0-208 GCA_011773795.1 Acidobacteriota bacterium
GAACCGCTTGGTCGAAGTCGTTCCCGGCGGCAAGACCGACGAGTCCGCGACGCGCGCGGCGTGGACGCTGCAGGAACTCATCGGCAAGACGCCGATCGCCTCGGCGGACGCGTCCGGATTCGTGGTCAACCGGTTCTTCGTTCCGTGGCTCAACGAGGCCGTGCGCCTGCTCGAGGAGGGCGTCGCCGACATCCCGACGATCGAGTGG
>WVWW01000231.1:300-512 GCA_011773795.1 Acidobacteriota bacterium
GAACCCTGGCCGCTCGTCGGCGAACCGGACGAGTCGAAGCTGCAAGCCGTCGCCGACCGCTTCCTGGGCGTCGTCTTCTACGTCGCCGCCGCGCTCGTCGACGAGGGCGTGGGCACGATCGAGGACACCGACATCGGCGCACGCGTGGGGCTGCGCTGGCCCAAGGGTCCGTTCGAATTGATCAACGGACTCGGCACGGGAGCGGCGCTCGA
>WVWW01000231.1:580-1311 GCA_011773795.1 Acidobacteriota bacterium
GCGCTCAACGAAGCCGTCGTGGGCCAGCTTCACGACGCATTCAAGGCGGCGGCGGCCGACGACGGCGTCAAGGGCATCGTCATCGCCGGCGCGGGCAAGGCCTTCATCGCCGGCGCCGACATCCGCTTCTTCGTCCGCAACATCGACGCCGGCGACCTGGACCGGATCTACGACTTCACGGTCAAGGGCCACGAGTTGCTCCACGACGTGAGCCATTGCGTCAAACCGGTCGTCGCGCGGCTGCACGGGCTCGCGCTCGGCGGCGGGCTCGAGCTCGCGCTGGCCTGCGACCGCATCGTCGCCACCCCGAAGGCCGTCGTGGCGTTTCCCGAGACCGGCATCGGCATCTATCCCGGGCTCGGCGGCACGCAGCGCACGCCGCGCCGCGTCGGAACCGGCCTGGCGAAGTGGCTCGTCTACACCGGACAGACGATTCCTGCGGCCCAGGCCCACCAGATCGGACTGGTCGACGCGGTCGTTCCCCACGAACGGCTCGACGCCACGATCGCGGACATGATCGCGTCGGGCGCCGGCGCCGCCGAGCGCAGGGAGACGCCCGCCGAGTGGCGCCCGCTCGAGAGCCTGTTCGCCGCCAACTCCGTCGAATCGTTGCGCAGCGGCGAGGTCCGGATCGACGACGGGAAGCTGGCCAAGATGGCCAAGAAGGTCTCGTTCAAGGCGCCGGTCGCGTTGCGGTTGGCGGAGAAGCTGATCGATGCCTCGGCATCGAA
>WVWW01000231.1:1359-1564 GCA_011773795.1 Acidobacteriota bacterium
CCTGCGAGAGATCTTCTCCACCGAAGACGCCTACGAGGGCTTGTCCAGCCTCGGCCGGCGCCGGCCCGAATTCAAGGGGCGTTGAGGCTTGAACGCCGAAAAACCGAGCCTGCTCGATTCCGTCGTCGAGTGGATCGCCGGGTTGATGGACGCGCTGGGCCTCAACGGCAAGCGGCTGCGCTGGAAGTGGCGCCAGAGGCGCTTC
>WVWW01000100.1:0-772 GCA_011773795.1 Acidobacteriota bacterium
CTTGAACGCCATCGTCATGTGGAACGGCGATCTGGTGGAGCCGGTCGGCACCATACCCATCGACGGAAGACCGTATTTCGGTGGCGGCAGCGCGGCCGAGCTGACGAGCGACAACCCGGACGGACCGGGTGACGGCATCTACGTGCTGGACAACACGTCCGACGGGTACAGCGTCAGCGTCACCGGCCAACTCCGGAAGATCTTCGCCTTCGGTCTCGACGCGAGTCTCTCGTACAGCTTCACCGAGGCCAAGAACCGGCTCAAGTCGACCGAGATCGCGAGCGTCCTGTTCTCCAACCAGCCGACGCCGGGCGATCCCAACCGCTCTCCGCTGANNGTCGGCTCGGCCATGTACCGCAAAATGTGGTCGCGGACGGCGACGACCCAGATCGGCCTCTTCCTGGAGATCGGCCAGGGGAACCGGTTCGCCGGCGCCGGCGGCAACCGCTACTCGTTCATCTACTCGGGCGACGTGAACGGCGACGGCTTCGGCGGCAACGACCTGATCTACATTCCGCGCGACCAGAGCGAGATCGTGTTCGCCCCGTTCGATCCGGGCACCGGGACCCTGATCACGGCGCAGCAGCAGTGGGACCGGTTCAACGCGTTCATCGAGCAGGACGACTACCTGAGCGAGCACCGGGGCAAGATCGCGGAGCGGTTCGGGGCGCTGAACCCCTGGTACCAGACGATCGACCTGCGGATCCTCCAGGACTTCGCGATCGACGCCGGCGGGAACCGGCACGCCTTCCAGTTCAGCCTCGACGTGCTC
>WVWW01000100.1:882-1056 GCA_011773795.1 Acidobacteriota bacterium
ACGATCCGGGGCTGCTGTCACGCTGGCGGCTGCAGATCGGGTTGCGGTACCTGTTCAACTAGGCACGGCGAGTACCCCAGGACCAGGGCCCCGACGGTGTCGGGGCCCTGAACTCGTCTCCGATCTCCTTGACAGCCGCCCCGGTGGCCGGTACGCTTGCCCGCCCCGCTCCCG
>WVWW01000062.1:0-132 GCA_011773795.1 Acidobacteriota bacterium
GGGTCTGGATCAGGACTTCCTTCAGCTTCGGGAGGAAATCCGCCCGCGAGAACGTCGCCATGTCCGTCGTGGCGTACCAGTTCACGACATAGATGTAGGCGGCGACGGCCAGGGGCGGCAGCGGCAGCAGCA
>WVWW01000062.1:310-1046 GCA_011773795.1 Acidobacteriota bacterium
AGGCCCGGTCCTGGATCGTCGCCGGCACGTTGTCCGGACGCTCGATCCCGAAGAACGCCGCGTCGTACGTCGTCCAGCGCGGCGTCGGGATCTCGAGCACGCGCACGTAGTAGAAGGCGCGCTGGTCGGGATCGAAGTCCGGGTCCTCCCAATGCACGGCGAGCAGCGGGTCTCCAATGGTGTTGGTGAAGGTCGCCGACGCCACATCCACGGTGTTGCCCACCGGGGTCCGGGCCCTGCCGTCGGCGCCGATCTGCCGACCGTCTGAGACGGCGACGTCGTAGATGCGCTCATGCGTCTCGCCGTCGGAGTCCAGCCAGCCCTTGATGATCTGGACGCGGTCGAGGTTGGCGCCGTCCGGATCGCGCAGCGCCCGGATCATGAACCTTGGCGCTGTACCANNACCCATCGGCACGCCGCGCCGGTAACCCTGGGCGATGAAGTCGGGCCGCGACACCTCGTCGGCCTCGAAGTCCCAGCCGCCGAAGACGCGCACTCGGATTCGCGTGCCGGTGGTCGCGTAGACTTCCTTGCGCTTCATCGCGTCGAAGATCGCGCCCCGCGTGTTCTCACGGGCCCACACGGCCGTCAGGCCAGAGGCCAGCTCCTGAGATGTCATGATTCTCAACTCGGGGTCGTCGGCGGGAATGACCTCATGATTGTGCCGATCCGGCGACGGCTCGGTCTTCGCGTACTTGCCGAAGTAGTTCTCCTCGCGGGAGGTGGCTAGCGCGGT
>WVWW01000062.1:1129-1330 GCA_011773795.1 Acidobacteriota bacterium
GAAATCAGCGAACTCGTCGTCGGCCGACAGCAGAGGGTGCGTCTCCCCGTCCCCCTTGATCTGCGTCACCTCGATGATCGGCTCCCACCGCATCCGGGTCTCCGCATAGGCTCGGTCGATCGGCCGACCGTCGCGTGCGTTCGGGGAGAACATGAGGCCGTTGCTCAAGTTCCCGTTGTGGGGGATAGCCAGCACCCGGCC
>WVWW01000088.1:0-1771 GCA_011773795.1 Acidobacteriota bacterium
GGTACGACAGCACCGCACAGGTCGGCGGGCGCATCGCGAGCGTGGGCCAGCGGCTGCTCGAGAGCTCGGCCAAAGCCATCGTCAAACAGAGTCTCGAAGGCTTGAACCAGGCCATGGTCCGGCGGGCGGCGGCGGGCGGCGACGCGGAAGCGTCGGCACCGGCGCCAGGATCAGCGGCGCCGTCCCAGGCCGAATTCGCCGCCTCGGTGGCCCGCGAGGTCGCGCGCGATCTCGTCCCGGCTCCCGTTCGGTGGGCCGGCATCATCCTGGTCGTGGCGGCAGTCGTGTATGCGTTGTATGCGCTGTTGACGTGACGGACCGACCGGCGCTTGCCGGTCGTCGACATTTCGAGGGAAGGAGTGATGACCCCGTGATTCCCGGTTCCTTCACCTATCACGCTCCCTCCAGCGTGGAGGAGGCGGTCGCGCTGCTCGGGCAGCTCGGCGACGACGCGAAGGTGCTTGCGGGCGGACACAGCTTGATCCCCGCCATGCGGTTTCGGCTCGCCGCGCCGGAGGCTCTGGTCGATCTCGGTCGGATCGACCGACTGCGGTACATCCGCGAAGAGGACGGTCACCTGTGCATCGGGGCGATGACGCGCGAGTCCGATCTGGAAGCCTCGGACGTCGTGGCGGCGCGCTATCCGCTGCTCGGCGACACGACCGCCGTCGTGGCCGATCCGCTGGTCCGCAACATGGGAACCTTGGGCGGCAACTTGGCCCACTCGGACCCCGCCAACGATCACCCGGCTACCATGCTGGCGTACGACGCCGTGCTCGTCGCGCTGGGGCCCGACGGCAGCCGCACGATCGCGATCGACGATTTCTTCACCGGGCTCTTCGAGACCGCGCTGGCGCCCAACGAGATCCTCACCGAGATCCGCATCCCGGCGCCGGGCGCGGGCGCGGGCGGCGCCTACGTGAAGCTCGAGCGAAAGGTCGGCGACTACGCCATCTCCGCGGTTGCCGTGCAGCTCACGATGGACGGGGGGACGTGCTCGGCTGCGCGGATCGGCCTCACCAACGTGAGCCCCGTGCCCATGCGCGCCACCGACGCCGAGGCCGCGCTCGTGGGGCAGCCGGTGACCCCCGAGGTCCTGGAAGCGACGGGGCAGGCCGCGGCGGCGCAATGCGACCCCGCAGCCGATCTCCGCGGGTCGGAAGCCTACAAGCGCGACATCACCCGCGTGCTCACCAAGCGCGCCGTACAACGCGCCGCGGAGCGCGCAGGAGGCACCTCATGACCCAGACGATCAATCTGACGGTCAACGGGGGCGCCGCCTCCGGAGACGTCGAGCCCCGGACGCTGCTCGTGCACTTCCTTCGCGAGCATCTGAACCTGACGGGAACGCACATCGGCTGCGACACGACCAGCTGCGGCGCCTGCACCGTCCTCCTCGACGGTCGGGCCGTCAAGAGCTGCACGGTGTTCGCCGTCCAGGCGGCGGACGGACGGACCGTGGAAACCATCGAGGGGGTGGCGACCAATGGGGATCTCCACCCGCTGCAGGAAGGATTCTGGGAGAAGCACGGTCTGCAGTGCGGGTACTGCACCCCAGGCATGATCATGAGCGCCAAGCACCTCCTGAGCCGGAACCCCAATCCGACCGAGCAGGAGATTCGCAACGGCATTTCCGGCAACCTGTGCCGATGCACCGGCTACAACAACATCGTCGAGGCGATTCAGTACGCGGCCGCCAAGCTCGGCGAAGCGACGGAGGACTAATGGGCACGCCACATCTCGAAGATCGCGTCGAACATCACAGTCCGAA
>WVWW01000088.1:1819-3366 GCA_011773795.1 Acidobacteriota bacterium
CCGGTACGTGGACGACGTGAAGCTCCCGGGCATGCTGTACATGGACATCGTGCGAAGCCCGTACGCCCACGCGAAGATTCTCAGCATCGACACCAGTGAAGCCCTTGCGACCGAGGGGGTGCTCGCCGTCATTACCGGCGAGGACCTGAAGGATGCGGGCAACCTGCATTGGATGCCCACGCTCATGTCGGACACGCAGATGGTGCTGCCGATCGACAAGGTGATGTACTACGCGCAGGAGATCTGTGCGGTGATCGCCACCGATCGGTACATCGCGGCCGACGCCGTCGACAAGGTCGTCGTCGAGTACGAGCCCCTGGAGCCGGTGGTCGATCCGTTCGAGGCGATGAAGGACAACGTCATCGTCCGCGACGACAAGGAGAAGAAGACCAACCACATTTGGCACTGGGAAGCGGGGGACCGCGAGGCGACGGACAAGGTGTTCGCCCAAGCCACGACGGTCGTCGAGCAGCAGATGCACATTCCCCGCATTCACGTGGCGTCCATCGAGACCTGCGGCATGGTGGCCAACTACAACAAGGCCACGAGCCACATGCAGATCTACATGACGTCGCAGGCTCCGCACGCGCACCGAACGGTGTTCGCGCTGGTGAGCGGGCTGCCGGAGCATCAGATCCAGATCATCTCGCCGGACATCGGCGGAGGCTTCGGGGGCAAGGTCCCGGTCTACCCCGGGTACGTGTGCTGCGCGGTGGCGAGCCTCGTCACCGGCAAGCCGGTCAAGTGGATCGAGGATCGGTCCGAGAACCTGCAGGCAGACAGCTTCGCTCGGGACTACCACATCACCGCGCGCATGTGCGCGGATGCGGAGGGGCGGATCACCGGGCTGGAGGTCAAGACCCTGGCGGACTGCGGCGCGGCCGACGCCGCGGCCAATCCGTCGAAGTTCCCGGCCGGGCTCTACAGCATCTGCACGGGCTCGTACGACCTCGAGGCGGCGCACATCGCGGTCGACGGCGTCTACACCACGAAGCCGCCCGGCGGGGTGGCGTACCGCTGCTCGTTCCGCGTCACCGAGGCGGTGCACATGATCGAGCGCATGACCGACATCATGGCGCACGAGCTCGGCGAGGACCCGGCCGATTTCCGGCTCAAGAACTTCATCCGCCCGGACCAGTTTCCGTACAAGTCGCCGACCGGGTGGGAATACGACAGCGGCAATTACGAAGCAGCGCTNNCACGAGCAGGAGGAGAAGCGCGCGCGCGGCGAGCTCATGGGCATCGGCATCTCGAGCTTCACCGAGGTCGTGGGCGCCGGCCCCTCGCGCGACTTCGACATCCTGGGCATCAAGATGTTCGATTCGGCGGAGATCCGGATTCATCCGACCGGCAAGGCCCTCGCGCGCTTCGGCACGAAGTCCCAGGGCCAGGGGCACGAGACGACCTACGCCCAGATCGTCGCGGAGGAGCTCGGGCTGCCCGCCAGCGACGTCCTGGTCGAGGAAGGCGACACCGACACGGCGCCGTACGGCCTGGGGACCTACGCCAGCCGGTCGACGCCCACCGCCGGTGCCGCCGGCGCGATG
>WVWW01000056.1:0-850 GCA_011773795.1 Acidobacteriota bacterium
CATCGACAGCACGGTCTGCTTGGCGTCGGCGATCAGCCGGTCGGGGTTCATCGTGATCCCGTCGGTTTCACGCAGGAAGCGCAGCTCCCGCGCTTCGACCGCGCTGGTGGCGACCTTGGCCATGCCGATGGTCTCGAAGGTCTGCTGCAGGACCGGGAGCAGGTTGTCGGTTCCGGTCCAGTGCTCGAGGTTGCGCAGGTAGAGTTCCTTGCAGCCGCCGCCGGCGGGAACCACACCCGCACCGACCTCGACCAACCCGATGTAGGTCTCGGCCGAGGCCCGCGCGCGCTGGCCGTGCAGCACGAACTCGGCGCCGCCGCCGAGGCACATGCCGAACGGTGCGAGCACGACCGGTTTGGACGCGTACTTGAGCGACATCGTCGCGTTCTGGAACGCGCGGACCATCAGGTCGATGTCTTCCCAGTTCTGCTCCTGCGCCTCGAGCAGGATCATCATCAGGTTGGCGCCCGCCGAGAAGTGCGGGCCTTGATTGCCGACGACCAATCCGTCGAAGTTCTTGTCCACTTCGGCGACGGCCTTCCCGACCATTTCGATGATGTCGCCGCCGATGGCGTTCATCTTGGAGTGGAATTCGAGGCAGGCGACGCCGTCNNTCTCGCGGCCGGCGGCTTTCAGGTGCACGAGGTTGACGCGGCCGGGATCGGAAGCGATCGGGCGGTACGCGTTCTTCGTGGGATCCCAGACCGACCTGGCTCCGCCTTCGATCCGGTAGAAACCCTCCGCGCCGCCGTCGAGCATCGTGCCGACCCAGCCGGGAAGTTCGATGCCTTCGGACTGCATCCGCTCGGCCAGAGAACGGAACCCGAGGGCGTCCCACATTTCGAACGGC
>WVWW01000056.1:947-1161 GCA_011773795.1 Acidobacteriota bacterium
TCGGGGTCGTCGCAGATCTCGCCGATGCGGTTCGCGCAGTACTGGAACAGCCGGCTCGACGTGCGCCAGGTGAACTCCGCCGCGCGGCCTTTGCCGGACATCAGGGCGTTGAGACGCTCGGCCAGCGAATCGAGGCTTCGCACGGTTTCGAGCTCGGGGAATTTCGCCTTTTGTTTCTCGCGATACTCGAGCTTGTCGATGTCCAGCGTCTCGA
>WVWW01000056.1:1231-1464 GCA_011773795.1 Acidobacteriota bacterium
CAGCGTCTCGATGCTCTTCTTGCCCTCGGCGTCCTTCACCCGGCGGTAGAAACCCGCGCCGCTCTTCTCGCCGAGCAGCTTCTTTTCGAGCATCGCCAGCAGCAATTCGGGGGGCCGGAACGTCTCGCGCGCTTCGTCTTCGGGACAGCCGTGGTACACCGTGTCGGCGACGTGAACGAAGGTGTCGAGGCCGACGAGGTCCATCGTGCGGAAAGTCGCGCTCTTGGGGTGGC
>WVWW01000056.1:1577-1777 GCA_011773795.1 Acidobacteriota bacterium
ACGACGTCGAGCACGCCGAAGACGCCGATGCGGTTGGCGATGAAGTTGGGCGTGTCGCGCGCGACGACGATGCCCTTGCCGAGCCGGTGGTCGGCGAACTCCCGGAGAGCGGCCGTCACACCCGGATCGGTGGCGGCACCGGGGATGATCTCGAGCAGGTGAAGGTAACGGGGAGGGTTGAAGAAGTGCGTGCCGAGAAA
>WVWW01000189.1 GCA_011773795.1 Acidobacteriota bacterium
CGTTCTCCGGCATGAAGAGGCTGGTGAAGAACTGTCGGTGGGCCGGCCGGTCGCTCCCCCATCCCTGCCTGATCAGGTCAAACTGCGTCCGGGCCTCCGCGGGGTCTCCGAAAGCTCGCGCGAACGTCCCGTACAGCACCAGGTGAGACACTCGCTCAGGATGCTCCAGCGCGTACCTGATCGCAACTGATCCTCCCTGCGACATGCCGAATAGAGACACCTTTTTTCGAAGCCGGTGGCGTTGAGCACGGCGTCCAGGTCGTTAAGGAACCCCTGTCGCGTGAACTGTCCTGCGTTCCGGTCCGAGAGGCCGGTCCCGCGGCCGTCATAGACCACGGTGGAGTAGCGCTTGCTGAACGTCTCGCGGAAGCCACGCCACATCGGCGTCTTCAGCTCGTACTCCAGGTGCGTGAACCACCCCAGCACCCTGACCAGCGGTGGCCCGTCACCGATCACGGAGTAGGCGATCTGCACACCGTCGGCTGTCGTGCAGTAGCGGACGTCAACCGTCATGGCCGGAATGATAGCGCGACTTGAGACGGATGAGTAGTGGTTGCTCTGTCACCAACTGACATGGCGTGGTCAGGGGCGCTGCTACAATTGACCGTGCTATGACCGTCGACCGCGACATAACGGTTACGCCTGCCGAGAAGCCGTTCGTTCTCGCCTCAGACTTCGAGATGACCGGCGATCAGCCGGACGCTGTGGAGGCGCTGGAGGCCGGGTTGCGCGACGGTAAGAAGCACCAGACGCTGCTTGGTGTTACCGGCTCCGGCAAGACGTTCACGATGGNNCAGCTCTACTCAGAGTTCCGCGAGTTCTTCCCGGAGAATGCCGTCGAATACTTCGTGTCGTACTACGACTACTATCAGCCGGAAGCCTACATCCCGCGCACCGACACCTACATCGACAAGGACGCCGACATCAACGAGGAGATCGACAAGCTGCGCCACGCCGCCACCCGCGCCCTCTTCGAGCGCCGCGACGTGGTCATCGTCGCCTCCGTCTCCTGCATCTACGGCCTCGGCGAGCCCTGCGAGTACTACAACTTCGTCCTCAAGTTCAAAGTCGGCGAGACGAGCAACCGCCAGCGCGCGCTGCGCCGCCTCGTCGACATGCAGTACGAGCGCAATGACCAGAACCTCGTCCGCGGCCGTTTTCGTCTTCGCGGCGATAGCCTGACGATCCTGCCCGCCTACGAGGAGCTGGCCGTGCGCATCGACTTCTTCGGCGACGAGGTGGAGCGCATCCTCCAGCTCGATCCGCTGACCGGCGAGGTGCTCGCCGAGATGGACGCCGTCGATGTCTATCCCGCCAAGCACTTCGTGACCTCGCAGGACAAGATGGACGCTGCGATCGTCGACATCGAGGCTGAGCTCGCTGAGCGCCACCAGTGGCTCCTCGACAAGAACCAGCTGCTCGAGGCCCAGCGCCTCGTCGAGCGCACCCGCTACGACATCGAGTGCCTGCGCGAGCAGGGCTACTGCTCCGGCATCGAGAACTACTCCCGCCACCTGGCCCGCCGCGCGGCCGGGAGCGCCCCCTGGACGCTGATGGACTACTTCCCGGACGACTTCCTGCTGTTCGTCGACGAGTCGCACCAGACGATCCCGCAGGTGCGCGGCATGTACCACGGCGACATCCGGCGCAAGCAGACGCTCGTCGATTTCGGCTTCCGCCTGCCTTCGGCGATCGACAACCGGCCACTGAGCTTCCACGAGTTCCAGTCGCACCTCAACCAGACGATCTACGTCTCGGCCACGCCCGGGCCGTGGGAGGCGGAGATGAGCGAGCAGACCGTCGAGCAGATCATCCGGCCCACCGGCCTGGTCGACCCGCAGGTCGAGGTGCGGCCGACGAAGGGCCAGATCGACGACCTGCTGCACGAGATCCGCCTCCGCGCCGAGCGCAAGGAGCGCGTGCTGGTGACGACGCTGACGAAGAAGATGGCCGAGGACCTGGCCGACTACCTGATGGAGATGGGCGTCAAGACCCACTACCTGCACTCCGAGGTGCAGACGTTCGAGCGCGTCGAGATCCTGCGCGACCTGCGGCTCGGCGTCTACGACGTGGTCGTCGGCATCAACCTGCTGCGGGAAGGGCTTGACCTGCCCGAGGTCAGCCTCGTCGCCATCCTCGACGCCGACAAGGAGGGCTACCTGCGCTCCGAGTGGTCGCTGATCCAGACGATGGGGCGGGCCGCCCGCCACGTCAACGGCGCGGTCATCATGTACGCCGACACGATGACCGACTCGATGAAGCGTGCGATCAACGAGGTCGGCCGCCGCCGCGGGATCCAGGAGGCCTACAACGCGGAGCACGATATTCAGCCGGAGGGCATCCAGAAGGCGATCCGCGACATCACCGACCGCGTCAAGCAGGTGGCGGAGGCGCAAGAGGAGTACAAGGTCGGCGACATCCCGAAGGACGAGCTAGC
>WVWW01000285.1:0-282 GCA_011773795.1 Acidobacteriota bacterium
GCGGCGACGACGCGCCCGCCGGCCACGAGACAGGCGGCGCTGTCGTGGTAGTACGCCGAGATGCCCAAGATGTTCTTGTCGCTCATGTGCCTGCCGGCTCCACGATTCGCTCGCCTTGCGTGGCTGTCATGGTGGCGTAGAGATCCGACAGTTTGCGCGTCAGCGGTCCCGGGTTGCCGTCGCCGATACGGCGACCGTCGACCTCGATGATCGAAGCCAGTTCACCCATCGTACCGCTGCAGAACATCTCGTCGGCGCGGTAGACCTCCGTCAAGGACACGT
>WVWW01000285.1:296-924 GCA_011773795.1 Acidobacteriota bacterium
GTCAAGGACACGTCGCGCACCTCATGCTCGATCCCGTTTTGCTCGCACAACGCCAGGACGCAATCCCGCGTGACACCCTCGGGACAGGCGACCAAGCGGCTGGTCACGACTTTCCCGTTTTCGACGATGAAAAGGTGCGTCGCGTTGGTCTCGGCGACGAAGCCTTGTTTGTCCAGCATCACAGCGTCGTCGGCTCCGGCATGGTTGGCCTCGATCTTGGCCAGGATCGATTGGATCAGATTCGCGTGGTGGATCTTCGGGTCGAGACAATCCGGCGGGAATCGGCGGACGCTGCTGGTGATCAGTCGCAAACCCGTGCGGTCGTAAACCGGCGCCTTGTGCTCGGCCAGGACGATCAGCGTCGGACCGGCCTGGTTGAGCCGCGGGTCCATCCCCGACGTGATCTTGACGCCGCGCGTCAGCGTCAGGCGGATGTGGACGCCGTCGTACATCCCGTTGGCCTCGAGCGTGCGGCGGATCTCCTCGCGGATCTCGTCGTCGGAGGGGATCCCGGCAAAGGCCAGCGCTTTGGCCGAACTGCGCAACCGGTTCAGGTGTTCGGTCAGCCGGAAGATCGTGCCGCGATAAACGCGCAACCCTTCCCAGACGGCGTCGCCGCCCTGGACGG
>WVWW01000285.1:1102-1243 GCA_011773795.1 Acidobacteriota bacterium
TGGACGCCTCGACGGCGTCGTACCAGTGCTTGGCCCACACCCCGTCGGTCGCACGCCGGCCGGCGGGCCACTCCAGCATGCGTTCGCTGAAATCGAGCCCGAGCCGCCCGCACAGGATTTCGAGCATCGCCCGGGGGTTCG
>WVWW01000111.1:0-164 GCA_011773795.1 Acidobacteriota bacterium
AGCGGCATGTCGTGCCGCAGCTCCGGGAGGAGTTCGGGTTCGGCAACCGTCTGGAGGTACCGCGGCTGGAGAAGATCGTTCTCAACGCCGGCCTCGGGGACGCCAAGGACGACCCGAAGCTGCTGGACTCCGTCGTCAAGGAGCTGGCGGTCATCACCGGTCAA
>WVWW01000111.1:291-522 GCA_011773795.1 Acidobacteriota bacterium
GCTGCGCCGTTCCTCGCATCAGGGACTTCCGCGGTTTCAGCACGGGAGCCTTCGACGGCCGCGGCAACATCACCGTCGGCGTGCGCGAGCAGATGGTCTTCCCGGAGATCGACTACGACGACATCGTCCGGATCCACGGAATGGACATCACCTTCGTCACCACGACCGACCGGGACGACGAGGCGCTGGTGCTCCTTCGCGAGATCGGGATGCCGTTCCGCGGCGAGACGC
>WVWW01000111.1:586-819 GCA_011773795.1 Acidobacteriota bacterium
ATGTCAGCGGTGCGGTCGCGGGCGGGCGTACATTCGGAAGTTCGGGCTGTGCCGGATCTGCTTCCGGGAGATGGCGCTGCAGGGGGAGATCCCAGGGGTACGAAAGGCGAGCTGGTAAGAAGCGATGAGCATGAATGATCCTATCGCCGACATGCTGACCCGGATCCGAAACGCGGGCCGGGCGGGGCACCGTCGCGTCGATATGCCGTTGGCGAAGATGAAGATCGAGATCG
>WVWW01000111.1:940-1114 GCA_011773795.1 Acidobacteriota bacterium
CGGTGATCCGCTCTCTCCAGCGCGTCTCCCGCCCCGGGCTCCGACGGTACGTCGGCGCCGACGAGATCCCACGCGTTCGCGCGGGGATGGGGATCGCGATTCTCTCGACCTCGAAGGGAGTGATGACCGACCGTGACGCACGCCAGGAGCGTGTCGGCGGCGAGGTCCTCGCTC
>WVWW01000223.1:0-255 GCA_011773795.1 Acidobacteriota bacterium
AGTTCGTGAAGCCGTGGTCGCTGATCACCATGAAGGTGGTGTCGGGGTCGTCGACCAGGTGCCAGACCTTGCCGAGCAGCGCGTCGGCCCGCTCGTAGACCTGCGCGATCGCGTCCTTCCACTCCTCGGTGTCCTTGCCCGCGTTGGCCGGGTGGGTGGGGTCGAGGTAGCGGTAGAACATGTGCTGCACGCGGTCGGTGGTGTCGAAGACCGTCGTGACGAGCCCCCTCTTCGACTGCTTGACGGCGTCGAGGA
>WVWW01000223.1:401-616 GCA_011773795.1 Acidobacteriota bacterium
GATCGGCGTCATGTAGAGGTTCACGTGGGGCTCGGTCGAGATCAGGTAGAACTTCGCGATCCCGCTGACCTTGACGCCGAGGCCGGCCTTGAAGGTGAGCTCGACCCAGTCCGAGTACTCGTTGACGTTGAGCGTGAGCTTCTCGCCGCCGTCGATCTCGATCTCGGCGGAGTCTCCGTCGTCCGCGATCGTGAGCGTGAACGGCAGCGTCATGC
>WVWW01000223.1:757-918 GCA_011773795.1 Acidobacteriota bacterium
CTGCCGCGCAGGTCGGGCACGCACATGCCGGAGAGCAGCAGCCCGTTCTTGAAGGGCACCGGCGGGAAGGTGATCGGGACGCGCTGGATGATCGAGAAGATGTTCTTCTCGCCGAGCAGCTTCCAGAAGTGCTGGCTCTTCTGCAGCAGCTTCATCTTTGG
>WVWW01000223.1:1048-1260 GCA_011773795.1 Acidobacteriota bacterium
GCAGTGGCGGCTCGCGTCGACGCCCGTCGCGAACGTCGACCACGCCACCGGCGACATCGAGGGCACGCTCGTGTCGAGCGGCCGGAACACGCCGTGCTCGGCGAGCTTCTGGAAGTTGGGCAGGCGCCCCTCGCGCATCAGCTTCGTCGTCATGCCCGGGTCCATGCCGTCCAGCCCGAGGATCACCACCTTGCGCGCCATCGCGCTCTTGT
>WVWW01000025.1 GCA_011773795.1 Acidobacteriota bacterium
GGCTGTTCCGCAAACGCGGGCTCATGCAAGCCGGACAACGACTCCGGCACTACCGGCTGATCGAGATGCACCGACTGTGGAAACGTCCGGCGAGCGGGATCAGGGACGGGTTCACGGAACGTCACGCCTTCGCCCCCGACGTTGCCGATTCCCTGATCGAAGGCCCGGCGAAAGCGGGCCTCGAGCGCCTGTGGCCGGGCTTCCATTCGCGGCCCAAAACTGCCAAGCTACGCGGCGGACTTGAGGGGAAATCCCGGGAGGGCGGCATGGCTGACGAGAAAAAGAACGGCCTCAGCGCGCGGATGCTCGGAGCCGTCGAGCGGGTCGGCAACAAGTTGCCCGACCCGGCGGTGCTGTTCATCATCCTGCTGTTCGCCGTGTGGTTGCTCTCGTGGGCGCTTTCCTACGTTTCGTTCGAAGCGATCGACCCGCGCACCAGCGAGCCGATCGCGATCAAGAACCTGCTCTCGGGCCGGGCCTTCACCGAGTTCCTCTCGGTCATGGTCACGAACTTCTCGCACTTTCACCCGATCGGCGTCGTGCTCGTGGCGATGCTCGGCATCGGCGTCGCGGAACACACCGGTTTCATCAACACCGCGATCCGCTCGCTGCTCAACGTGACGGCGAAGTGGCTGCTCTCACCGATGGTCGTGCTCGTCGGCATCGTCAGCCACTCCGCCGTGGACGCGGGGTACGTGCTCGTCATTCCGCTGGGAGGCGTCATCTTCTATGCCGCGGGCCGGCATCCGCTGGCCGGTATCGCCGCCGCGTTCGCCGGCGTGTCGGGCGGCTTCTCGGCGAACTTCGTGCCGTCCTCGCTCGACCCGCTGCTGCAGGGGCTGTCGCAGGCCGGCGCGCAGATCCTCGATCCCGACATCGTGCTCAACCCGCTCAACAACTACTTCTTCACGACGGCTTCGTCGATCCTGATCATCGGTCTCGGCTGGTGGCTCACCGACCGCGTCGTGGAGCCGCGTCTCAAGGGCACCGAGATCGACGGCGACGAAGAGGAACTGCCCGAGATCCACGACATCAAGGACAACGAGCGCAAGGGCCTGCGCTGGGCGGTCGTGGCGATGATCCTCGGCCTGGTCCTGCTGTTCGGCACGGCCGTTCCCGAGGGCTCGCCATGGCGCGACCCGGATTCCGGCGGCCTGACGAGCTTTGCCGCGCCGATGATGCGTTCGATCGTGTCGTTGATCTTCCTGCTGTTCCTGATCCCCGGCCTGGTGTTCGGCGTCGTCGCGGGCACGTTGAAGAGTTCCAAGGACATGATCGACGGCATGTCCCACGCGATGAAGACGATGGCCTACTACCTCGTGATCATGTTCTTCATCGCGCAATTCGTTTACGCATTCAACATTTCGAACCTCGGCGTGTTGCTTGCGGTCCAAGGCGCCACGGCGCTCGAAGCGCTCGGGTTGCCCGCGGCGTTCACGATCGTCGGCATCGTGCTGTTGACCGCCTTCGTCAACATCTTCGTCGGTTCGGCCAGCGGCAAGTGGGGGCTGCTCGCGCCGATCTTCGTACCGATGCTGATGACGCTCGGCATCTCGCCCGACCTG
>WVWW01000216.1:0-138 GCA_011773795.1 Acidobacteriota bacterium
GCTGCCCGAGAACCGCCGGGTGACGGCCGACGCGGTGGCGGCCCACGGCGCCGATGTCGGGATCGCCTGGGACGGTGACTTCGATCGCTGTTTTCTGTTCGATGAGCGCGGCCAGTTCATCGAGGGGTATTACATCGT
>WVWW01000216.1:146-1103 GCA_011773795.1 Acidobacteriota bacterium
AGCGTGCTCGAAAGCCACCCCGGGGCCAAGATCGTTCACGATCCGCGCCTGACCTGGAACACCATCGAGATCGTCGAACGGGCCGGGGGCGTTCCGGTTCAGTGCAAGAGCGGGCACGCCTTCATCAAGGAGGTCATGCGCCGCGAGGACGCCGTCTACGGCGGCGAGATGTCGGCGCACCACTTCTTCCGCGAGTTCTCCTACTGCGACAGCGGGATGATCCCGTGGATGCTGGTGTTGCAGATGATCTCCAAGACCGGGCGCTCGTTGAGCGATCTGATCGGTGATCGGATGGAACGGTTTCCGGCGTCCGGCGAGATCAACCGGCGCGTCGACGATGCGGACGCCGGCGCTGGCGAAGATCGAACGAACCTACGCCGCGGACGCCCTGAAGGTCGACCACACCGACGGGGTGGGAGTCGACTTCGACGACTGGCGGTTCAACCTGCGGATGTCGAACACCGAGCCGCTGATCCGGCTCAACGTCGAGACGCGCGGCGACAGTGATTTGATGCGCCGCAGAACCGACGAAGTCTTGGCCCTGATGGCCTGAGGCGAGTTGTGGAACTCTCCGATCGAAACAAGCTCTTTATCGGCCTGAAGCTCGATACGGGGTTGCGGCGCCAGCTCGAAGCGGTCAGCGGCCCGGACCGCAAGTACGTTTCCGGCGAGGATCCCGCATTTCTCCGGATCGTCAGCCTGGGGGACGACCTCTACGTCGGGAAGGTCGTCGAGGATCGGCTGACGACCGACCGCGTCGACGACGTCCGCCGCAACGTGGTGAGCATCCTGCACCGGCTGTGCCCGGACACGCGCATCCCGGAAACGCTTGAAATCGTGGCCTGCCTGGCCGAGCCCGGACACGGGCCCTGACGGGCGTCCGGCGGGGAAAAAGTGGTAGCGCTACGGGGATTCGAACCCCGGTTTGATGGCTGAGAACCACCCGTCCTAACCCCT
>WVWW01000216.1:1128-2043 GCA_011773795.1 Acidobacteriota bacterium
ATATTCGCTACGAATACATATATGTAAGATTACAATTATCTAAATGTGTTCTCGGAGAGAGATGCGCATGTCGAGGCTCCTGTTTTGGCGTTGGCCGCTGTTGGCGCTGGTGCTCGTGATCATCGCCAACCGATCGCCCACCGTGGGTTGGGCTTTCGCTCTCTCGTTCGCCGTGCTTGCGATGCAAATGGCGCTGCACCTGTTCGAGCCCGAGCGGCTGGAGCGATGGATCGAGCGGGGATACCTTTTCGGGCTCGACGCGGCGACGGTCGGGCTCGCTCTGCTCGGAGCCGCCGCGATCCCGACAACCGGCTTCCTCGCGCTCTTCTCCGTCGTCGTCGCCGCGGCGCTGGTGACCGACCTGCGCAAGATCGTACTCGCCTCGGGCGCCGTCGCGGTGATGTATGCGGCGTGGGCCGGGGCCGCCGGCCTGGCGTGGGAGATTCTGCCGTTGACCCTGGCCGCAGGTCTGTCCTTCGGCAAACTCGGCGAGTGCCTCGACGAGCATCAACGCCCGTTCCGTTCGCTGCGGCAGACCGTTTCCGAACAGTGGGCGTTGCTGAGCATCGCCGAGGCGATCGGCAGCAGCTTGGACATCCAGCAAGTGATGCGCCGCATCGTCANNCTGCTGTTCGACAGCGATGCGGGGCACTGCTTCGTCGTCGCCTCGAAGGGCCACCCGGACGTGGACATGCTGGCCGTGGACCTCGCCGCGTATCCCGAAGTGCAACAGGCGCTGGAAACGCGCGAACCCGTCGTGATCGACGACGTCGAGAACGAACCGCTGGTTGCCGAGGTACGCCACATCCTGCTGGAGAAGGGCTACAAGTCCCTGCTGGTCGTCCCGTTGTTGTTCGGCCGCGAAGTGATCGGGGCGTTGTTCGTGCGCGGCCGCGTGGAACGTCCCTTCGCGCC
>WVWW01000210.1:0-271 GCA_011773795.1 Acidobacteriota bacterium
CCCTCTTCGTACCACGGGAACAGCCCGCTCTTGTAGGCCAGCAAGAGCCGCTCGGTCGAAAGATCGCCACCGACCGCGACGAGACCGTCCTCGGCGCCGTCGACCGGGGGGAAGACGAGCTCGTCGCCGAGCACGTAAACGGGCATCAGCCGGCGTCGGCCGGAGCCGGCGGGTGGTCCTGTGGAGGCGTTTCCTGCGCGTCGACTTCGAACTCGAGGCGGTCGGCGGCGAGCCTGATGGTCACCGTGCCGCCGTTTTCAAGTTCGCCGAA
>WVWW01000210.1:306-607 GCA_011773795.1 Acidobacteriota bacterium
GAGTTCGAGGATGAACTTCTCGACGATCGTCTCCATGACTTCCGGTGTGAGCGGGTCGAAAGGAACGATTGCGTCCAGCCGGTTGCGGAATTCGGGGCTGAACACCTTTTCGATCGCCGCCATCGCCCGCGAGCGGGCATCCTTGGCGCCCTTGCCCCCGAAGCCGATACCGCGCGCCGACAACTCGCGCGATCCGGCGTTCGACGTCATGATCAGGACCACCTGGCGGAAGTCGGCTCGCCGGCCGGTGTTGTCCGTCAGGGTCGCGTGATCCATCACCTGCAACAAGATGTTGAACAGG
>WVWW01000210.1:666-1469 GCA_011773795.1 Acidobacteriota bacterium
CACGACGCTGTAGGGGTGCGAACGGACCGCATCGACGAGCAACCCGCCCTGTTCGAATCCGACGTAGCCGGGCGGCGCACCGATCAGACGCGCCACGGCGTGCTTTTCCTGGTACTCGCTCATGTCGAAGCGGATGAACTCGTTGCCCAGGTGGCGCGCGAGCTGCCGGGCCAGCTCGGTCTTGCCCACGCCGGTCGGGCCGGTGAACAGGAAGCAGCCGGCGGGATGGTCGGGGTGCCCCAGACCGGCCCGCGCACGCCGGATCGCCTTGGAAACCAGATCGACGGCTTCTTCCTGGCCGAAGACCACGCGCTTGAGCGACTCGGCCAACGTGCGCAGCCGCTCTTTGTCGGACACGGTGGCCTGTTTTTCGGGTATCCGCGCCATGCGCGCGATGACCTTCTCGACGTCGGCCTCGTCGACGACCCGGCCGCCGTTGCCCTGCTCGCGCAACCGCACCATCGCTCCGGCTTCGTCGATCACGTCGACGGCCGAGTCCGGAAGCTTGTAGTCCCGCAGGTGCCGTTGCGCGAGACGCACGGCGGTGAGCACCGCGGCCTCGGTGTAGCGGGCGTCGTGGTGCTTCTCGTAGCGCTTCTTCAACCCGTCGAGAATCTTGACGGTTTCCTCGACACCGGGTTCGTCGACGATGATCTTCTGAAGCCTGCGATGCAGCGCGCGGTCTTTCTCCAACTGTTTGAATTCGTCGAACGTGGTCGAGCCGATCAGCCGGATGCGTCCACCGGCGAGCACGGGTTTGACCAGATTGGCCAGGTCCATCGTGCCGCCGCTGGTCGCCCCCG
>WVWW01000210.1:1595-1872 GCA_011773795.1 Acidobacteriota bacterium
TTGCCCACCCCCGCGTCACCGACGAACACGGGGTTGTTCTTGCGCCTGCGGCACAGCACCTCGAGCGTGCGCAGCATCTCCGTTTCGCGACCCACGAGCGGATCGAGCTCGCCGCTCTTGGCACGATCGGTGAGACAGATCGCATATGCCGACAGCGGGTCGGCGGGCACCTGTTCGGCGGGGTCGCGATCGACGCTCGAGCCGTAAGCCTCGTCCCCGGGCGCTGCGCGCGGGATCTTGGAGATGCCGTGGGAGATGAAGTTCAGCACGTCCAAGC
>WVWW01000162.1:0-241 GCA_011773795.1 Acidobacteriota bacterium
TGCTTTTCATCAGGAAACGTAAAGGCCGGGATGATGAAGAACAAGCAACGTTCGAGCGACCGGGGTTTCACCCTCATCGAGCTGCTCATCGTGGTGGCCATCATCGGCATCATCGCCGCGATCGCGATCCCGAACCTGCTCAACGCGATCGACCGCGGCAAGCAGAAGCGCACCATGGCCGACCTGCGCTCGATCGGCACCGCCGTGGAGGAGTACTCGGTCGACAACACGGTCTACCCCA
>WVWW01000162.1:378-546 GCA_011773795.1 Acidobacteriota bacterium
TGGGCTCGGGCGGCAAGGACGGCGGCGCGCTGAACTTCATCGGCGGCCGGACGACCGAATTCAACGACGCGATCATCTACGCCAACGGCCAGTTCTACCAGTGGCCGGAAGGCACCCAGCGCTAGTAGTAGAATCCTCCGATCGCTTCGATCGGGGGAACCCATGTCC
>WVWW01000162.1:735-1016 GCA_011773795.1 Acidobacteriota bacterium
GAGGACCCGGTCTACCTGACCCTGGTTCCCGAGCCGGCTTTCGCCGCGCGCCGCACGACGATGCTCGTCTTCCACGACCGCGGGCCCGAGAAGGGCGTGGAGCGCCTGACCGTCAGCCGCTACCCGATCAAGGGGTTCTACGAGCCGGCCTGGACCGGGGGCTCGCTGGACGAGCAGTGGAAACGGCTCGCCGAGCTGGTCGCCGAGCGCGACCCGGCCAGGATCGGCATCAACACCAGCCCCGACTGGCCCTTCGGCGACGGGCTCACCGCCTCGCTGCG
>WVWW01000162.1:1030-1252 GCA_011773795.1 Acidobacteriota bacterium
GCGCGGCCGCGTGGTCAGTGCCGAAGAGCTGTGCGTGCGCTGGCTGGAGTCGCGAACACCGCTCGAGCTGGAGATCTATCCCCAGATCGTGGCCCTGGCGCGACGGGTCATCGCCGAGGCCTTCTCCAGCCGCGTGATCACGCCGGGGGCGACCACCACGGCGGACGTCTACTGGTACATCCGCCAGCGCTTCGAGGAGCTGCAGCTCGATCCCTGGTTCCA
>WVWW01000242.1:0-1511 GCA_011773795.1 Acidobacteriota bacterium
GGTTGTCGGACTCCTCTTTGGGGTAAACCTCGATGGCGTTGATCTTGTCGGCTTTGATCGTCACCGAGTAGTGCGGTTCGGGTTCGGTGAAAGCGTCGTACAGCAGCTTCATCTTGTCGCCCGAGATGTCGATCAGCTGGGCCGACTCGGGGATCGACGGGCCGACGCTGATGTGGCGCCCCTTGGACAGCTTGTTCAGCGCGACCAGGTAGTTGCCGTCCGGCGACATCGAGTCGCCCTCGGCGGACACCAGGTGGCCGATGTTGTAGGCCACGGGGATCTTGTCGAGGACGTACTGTTCCATGTTCGCCGGGTCGTCGTAGGGCGGCAGCTTCCACTTGGCCACGGCGCTCTCCACGAACAGCGACGTGTAGGCGTAGCCGCGGCCGTCGAACTGCGTGTGCAGCGGGCCCAGGCCCACCGGCACCTCGGCCTCGCGGACCGAGTTGTAGGTCAGCACCGGAATGCCGTCGATCGTCTCCTCGAAGTCCTGGTCCGCGATCGCCTTCTTGATCTTGTCGATGTTGTAGACGGTCGTCGTCGGCGACAGCTTGCCGGAGCCGATGATCCACTGGCCGTCGGAAGAAACGTCCACGCCGTGCGGCGACTTGGCCAGCGGCATGAAGTAGGCCACGCCCGGAGCGTCCAGCGGGTCGATCACCATGGCGCCGCCGATGTTCTTGGCCTTGCCGTCGGCGACGGCCTGCTCGGCCGCGCGCCAATCTACGGCGAGGACGTAGTCCTTGTCCTTCTGCGACGCGGTCACCTCGAGCTTGCCGCCCTCGATGAATTCGCGCTCCGAGTTGTAGCAGGTCAAGAACATGAACCCGTCGCTGGGACCCTTGCCCGCGTCGCCGAGATCGTAGTTGAACGGAGGCGCGAGGATTTCCCAAGCCAGCGTCATGTTGCCGTCGTCGGGGTCGATCTTGATGCCCGCGATGACGCCCTTGTACTTCGTCCCGTACTCCGACACGTCGGCATACGTGCCTTCGGGGAACGGCACCGACATGCGCGTCGACATCGTTACGTATTCGGAGTTCGGCGTGACGAAAGAACTGCCGTGGTTCGCCGAGATGTGCGGGATCTTGAGGATCTGCTTGGTTTTGAAGTCGCGCAGGTCGATCCGCGCCATCCGTCCGTTGGCGTTGTCGTTGATGAACAGCCAACGGCCGTCGTATTCACCGTTGGTCTCGGAGAATCCGGGATGGTGCGAGTCGCCCCAGGTGTACCCGCCGAGCATCTCCTTCGTTTCGTCGTCGAAACCGTAACCCGTGCCGGGGTACGGCGTGAACACGGGGATCGTCGCGATGTGCCGCATCGACGGGATCCCCGAAACGAAGATCTGGCCGCTATGGCCGCCCGAATAGAACAGGTAGTACTCGTCGAGATCGCCGGGGGGTACGTAGGTGGCGAGCGCCGCGTCCGTCACGTCGGAACCGCCTCCTGCTCCACGCGCACCCCGGCCGCCGCGACCCGGCGGCTCCGATGCGCAACCCGAAAGGGTCAACACG
>WVWW01000242.1:1584-1888 GCA_011773795.1 Acidobacteriota bacterium
CTTTGTATGAAGACTCGTTAACGTGTTTCATTCAGCCGACCCTTCCTCGGAGCGGTTCTTGACGATGTCGTAGGCCTTCATGATCTTGTTGACCGCCTCCCACTTCTGCTCGTCGGTCAGCACGATCTGGCTCTCGAGGATGATCTTCATCGTGCCGGTCGGGTCGAACATGAACTCCTCGACCGTCTTGTTGAACCGGGCGCGCACGTCGTCGGGCGCCAGCGAAAGGTCCGGGCCCTTGTCGGTCGGCGACTGGATGTCGAAGGCCTTGACGCTGTGGCAAACGAAGCAATTGTGTTCGACG
>WVWW01000076.1:0-580 GCA_011773795.1 Acidobacteriota bacterium
TGTGCTCGGTGATGCCCAGCGTGTAGTAGACGCCCGCGCGGTCGGTCGTGGCGTACTCGCGCGCGGTTTTGCGGATCAGCTCGGCCGGAACCCCGGTGACCTTCTGCGCCTCTTCAGGCGGGTAGCGCAGCACGACTTCCTTGACGGCCTCGAAGTCTTCGGCGTGCTCGCGGACGTAGTCGTGATCGACGAGATCCTCGGAGACGATCACGTGCATCATCGCGTTGATCAGCCAGACGTCGGTGCCGGGTTGCAGCTGCAGGTGGTATTTGGCCAGCTTGGTGAGCCAGATTTCGCGCGGATCGGCGACGACGATCGTGGCCCCGCGCCGCGCGGCCTTCTTCATGCGCAACGCGATGACCGGATGCGCCTCGGTGGTGTTCGAGCCGATCACGAACAGGAAGTCCGCGTTCTCGATCTCGGCGATGCTGTTGGTCATCGCCCCCGCACCCAACGACCTGACCAGGCCGTAGACCGTCGGTGCGTGTCACGTGGCCGCGCAGGAGTGGACACTGTTGGTGCCCATCACCCCGCGCGCCAGTTTCTGCAGCAGGTAGTTCTCTTCGTTGGTGCAACGGCT
>WVWW01000076.1:631-1086 GCA_011773795.1 Acidobacteriota bacterium
CTCGCCTCGACGAGCTCGCCGGCATCGTTGCGTACCAGGGGCGCCGTCAACCGGTCGGGGTGATCGACGAAGTCGAACGCGAAACGGCCCTTGACGCAGAGGTTGCCCTCGGACACCGGCGCGCCGATCTTGGTGCCGACCTTGACGATCTTGTTGTCCTGCACGTGGAGGTCGAGCTGGCAGCCCACGCCGCAGTAGGTGCAGGTCGTCGTGGTCTTGGCGACGGCGTCGTCGTGCGTGCCGAGCGCGCGCTTGTCGTAGAGCGCTCCGGTGGGACAGGTCGACACGCAACCACCGCACAGTTCGCAGTCGGTGTCGAGGAACGACTCCCCGCGAGTGGGCTGGATGTGCCCGCCGGGTCCCTTGTCCGTCAGCGTCAGCGCCGAGCAGAGCATGACCTCCTCGCAGTAGCGCACGCAGCGGTTGCAGAGGATGCAGTTGTCGGCGTCCAGGCC
>WVWW01000057.1:0-153 GCA_011773795.1 Acidobacteriota bacterium
CGTGGAACGCCACGGCCTCATCGAAATCCTTGCGCGCCAGGGCGCTTTTCATCCCGTTGACGGCACGCTTCAATTCGCGCTCGATGCGTTTGATCTCCGTGTAGGAAGTGGACTTTCCCAGCTTGACCCGCGCGCCGGCTTCGTCGAGCACGT
>WVWW01000057.1:297-541 GCA_011773795.1 Acidobacteriota bacterium
GACTCCGGCGAGGATCTCGTAGGTCTCGCTCTCGGTCGGAGGTTTGATGTTGATCGGCTGGAAGCGGCGCACCAGCGCGCGGTCCTTCTCGATGTACTTGTGGTAGTCGCGGGGCGTCGTCGCGCCGATGCACTGCACCTCGCCGCGCGACAGCGTCGGCTTGAGGATGTTGGCGGCGTCCAGCGAGCCCTCGGCCGAGCCCGCGCCGATCAGCGAGTGGATCTCGTCGATGAAGATGATCACG